>JAJDNV010000137.1 GCA_022340545.1 Acidobacteriota bacterium | reverse complement strand
CCCTCCCGCTGCCGCTTTCGGGGAGGCGGGATCGGCGGCGGGCTGTCCGCCGCCGGTGCCTCCGGCAGCGTCGGCAGGGAGCCCGAGAGCGCCTCTTCGGTGCCGAGGGAGCTGAAGAGGTCGGCGTTCTGGTCCATCCACCGCGATGTCTCGGTCAGTGTGGAGGAGACCGCGTCGAGCCGGGCCGAGAGCATCTCCGGACCACCGGATACCGCGCTCTCCTCGCGGAGGAGCCGCACCTGCTGCTCGATCCGCTCGAGCTCGGCGTCGACGACGGCGAGGTTCTTGCCGGCGATGTCGAGGTTGTCGAGGCGCTTTTCCTGGATCCCGAGCGTGGCCTGGAGCGACCGCCCCAGCGGGCTGCTCGCGTCCGCCGCCTCGGCCCGCTCGCGGAGGGAGGCGATGTCCTCCTCCAGCTGGTCCCGGTTCACGCGGGCGCGTGTGGAGAGGATGAGCTCCCGGGAGGTCAGGAGCCGCATGAAGAGCCACAGCAGCTCGTTCAGGTTGCCGGTGCGCAGGCCCTGCAGCCCTTCGGAGCTGGCCCGGTCCACGAGCCCGAGGATCTGCCGGCACTCGTCGACCACCGCGCGGTAGCGCACCTGGGAAGAGTGCCCGAGCCGCTGCAATGCCCTCTTCACCTGCGCGTCGTGGCTCTGGGCCCGCTCGAGGAGGCGCTCGCCCTGCACCAGCTTCTGGAAGCGCGAGCTCGAGGAGAGGACACCGAGATACGCCACCTCGGCGGCCGCGCCCAGGAACCAGAAGCCCGGGTTGGCGATGCCCAGGACGCCGAAGACGGCGAGGGCCATCTTGTTGACCGGCATCCCCCCGAGCAGCGGCACCGGCAGGTGGCGGTGGAAGGCGGACTTCACGTAGTCCCAGTAGCTCAGCTCCCTGCCGGCCATGTCGTCAGCCTTCCCCGGCCACGGGCGTCGTCCCGGCCTTCGCCCTCGTGTCGCCCTCGGCCGCGGTGTCGATCTCGCGGAACGCCTGCCCGACCTCCGCCACCGCCTCCTTGAAGGGCGCGCTCTCCTGCACCTCCATCGGATCGGCGTCGCGTGTGGGGGGGATGATGTCGTCGAAGGTGCGGGCGATCCGACCTGGAGCCCCGCTCATGATCCAGACGCGATCGGCGAGGTACACCGCCTCGGCGATGGAGTGGGTCACGATGAGGACCGTCGCCTCGACCTCGTGCCACAGGTCCATGATGAGCTGTTGCATGTCGCAGCGGGTGGGCTCGTCGAGGGCGGAGAACGGCTCATCCATCAGGATGATCCGCGGCTTCAGCACCAGGCTCCGGGCGATGGCCACGCGCTGCTGCTGTCCCCCGGAGAGCTGATGGGGATACTTGCGCTCGTGGCCGGAGAGACCCACCCGGCGAATCCAGTCGTGGGCGCGACGCTCCCTCTGCGTGGCGGAGAGCCCGAGCTTCTCCTGGTTGATCTCCAGCCCGAAGGTGACGTTGTCGAGCACCGTCCGGTGGGGGAACGAGCTGTACTTCTGGAAAATCATCCCGCGGTCGTGGCCCGGACCGTGCACCTCCTCACCCCGCACCAGCACCTTCCCGGTCGTCGGGGGGGAGACGTCCGAGAAGCCCTGGATGAGGTTCAGGACGGTCGACTTGCCGCAGCCCGAGGGACCGATGATGGCGATGAACTCGCCGTAGTGCGGGATGTCCTCAATCTCGAAGGAGAGATCCCGGATCGCGGTGAACTCGGTGGGCTCTCCTGGGTTGAACGTCTTCGAGACGCCCCGGAACTCCACCACCGGGGCGCTCACCGTGTCGCCTCCCGGTAGGGGAAGAGCCGGCGGCCGAGGGCCACCCAGACCTTGTCGGTCAGGAAGGCCACGGCCACGATGATCAACAGCACCAGGTAGATGTGCTCGCGGGGGCCGCGACGTTGCGAGGTGATGATGATGCCGCCGACCCCGCGTCCCACGTCCACCATCTCCGCCAGGAGGATGTAGCTCCAGCCGATGCCGAAGCCGAGGCGCATGGCCTGGAAGATCTCGGGCCAGGCGATGGGGAGCAGAACCCGGCTCGCCGCCTGCCAGCGCGTGGCGCCCAGGGTGTAGGCGGTCTTGAGGTAGGTGTCGTCCACCGCGTCCACCGCGGCCACGAAGAGCGGGACGAGGTAGATGCCGAAGGCCAGACCCAGGAAGGCGACCTTCTGCGACTCGCCGGTCCCGAACAGCGACAGCGTCAGTGGGACCAGGGCCGGGATCGGGAGGTAGGCGCCGAAAACGGTGAGCGGGGTGAAGGCGGCCTTGATCTTGGAGAAGGCGCCCATGGAGACGCCGAGCGGAAAGGCCACCGCGAGGGCGGCCAGGAACCCGGCCAGCACGCGGGTGAACGAGATCGCGAGGTTGCGCGTGAGGGCCCGGTCGAACCAGAGGGAGGGCACAGAGCGGACCACCTCCAACGGCGAGGGGAGGATCGTCGGGGAGATGAGGCGCTCCTCGGGGATGCGGCCGGCGGTGACCGCGACCCAGGCCAGCAGCAGCACCGCGATCGGCACCACCCCCAGGACCCAGGGCATCCAGACCGGGAGCGGCTCACGGATGCGCAGCCATGCGCCCCGCTCCGCCGCCGGCCCGAGGCGCGTCGGAGCGGGGTCCTCGCCGGTAGCGCTCACTGGGCCTCGGGCGGGTAGACGGAGATCTCCACGCGACGGTTGAGGGCCTGGTTCATGGGGTCATCGGGGTCGGCGGGCTCGTCCCACGCCATGCCCTCGGCCGTGAACTTGTTCTCGTCGAAGTTGTACTTCTGGACGAGGGCCCTCTTGACCGCCTCCGCGCGGTCGACGGAGAGCGTCTTGACGTCCTGGTACCGCGTGCCCTTGCCCTTCATCGACGAGTCGGTGTGACCGACCACGGCGATGATGGCCCGCTCGTACTGCCCGACCAGGCGGGCCACCTTCTCCAGGGTGGCGGAGACGCTGGGGTCGTAGAGGGTGTTCTTGATGGGCTTGCCCGCCTCGTCGTGCTGGGGCTCGAAGATGTTCGCCGAGTTCGGGTAGAAGTTGATGCGGATCGTCTGGGTGAGGATCGGCGACTCCGCCGAGACCTTCTTGTAGGAGGTCGGTGCGAACTGCGCCCGGAACTCGTCCTTCTGATGAGCGAAGGTCCCCGCCTGTTCGATCTTCTTCATGGCCGAAAAGTCCATGACCTCGTCGAAGCGGTGGGGGGTGTCGATGAGGCCGAGCTCACGGTAGACGAAGGTGATGTTCTTCCATGTGCGCTCGAAGTTGGCGGGGTCGTTGGCGTTCAGGAAGAAGTTCTTGTTCTCGGCGAAGTTGGTCGAGTGGGCGTCCGCCGCCATCGCCTCCACCTCGTCCGACGGCATCCCGTAGCCCTCGCCCATCCACTGGTAGGCCCGGGCCCGGAACGTCGAGTCCTCGAGGAGGTCCATGCCCTCGAAGATCCCGGCCACCAGGCCCTCGATGATGTCCGGGTGGTCCTTGGCGAAGTCGGCCCGGGCCGCCCAGACGTCGGCGATCAGCTTGTTGGCCTCGGCGGTGGTGGTGAGGATGCGCGTCCCCGCCACCTTCTCCGGGATGTTGTAGATGTCGGGGGCCCAGGAGACGCAGGCGTCGATCGACTTGTCGGCCACGAAGGCCGCCGCCGCCTCGAAGGCGGTGGCGGTGAACTTGTGGTTCACCGCCGAGGGCTGGACGCCGGCGTTGAGCAGCAGGTTGTTGATGAAGTACTGGGACGGCGAGTTCTGGGCATAGACGATCGTCTTGCCCTTCAGATCCTTGACGGAGTGGATGCTGCCGCGGACCACGATCCCGTCTCCCCCGGACGACCAGTCGACCTGTTGATAGATCCGGGGTGCGGTGCGGGAGTCCTTCATCAGCTCCGGGGTGAAGAGCACCATCATGTCGAGGGTGCCCCAGAGGATGTGGCTCTCCCCGGCGGCGAAGGCGTCGCGGGCCACGACGGGATCGTCGATCAGCCGCAGGTTCACCTTGAAGCCGTGTTTCTTCGCGAAGACGCTCTCGTCGTTGGGAGCGAAGCCGTGATTGGCGGCGACGATGGGCAGCCATCCGATCCAGACGTTGATGGGGAATTGGACGACCTTCTCCTCGGCGTCCCACGAGTAGGCGGAGACCCCCTTGACCGGGGGCAGCTTCTCCGCGGGGACGTAGTTGTACTCGTTGACGGTGGTCACGCCCTGGGTGTCGGGGGCCTCGACCTTGCGGAACTCGTCGATGTCCACCGTCCCCGTGCCCCGACCACTCGGGGCCACGAGGTCGCGGAAGTAGTAGGCCGCCCCGCCGATGCAGGCCAGGACGAACACGATGAGGACCAGCTTGCCGAGTACGGTCGGCCCGACCTTCTGCTGCTCGTTCATGACACTTTCCTAAACCACTCCGGGAACACCGCCCTGGCCGATGTTCCCGGAGTATTAGCCTTGCTTCTCGGGTTCCTTGGCCGCCGGGGGAGGGGTCTTCGAGCCCTCGCCTCCGGCCTCGCCCGTGGGCATGTCGATGCCGTACGCCGCCGCGAACTCGTTGAGCGCGGCGTCGGCAAGGGCCTCCTGCTCGGCCTCCATCATCTCGACCTCGGTGGTGTCGATGCTCGAAGCGGCCACCCGGGCCCGCCCCGCCGCCTTGTCCCGCCGCTCGTTCAGGTACTCCTCGACCCGATCGAGGGTGTCGCCGGACCCGCCGATCGAGGAGATCATGCCGGTCGCCATCTCCTGCAGCTCGGCCTGGGCCTCCATCATCTCGGTCTCCGAGAGCATCCTCTTGAGGGTCTCGATCTTCGCCCGGGCCTCCTTCACCGCCACGTCGCGGGACTTGACCAGCTTCTTGTACGTCTCCTCCGCGGCCTCGAGCTGTTGGCGGTTCTCCTCGAGCTGCTCCTTCACCGTCCGGAGCTGCAGGGCGTACTGGGCGGCCACGCTGCGGTTGCCGGCCTTGAGGTTGGCCGCGGCCTTGGCCGCGAGCTCATTGTCCTGCTTCTCGAGCTTCTTCACCTGGCGCATCAACCGCTCGGCGAAGCCGGCGTGCGTGGCGAGGTTGTCATTGAAGCGGGCGATCTGCTCGCGCAGGTTCTCCTTCTCCGCCTCGATGAGGGCCTTCGGGTTCTGACGCTCGATCCCGGAGATGAACAGGCTGAGAAACCCCTTGAAAAGGTTGCTGATGCGGCGCCACATGACGTGCCCCTCCCTCCCGGGCCGGGGGGCCCCGCCGTCGTCGTCAGGACCCCGTCCGGAGACTGGCCTCGCGCCGGCCCGCGGCGATGAGGCTAGCAACCCCGTCCGGGGGCGTCAATGGTGGAGTAGCGGCCGCTCCGCCGGCGAGTCAGAATGCCGAGGGCGGGACCGAGCTTCCGCCCGGAGTGGAGGAGCGTCACCCAATGGCGGAAGCGGAGATCCCGTCCTTCTATCGCGTTCGACAGAGCTTCGATCGGCCGCGGGTCGACGACCCGGTCGCCGCCGTGCGGGGTGAGCTCGAGACGGTCCTTCCGGCCGGCTCGCTGGCCCCGGGCGCCCGGATCGGCGTGACCGTCGGCAGCCGGGGGATCAGTGGCCTCTCAGAGCTGGTCCGGGCCGCGATCGACTTCCTGAAGGGCCGGGGGGCGCAGCCCTTCATCATCCCGGCGATGGGCAGCCACGGGGGCGCGTCGGCCGAGGGTCAGCGGCGGCTCATCGCGCACTACGGGGTGAGCGAGGAGGCGATGGGGTGCCCGGTGCGGTCGGAGATGCAGACGCGGAGCCTGGGGCGGACCGCGGCCGGGATCGAGGCGAGGATCGCGGAAGCGGCCTGGGAGTCGGACGGCATCCTGCTCATGAACCGCATCAAGCCCCACACCGACTACACAGGGCCGATCGAGAGCGGCCTGACCAAGATCTGCGCCATCGGCCTGGGCAAATACGACGGGGCCCGCGAGATTCACCGTCATCTCTTCACGGTGGGGCTCGGCGACGCCATTCGCGGCGTCACCGAGAAGCTGCTGGAGTCGGGCCGCATCCTCGGTGGAATCGGGATCCTCGAAAACGCCTACCACGAGACCGCGCGCGTCGTCGGCGTCCCCGCCCGCGAGCTCTTCGAGACGGAGGAGCGGCTGCTCGCGGAGGCCCGCCGCCTGACGGGGCGCCTCCCGCTCTCCGAGATCGACGTCCTCGTCTGCGACCGCCTCGGCAAGAACATCTCGGGATCCGGACTCGACACGAACATCATTGGCCGAAGCGTGTACGGATACACGCACGGGCAACCCTGGTGCGAGGGCATGCCGGCCATCTTCCGCATCGCGGTGATGGAGGTCTCGGACGAGAGCGACGGCAACGCGCTGGGGATGGGCCTGGTCGACTTCGTCCCGGAGCGGTTCATGCAGCGGGTCGACCTCACGGTCACGAGGCTGAACGCCCTCACGTCCGGTTGCCCGACGGCGGTGAAGATCCCCATCGTCCTGACCGACGATCGAGAGGTGATCCAGACCGCGATCCGGACCGCGCCGCTGCGCCCCGAGGGTCCCTGGGTCGTCTACGTTCGGGACACCCTCGCCCTCGAGCACGTGCTGGTGTCCGAGTCCTGCCGCCCGCTGGTCGAGGGCCGGGATGGCATCGAGATCGAATCGGGCCCGACCCCGCTGGAGTTCGACGACCGCGGTCGGCTCCGGTCACCTTTCAACTGACCCTCTGGGGGCACATCAACTATGCTGGGGCGTGGCCCGGGTGCTCTTCGGGGCACGCGGGCGAGGAGGAGAGACGCTCATGAGACTCTGGAGCGACAGCTTCAAGGACGGTGAGGCGATTCCCGCGCGCTACGCGCTCGGCAAGCCCCATCCTGAGACCCACGTCCAGCTCAGCGACAACGTCAATCCCCACCTGGCCTGGACAGACGCCCCGGCGGGGACGAAGTCGTTCGTCGTCGTGTGTTGCGACGTGGACGTGCCCACCAAGCCGGACAACGTCAACAAAGAGGGCGTGACCGTGCCCGCGGACCTGCCCCGCACGGACTTCTACCACTGGGTCCTCGTCGACCTGCCCGCGGAGCGCACGTCGATCTCGGAGAAGGAGTTCTCCGACGGCGTGACGCCGAAGGGAAAAGACGGGCCGGACGGGCCACAGGGGACGCGGCAGGGACTGAACAACTACACCCAGTGGTTCGAAGGCGACGCCGACATGGGCGGCGAGTACTTCGGCTACGACGGTCCCGGCCCGCCGTGGAACGACGAGCTCGTGCATCACTACCACTTCACGGTCCACGCGCTCGACGTGGCGAGGTGCCCGGTCGAGGGGCGGTTCACGGGCCCGGACGTGCTGAAGGTCGTCGAAGGCCATTCCCTGGCCCAGGCCTCCATCGTCGGCACGTACGCCATCTACCCGAACGCCCGGACCAGAGCCTGAAGAGCCGCCGTTTCGGGGCGCCGCGAACAGCCAGGCGCCGTCAATCGAGGATGAGGTCTCCCTTGAGGAGCATGAACTCGAGGCGCTCGGCCAGGACCTCGAGCTGCGCCGGCGCCTCTGGCGAGCCTCTCGCGAGCGCGAGACGAGCCTCCTCGAGAAGGTCGAGCGGCTCCTCGACCTCTCTTGACATCTCCTGGTCCCCGGATTGAGCGAGGGCGAGCAGGGTTGTCTCGATGTGCCCGAGCTCGCCCTCCGCCTTGCCGAGCTCACCGCTGGCGGCAAGACGCCAGGCGTTGGAGGCTCGCTGGCGCGCCTCCAGCAGGGGCAGGTAGTACGTGCGGAGCCTCACGAGCGTCGCCTCCGTCTCGTCAAGGGCCTCGCGGGCATCAGCGCCCCCGTCGGGCAGGGCGCCGCGAGCCTCGCGGAGCGAACGCAGGGCTCTGTCCACCTCGGAGTTGAGGAAGGGCACGGCGGGATCGATGACGATCGCCGACCCTGGCGGCTCGATCACCTGGCAGGCAACGAGCCCTCCCGCCGTCACCAGAAGCGCAGACAGGGCGAAGGATCCGCTAGCCCGCATATCCCACCTTCCTTGCCGAGCGCCGGCTCCGACCGTCGGGCGGACCGTCACTCCTCCTTGAGCCGATCGAGGTCACCGTCCCGCCCCAGAACAAACAGGACGTCTCCCTCCTGGAGGACCGTCTCCGGGCCCGGGTTGACCCTGACCGTCGCTTTCTCGCCATGACGGATCCCGACGACCTGCAGTCCAAAGCGGTTGCGCAGCCTCAGCTCCACCAGCGACTTACCCAGGAAGCGCCGCGGCGCCGTCACCTGGCGCAGGCTGTGATCTTCGCCGAGGGGGATGAAATCGATCAGGTTGACGTCGCTCAGTCGGCGCACGAGCCGCTCGGCCGCATCGCGCTCGGGAAAAACGATCTCGCTGGCGCCGATCTTCTCGAGAAGGCGAGCATGGTCCGCCGATGTCGCCTTGACGATGAGCCGCCGCACGCCGAGGTCTTTCAGATGGAGCGTCACGAGCGCCGACGCGTCCACGCGGGTGCCGAGGCTCAGGATGACCGCGTCGAAATCTGGGATGCTCAGCGCGCCCAGGGGCTCGACTTCGCGGGCGTCGAGCACGACCGCCTGGGTCGAGTGATCGCGGATTCGCTGCACGCGACCGGGGTCAATGTCGATGGCAAGGACCTCGTGCCCGGCTTCGTGGAACAACGAGGCGGCATGGAACCCGAAACGCCCGAGGCCAATCACCGCTACCTGAGCCATTCGCCCGATTCTAGCGCCAGAAGCCCGTTCAGCCCACCATGACGTCCTCTTCGGCCTGCCGCCAGTCGATCCGCCGGGACCGGCGGGTGAGAGCGGTGGCGACGGTCAGAGGTCCCAGACGACCGACGAACATCAGTGCCGTCACCAGCACGCGCGCAGTCGGGGTCAGGCTCTCGGTCGTGCCGACGGAGAGACCCACGGTGCCGAGGGCGGAGACCACCTCGAAGAGGTAGGCGGCGAACTCGCCGTGGAGCTCCGGCAAGGAGGAATGAGGGGCCTGGAGAAAGAGCATCCCGAAGAGCCCCGCGAGAACGACCGCTACGCCCCCGATGGTGATCGTGACGGCGTTCTCCAGGGTGGCGCGTCCGAGACTTCGGTGAAACGCGTTCACATGGGCGTGCCCCCGGATCCTCTGCCAGGCGGCCAGGGTGAGGACACCCAGCGTCGTGGTCTTGATACCACCCGCGCAGGAGCCTGGCGAGCCTCCGACGAACATCATCAGCGTCAGGAGGAACAGACCCGCGGGAGTGAAGCCCGCCAGGTCGACCGTACTGAAGCCGGCGGTCCGCGAGGTCACGCTCTGAAAGAGGCTGGCGAGGAGCTGCGATCCTAGAGGAAGCGCGGCCAGGGAGTCCTCACGCTCAACGAGCCAGATCGCGACCGTGCCCGCGACGATGAGCCAGCCCGTGGTGGCTAGCGTCACCTTGGTGTGGAGAGAGAGGTTCTGGGGCCGGCGCCACGATCGCCGGACCTCGTGCGCGACGAGAAACCCGAGACCCCCCAGAACGATGAGAACCATGACCACGCCGTTCACGATGGCATCGTCGCGGTATCTCTGGAGCGAATCCGACCAGAGCGAGAAGCCCGCGTTGCAGAATGCCGAGACGGAGTGAAACGCCGCAGCCCAGGCCGCCTGGGAAGGACCGAGCGCCTCTCGCCAGCGCAGGAAGAGGACCAGGGCGCCGACCAGCTCGAGCGCGAGCGTCAGCCGGACGACCGATCTCAAGAGCGGGCGAAGGCCCGCGTTCCGGGTCACGCCCGACAGAGTGTGCGTGAGCACCGAGCGAGAGGTGAGCGACAGACGGCCGCCGAGCCCGGACAGGATGACGAGAGAGAAGGTCATGACTCCCAGTCCGCCGAGCTGAATGAGCGCGAGGATGACGGCCTGCCCGAACGGCGTGAAGGCCGTGCCGGTGTCCCTCACCACGAGACCTGTGACGCAGGTCGCGCTGGTGGCGGTGAAGAGGGCGTCCAGGAACGCGATGGATTGACCCTCGGGGGTGGCGGCGGGGAGGAGGAGCAAGGCCGTGCCGACCGCGATGAGTGCTCCGAAGCTGCTCACGAGGAGTCGCAGGGGCCGGGTGTCGTTCGCCTCCATGGGGTATCCCTAGGGTACGCCCATGACGCGTCGGCGGCGAGGTCGAATCCACCCTCGAGCGCAGAGCTCTCCCGAGCCCCAGCTCGCTGTGTTCCCTGCTCGGGCCTCCGGAGCCCGTGGTCGGATCGGGGGCGAGCCCCGGGGTATGCTATCCAGACACTGCCATGACCGTCCTGAAGGTCCATCCCCGGGACAACGTCCTCGTAGGACTGCGCGACCTGCCGCCGGGCACGGAGGTCACGCACGAGGGCGAGACGTACGTCCTCCCGGAGGGCGTCCGGGTCAAGCACAAGGTCGTCACCCGCCACCTCCAGCCGGACGACGCGGTCGTCATGTACGGCGCGCTGGTCGGGCGGGCGACGCGATCCATCCCCCGGGGTGCGCCTCTGACTGCAGAGAACGTGATCCACGCCGCCGCGGAGTACGGTGCGTCCTCGGCCGGCCTCGGGTGGACGCCGCCCGACGTCTCGGCCTGGAGCGAACGCCACTTCCTCGGCTTCCACCGGTCCGACGGCCAGGTGGGCACCGCCAACCACTGGCTGGTGGTCCCGCTGGTGTTTTGCGAGAACCGCAACCTCAGGGTCCTCGAGGAGGCGTTCCGGAAGGAGCTCGGCTACGCCCCGCCCGACGTCTACCGCCGGCAGGTGGCCGCGCTCGTGCGGCGCCACCAGGCGGGAGAGAGCGCCGCCGCCTCCCGGTTGTCCGAGCGTCTGCCGGCCGAGCCGGAGGCGGGCCCTCGGCGCGTCTTTCCGAACGTCGATGGCGTCCAGTTCCTGGCCCATGAGGGCGGCTGCGGCGGCATGCCCGAGGATGCGCGGGCGCTCTGCGCCCTCCTCGCCGGGTACATCAATCACCCCAACGTGGCCGGCGCCACTGTCCTCAGCCTCGGTTGCCAGAACGCCCAGGTCGAGATCCTGCGCGAGGAGCTGCACCGGCGAAACCCCAGCTTCGACAAGCCGCTGCTCGTCTTCGAGCAGCAACAGGGCCCCTCGGAGCACGCGATGCTCACCGCGGCCATCGGAGAGACGTTCGCCGGGCTGCAGGAGGCCGACACCCTGGAGCGTCGGCCCGCCCCGCTGGGCCAGCTCACGCTGGGCGTCGAGTGCGGCGGGTCCGACGGTTTCTCCGGCCTCTCCGCCAACCCCGCCATGGGGCAGGCCGCCGACCTGCTGGTGGCCCTGGGCGGCGCGGTCATCCTGTCGGAGTTCCCCGAGCTGTGCGGTGTGGAGCAGGAGCTGATCGACCGCTGCGTGAGCCCGGCGGTGGCCGAGCGATTCGAGCGCCTCATGCGCGACTACGAGGCTCGGGCGAAGACGGTCGGCTCGGGCATCCACATGAACCTCTCGGCGGGCAACACCCGCGACGGGCTGCTCACCGAGGCCATGAAGTCGGCCGGCGCCGCCCGCAAGGGCGGCACGTCGCCGGTGACGGCGGTGCTGGACTACCCGGAGTACGCGACGCAGCCCGGGCTCAACCTGCTCTGCACCCCCGGCCACGACGTCGAGTCGACCACTGGCCTGGCCGGGTCCGGGGCCAGCGTCATCGTGTTCTCGACGGGCATGGGCACGCCCACCGGAAACCCCGTCGCGCCGGTGATCAAGGTCTCGTCGAACTCCGAGCTGGCCGAGCGCCTGCCCGACATCATCGATCTCGACGCGGGACCGATCCTCTCCGGCGAGAGCACGATCGAGCAGATGGGGGCGCGGATTCTCGAGGAGATCATCAGCGTGGCCAGCGGAGAGACCCAGCCCCGGGCGGTCCGCCTCGGCCAGAACGACTTCATCCCCTGGAAGCGGGGGATCTCACTCTGAGAGGTTTGGCATGACCAAGGTGGCCGGCCTCATCCCCGCCCGCTTCTCCTCGAACCGCCTCCCGGGGAAGGTGCTCGTGCCGATCCTCGGCAAACCCATGATCCAGCGGGTCTACGAGCGCGTGCTCCAGGCGGAGGTCCTGGACGTCATCCTGGTGGGCACCGACGACGAGCGTGTCGCGGAGGTGGTCCGGGGCTTCGGGGGGCGGGTGGTGCTGACCTCGCCGGAGCACCCGAGCGGCACCGATCGCCTGGCGGAAATGGTCCAGCGGCCGGACTCCGGCGTCGCCGATGCCGACATCGTGGTCAACATCCAGGCCGACCAGCCGTTCATGGATCCCCGGATGATCGAGGAGGCGGTTCGGCCCCTGCTCGACGATCCCGACCTCCCGATGGCCACGCTGCGACGTCCGATCTCGAGACCCGGGGACCTCGAGGATCCCGCGGTCGTGAAGGTCGTGGTCGACCACCAGGGGGACGCGCTCTACTTCTCGAGGTCGCGCATCCCCAACCCGTGCACGGACGTCCCCCATCCCGTCTTCAAGCACGTGGGGCTGTACGTCTACCGGCGTGACTTCCTGATTCGGCTGAGCGAGCTTCGACCGACGCTCCTCGAACGAGTGGAGTCGCTCGAGCAGCTGCGGGTGCTGGAGCACGGCCACAAGATACGGGTCGTCGAGACGCAGACCGACGATCACGAGTTTGGCGGGTTCAGCGTCGACACGCGAGAGGACCTGACGCGGGCGGAGTCGATGCTGCGGGAGCGGGGGTTGGACTAGAGGAGGGCCGCCATGATGAAGAAGAGGATCCAGCTCGTGGCCAGCGGGGACTCCCGCCTTGTCGCCAACCAGGAGGGGTGGCCCGCGCAGAAGGGTCTCGAGACCGCGCTCGGCGAGGCCGTGGCCGCCCTGGGGGGCGAGCTCGTACGGGCCCACCCCGTCGAGACCGACAAGGGCCACGGGTTCATCGACAGCCAGGCCCGCGGCCTCGAGGTCTTCCGCTCCCTGGACCCCGAGGTCCCGATCATCGTCGCCACCGCGATCTGGCAGTACTCGAGCCACGTGCTGCCCGGCCTGACCAAGCACCGGGCACCGGTCCTCACCGTCGCCAACTGGAGCGGTCAGTGGCCGGGGCTGGTGGGCATGCTGAACCTCAACGGCTCGCTCACCCGCGCCGGGGTTCCCTACAGCTCGATCTGGAGCGAGGACTTCAAGGACGACTTCGCGCGCCAGGGACTGGAGGCTTGGGTCAAAACGGGCAGGATCGAGCACGACCTCTCCCACGTGCGCCCGCTCGACGCCGCGCCCTGGCCGAAGGAGCACGCCCCCGACGAGAAGCGCGGCGTCGACCTGGCCCGCCAGCTCCGCTCGGACCAGGCCCTTATGGGCATCTTCGACGAGGGCTGCATGGGGATGTACAACGCGATCATCCCCGACCATCTGCTGCTCCCGCTCGGGGTTTTTAAGGAGCGGATGAGCCAGGCCGCCCTGTACTCGGCGATGCTCGAGGTGAGCGACGAGACCGCCCGCGCGCACTACGAGTGGCTGCTCGATCGGGGCATGCGCTTCGAGCTGGGCCAGGACCCCGCGCAGGAGCTCACCGAGGATCAGGTGCTCGAGGGCTTGAAGATGTACGACGCCGCCGCTCGCCTGGCGGTGGAGACTGGGTGCGCGGTGATCGGCATCCAGTACCAGCACGGCCTGCAGGGCCTGTGCGTGGCGTCGGACCTCGCCGAGGGCCTGCTCAACAACCCCGAGCGACCTCCGGTCCGCGACGCCGGAGGCCGGGTGCTCCGCGAGGGGCAGCCCATCGTCCACTTCAACGAGGTCGACGAGGGTGCGGGCCTCGACGCGCTGCTCACGAACCGCGTCTGGGCCGACATGGGCCTCGACCCCGCCACGACCCTGCACGACGTGCGCTGGGGCGAGGCGGTGAGGGACGGGGGGCTCGACGACTTCGTGTGGGTGTTCGAGATCTCGGGCTCGGTTCCCCCCAACCACCTCATCGACGGCTACCGCGGGGCGGTGGGCGAGCGTCAGCCGGCCATGTACTTCCGCCGTGGGGGCTCCACCATCAAGGGCCTCTCCCGGCCCGGAGAGATCGTCTGGAGCCGCATCTACGTCGAAGGCAACGCCCTCCACATGGACGTCGGCCGCGGCGGCGTGGTGCAGCTGCCGGAGAAGGAGAGCCAGAGGCGCTGGGCGGCGACCACGTCGCAGTGGCCGATGATGCACGCCGTCCTCTACGGCGTCACCCGCGACCAGTTCATGGCGAAGCACAAGGCCAACCACATCCAGGTCGTCTACGCCCCCGACGCGGCGACGGCGCGGCGGGCCCTGGTGGCCAAGGCCTCGATGGCCCAGGAGCTCGGGATCGGGGTCAATCTCTGCGGCGACCTCGAGGATAGCCTCGCCCGGCACCAGAAGCAGGCGGCCTGACCCGTTCGGCCCGCGAGCGGTCATGAGGCGCCCCGAGGAAATCCTGGCCGGACTCGACGCCGCCCCGTGTGACGTCGAGACTCGGGCACCCGGACCGGCCGGGGCGCTGCCCCTCGACGAGACGATGCTGCGGGAGCGGCCGAGTGGCGACCTTTTCGGTCTCTCGCAGGACGCCGGGATGGGCTGGCGACCCGACCGGCTGGGTGGGGACGAGTTCCTGCTGCTCAGCACACAGGGAGGGCTGCGGGCAGAGGACGGGGCCCCGATCGCCCTCGGCTACCACACTGGACACTGGGAGGTCGGCCTCCTCGTCCGCGCGGCGGCCCGGGTCGTGTCCGAGGCCGGCGCCATTCCCTTCGCCGCCTACTGCTCCGACCCCTGCGACGGGCGGACCCAGGGGACGACCGGGATGTTCGACAGCCTGGCCTACCGCAACGACGCCGCGATCGTCTTTCGTCGCCTGATCCGCTCCCTGCCGACGCGGCGCGGGGTCCTCGGGGTCGCGACGTGCGACAAGGGGCTCCCGGCGATGATGATGGCCCTGGCCGGATCGGGAACGCTGCCCACGGTGCTCGTCCCCGGCGGGGTCACCCTGCCCCCGGAGAAGGGGGAGGACGCGGGTCGGGTTCAGTCCATCGGCGCCCGCTTCGCGGTGGGCGAGCTGAGTCTGGCCGAGGCCGCCGAGCTGGGGTGTCGCGCCTGCGCGTCGCCCGGAGGGGGATGCCAGTTCCTCGGGACCGCCGCCACCGCGCAGGTCGTGGGCGAGGCGCTCGGGCTCGCGCTGCCCCACGCCGCCCTCGCCCCCAGCGGCCAGCCGATCTGGGTCGAGACCGCCCGGCGCAGCGCCGAGGCGCTGATGGCGCTCGCGGCGCAGGGGATCACGACGCGGGACGTGCTGAGCGAGGCCTCGGTGCGCAACGCCATGGTCGTCCACGCGGCTTTCGGGGGATCGACGAACCTCCTGCTGCATCTCCCGGCGATCGCCCACGCCGCCGGCCTGCCCCGGCCGACCGCCGAGGACTGGGAGCGGGTCAACCACCGCGTGCCGCGTCTGGTCGACGCCCTGCCCAACGGCCCGGTGGGTCACCCGACGGTCCGGGTCTTCCTGGCCGGTGGCGTCCCCGAGGTCATGCTCCGCCTGCGCGAGCAGGACCTCCTCGAGCTCGACGCGCTCACCGTGTCCGGGCTGCGGCTCGGGGCGGTCCTCGACTGGTGGGAGGGGTCGAACCGACGCCGGACGCTGCGCCGCGTGCTCCAGGAGAAGGACGGGGTCGATCCCGACGACGTGGTCATGAATCCCGAGCAGGCGAGGACGGCTGGCCTCACCAGCACCGTGTGCTTCCCGCGCGGCAACCTCGCCCCGGACGGCTCGGTCATCAAGTGCACCGCCATCGACCCGGCGCTGCTCGACGCCGACGGTGTCTACCGCAAGACCGGACCGGCCCGCATCTTCACCCGCGAGCGCGATGCCATCGCGGCGGTCAAGGGACAGGGCGAGCATCCGGTGCGGCCGGGGGACGTGCTGGTCCTGATGGCGCGAGGTCCCATGGGCTCGGGAATGGAAGAGATTTTCCAGATCACGGCGGCACTGCGCTACATCTCCTGGGGGGGCCAGGTCGCGGTCCTGACCGACGCGCGCTTCTCCGGGGTCAGCACCGGTCCTTGCATCGGCCACGTCAGCCCCGAGGCGCTGGCCGGCGGGCCGATCGGGAAGCTGCGAGACGGGGACCTCGTCCGCATCGTCGTCGACCCCAAGAAGCTCACGGGCCGCGCGGACCTGGTCGGCGAGGAGGGGCGCGAGTTCGGGGCCGCCGAGGGGGCCGCGGTCCTGGCCGCCCGGCCCGCCCCGCGGCTCGAGCCCGACCCGGACCTCCCGGCCGACACCCGACTGTGGGCCGCCCTGCAGGGGCTGGGCGGCGGGGCCTGGGGGGGCTGCGTCTTCGACGTGGACCGCATCGCAGAGGCGGTCACGGCCGCCGCTCGCCGCCCGGCGGGACGCCAGCTCTAGTAGTCCTGCCACCGAAGTCGTGTGTGTTCTCTAGAGCGTTCGGCGCTCGGCGGCCACCCCGCCTGCGGGCCCGAGGGCTTCGAAGTGGTGCAGGGTCCTCGTCGGGGGCCTCGGCCGCCTGCGCGCCACCACGCCCATCCCTTGAACACGACTTCGGTGGAGTACCTCTAGAGGAGGTGCTCGTCGCTCGGCGCCCTGTCAGTCGGCGTCGAGCCCGAGGCCCTTCCGGAGCTTCTCCCTCTGCTCGGGCGTGAGGTCGAGCCGGCCGAGGGACTCGCGCAGGCCCTCGGCGTTCGGGGCGACCGCCCGGTAGCCGCACCCGGGGAGCAGCTCCGGGTTCGCCTGCCAGAGCAGCAGCCGTGGGTAGTCACGGCACATGCCGGGGCGAGAGTCGTAGCTGTCGCAGGAGCGCGTCTCCCGATCGAAGTGAGTGCAGGAGAAGACGAAGGTCCGCTCGCACGCCTCCCGCCGTACGACCTCGAAGCCGTTCACGTGTCGTTGCCAGGCGAGGAACACCCGCTGCAGCGGCCCGACGGACCAGAGGAGCGTTCCGACGGCGATGGCCGGCGCCTCGCAGCAGCCGCCCGAGCGCCGACAACCTCCGACAACGACGTGGGGCCGCTCGCCCCGCGAGCGGCGCCAGGCGCGGTGCACGGAGAGCTCGACGTTGAAGTGCCAGCGCGCCACGCGCTTCACGGTGCGCCGCAGGAACCCGTCGCGCATGCTCCGGGCACGGTAGCACGACCGGGTCTCAGGTCCAGCCGAGCATCAGCGAGCCGTCGCCAGCCAGATCCACCCGTGTCCCGAGCTCCCGGCCCTCGCGGTCCAGGGTGGTCCGGACCCACTCCGCGGCCCGCCTCGGCGCGCGCTCGAGGCGAAAGCGCCGGGTGCGGAACGGGGTCATCTCGAAGCTGAGCAGTCGGCCGGACTGCCGGTCGAGGGTGAGGAAGTAGGCGAGGACAAGGTCGCTCCGGAACTCCTCGCGCCCCGAGATCCCCTCGTAGTCGTTGATGAAGTCGCCGCACCCGTAGAGGATCGGCCGGCCCTCGTACACCTCGATGGCCCGGGGATGGTGGGAGGAGTGACCGTGAACGACGTCGGCTGCGCCCGCGTCGATGAGGCGGTGTGCGAACTCCCGCTGCGGACGCGCTACGGAGTAGCCCCAATTGCTGCCCCAGTGGATCGAGACGAGGACCCGATCGCCGTGCCGCCGGAAGCGGCGCACGCGCTCGGCGACCCGATCCGCGGTCTGGGCCGAGAGGTCGGACAACAGGCTCACGCCGGGTCGGTCGGCGTCCGCGGCCCAGTCCGGCGGAATGCCGCTCGAGGGATGGCCCAGGCCGAAGACGAGCAGCCGGCCCTTCCCCGCCACCTCGAGCACCGCCGGACGATCCGCCTCCTCGAGATTCCTCCCGGCGCCGGCGGTGGCCAGGTCGGCGCCGTGCAGCGCGTCGAGCGACTCGAGCAATCCTCGCATCCCCCAGTCGATCACGTGGTTGTTGGCCAGGACACAGCAGTCGATGCCGGCGGCCACGAGACACGGAACGTTCGCGGGGTGCATCCGGTAGTTGATGCCCTTCGGGTAGACCTCGTCGCTCCGGGTGACGGCGGTCTCCAGGTTGATCACGCGAAGATCGGGCGACCGCCTCTCCAGCTCGCCCAGCGCCTCGCCCCAGATGTAGTCGAGGTCCACCGGACGGCGGATGGCGCCGTGCGCCCTCTCGGCCAGCTCGACGTAGCCGAGGGCCGAGCGCATGTAGGACTCGTGGATCGCGGGCTTCGAGGGGTGGGGAAGCACCTGGTCGATCCCCCGCCCGGTCATGACGTCCCCGCAGAGGAAGACCCGCAGGCCCGGCGCCTCCGGGCCCGTCCGGGCCCGGGCACTGCTCCCGGCGACAGGCGCCGGAGGCTGAGGAGGTGGCGAGCCCATCCAAACCCCCACGGCCGCCGCTCCCGACACGTCGAGGAACCGTCGCCGTCCCCAGGCCGCACGGAGACCGATCACCTCATCCGCGAACTCGCGCACCGAGCGTCGCTCGCCGAGGGCGCCCTCGACGCTCACTCGACTCGTCCGGCGCGGCTCCGGCAGGTCGATCGTGTTCGCTCTTCCCATTCAGCGGCGATCGCCGCCCGCAGAGCTCGCATTCGTGGGCCGCGGGGCGTCCCATGGCTCCAGCTGGGCGCCAGGGCGGGCGCCTCGAGCACAGTGTACTCCCCTCTCTCGCGATACGGCCCCGCCCGAAGGACGGTCAATGGCGCGCGGGTCGCCCCTCGAGCCACACCCGAGCGCGCCGCTCCAGGAAGCGGTGGGGGCCGCGGGCCCCGTCCGCCTCGAGCGCTCTGGCCAGCGGCTCCGGTGTCCAACCCGCAAGATCGTCACGCGTTCGGATTCCGAGGGCCGCCAGCTCCCGGGCACGCCCGTCTCCCAGGCCGCGGTGCAGGACCAGGGCCACGCGGCGCCGGTGGTCTCGCAGGGTCTCGAGAGGCAGGCCGGTGCGAGCGGCCCATTCGGCCAGGCCGGTCTCGTCATCGAGCGCGCGAAGCAGTCGCTCCGGGCTCCCAAGCCCGGCTGCGGCGAGCGCCTCGCGATCGTGGGTCGGGAGCACCTCGAGACGAGCGACGGGCACGTAGAGTGAATCCACCGTCACCCGATCGGCGGCGTCGAAGACGACGACGACGCCGGTTGCGGTCAGCACGCCGGCCGCCCCGATGGCGGCCCGCCGCCACCGCCCGGAGTCGAGTCGCCACCGGCGCCCGAGGGACTCGAGGAAGCCCACGATGGCCGCACACTCGAGCGCGAACGGCGGGAAGCCAAGGAACCCGGCGAGCGGCATCTCGAACACCTTCAGGGACTCGAAGCCCGGCACCGTGTAGATCCACTTGACCCGCGCCCAGTAGTTCCAGGTCTCCCAGAGAGCCCCGCACACCAGGCCCGCAAGGAGCCAGCGCAGGGTCGGACCGGCCTCGCCCTGCTCCAGCTCTCGGAGGCGGCTCGTGGCGGCGTGGCGGCGGTTCCAGGGCTCGAGGAGAAAGATGAAGCTGCCCCACGTGAGCGGGAAGAACAGCTCGGGCCAGGCCAGGGGCAGGGTGAAGCAGAGGGCTCCCACGGCCAGGGACCCGATCGTCTTGGCCCGGCCCCAGCGCAGCGGGGCGACGGGCACCCGTCGAAGCACCCCGAGATGGCGGAGCAGGGCCTCCGTCTCGAAGAGGGCGGGGAGCACCGTGGCAAAGGCGACCACGCCGCCCGCCCAGCGGGCCGCCCGCACCGGGTGGTCCATCACGTAGTACCAGTTGCCGAGGCGGAAGTTGAGGGCCTCGAAGAAGGTCCAAAGAGCCACCGACAGGACCGCGAGCCACAGGAAGCGCCGAGGCTCGTCGCGCAGGAGCGAATGGCCGCCGAGACGCCGGTTGAGACCGTCCACGACGAGGATGTACGACCACCAGGCCCACTGGTAGTACCAAGAGATGAAGGGCTCGACGAGCGCGGCCATTCCCACTGTCGCCGCAACGAAGACGAGGAGGGGCAGGACGATCGCCACGGGTCTGAGGATACCCCCAGGGGAGGACGTGATATCGATCACCTCGGGAACTGTGATGGCGGCCAGAGGCACCCCGCGAGAGTGGCGGGCGTCACATCCCGAAGGTGGTCGGGCCCCTAGACTGACTTTGCGGGAAGCGTGTCGTTATCGGCGGATCTTCCCGAGGAGGCTGAACAAGGGCAGGTCAGTGGAGGGAGCGGGGTCATGAAGACGACCAGACGGATGGCATTGGCGATCGCGGTGTGCGGCGCGATTGTGACGCTCGCCGGGTGCGGAAGCGAAAGTCCCTTCGCCGCCACGAGCGTGAACGGGTCGACCGTCGTTCTCCGGGGGACGGTGCTCAACCTCGTACCGGCCCTGGCCGTGAATTTCTCGGCCTCGTCCACCAGCACCGAGGACTTTTCGGCCTCGTCCACCGACTCCGACGGCGAGATCACGGTCACGGTGGAGGGACATCCCGAAATCACGACCACCGTGGACTCGGAAGGGAGATTCGTGCTCCGCGGGCTGCCGGAAGGGGAGTTCACGCTCCTCTTCCAGCATGAAGGTGGCGACCCCGGCAGCCTCGGCCACCTCGACTTCGAGGACGTGCTTCCAAACCAGGAGCTGACCGTTTCGGTGGAGCTCATGGGCGACGGGACCGTGATGCTGGTCGAGGAGCAACGCAACGGAATCGGCCACGCCGACCTGGAGATCCAGGGCTCGATCGACGAAGTCCTGACGGTCGACCCGATCGGTGACAGTGTCTTCATGATCTCGGGCTACCGGGTCGTGGTTCGTCCAGGGGTCACCGCGATCCGAAGCGACAACACCGCTCTGACCGTGGAGGATCTGGCCGTCGGCGACCAGGTGCACGTCAAGGGCGCCTGGATCGTCCTCGAGGCGGGCATGGATGCCGCCGACCAGGAGGTGATGGCACACGAGATCAAGCTCCAGGATGACGCCGACGTGGACGGCGAGAAGGTCACCATCTGCCACAAGGGGAAGAACACGATCTCGATCAGCGTCGACGCCTGGCCGGCTCACGAGGCTCACGGCGACACCCTCGGCGCGTGCCAGTGACCGGGCCGGCAGCGCGGCGCCTCTCTCGTCGCCGGTGTCGACACCCGGATCCTGGACAACGTGGCCCTTCTGGTCGAGGGCGGCCTCGGCTTCAACGACCGCTCACCGGACTACCTGAGCGCCGGGCTCGCCATGCGCCTGCGCTGAAGCCCCGGGTGTTGGCTCCTTCGGGCCGGCCTCAGCCGGTCGATTCGAGATCGCGGGCCATCATCCGGATGATGTCGGACCGGCTCACGATGCCCACGAGTCGCTCGCCCTCCACGACCGGGACCGGGTTCACCCGTCGCTTCACCATCAGCTCGGCGAGCGCCTCCAGCTCCTCGTCGGGGCCGATGGTCACCACCTTCTCCGTCATGACGTCGCGAACGAGCGTTCCCAGCATGTGCTGAAGCCGCTCCCGGTATTGGCCGGGGGTCTCGAGGGGAATCCGGGCGTCGAGAATCGCGAAGAAGGCCGGCGGCTCGAGGCGGGTATTGCGGACGATCAGGTCGAGCTCGGTGACGATCCCGATCACGCGATCGTCCTCCACCACGGGAATGCCGCTGATGTCACGTCCGGCCATCAGCCGGGCGACCAGATTCACCGAGGTGTCGGGGTGGGCGACCACGACCTCGGAGACCATGATGTCCCTCACCTTCATCGCGAAGCCTCCACCGTCCCGAGTATATCCCCGGCCCGCCGCCAGGATGTGGCCGCGCCGGCCGGCCTCTCCGGCCGGGAGGCCCCATGAGGTGACGGGGGCTGCGGAGTGCCAGGAGTCGTCCCGAGAACCTGCGCATCTTGCGACGGTCTTGCGGACCAAGGGACTAGAATCGGCCTGCCATGAAGGAGAGAGTCCCCATCCTGAGCCTCGCCGCCGTGCTCCTCTTGCTCGTCCCTCCCGTCGCCCCAGCGGCCGAGGCCCCGCTCTTCGCGGAGTTCCAGGACCCACCCTCGCGCTTCCGACCGTTCGTGCGCTGGTGGTGGAACGGCGGCTGTGTGACCGAGGCCGAGCTCCTGCGGGAGCTCGACCTCATGAAGGACGCCGGGATCGGCGGGGTCGAGATCAACACCATCGCCATGCCCGACAAGGCCGCCCCTGAGAACCTCGTGGGCGTGCGGTGCCTGGAGTGGCTCAGCCCCGAGTGGAACCAGGTCGTGCGGGCGACCGCTGCGGGCGCCCGCGAGCGGGACATGACGACCGACCTGATCGTGGGCTCCGGCTGGCCCTTCGGCGGACGCTTCCTGGAGGGTGCCGAGCGGACGCAGCGGGTGAGGGTGGTGAAGCTGCCGTTGCCGCCGATCGGCACCTTCGAAACCCGGCTCGAGGAGCTGGCCGCTCGGAAGGAACGACCGCGGGACGAGGTCGAGGTGAGGCCTCGCCTCGCGTTCCTGAAGGCGGTGCCGAGGGGGCTGACAAGCTTTGAGCCGGGGATCGATCTCCGCGCCGCGGTGGCCGCGGACGGCACCATCCGGTTCCCCGTCCCTCCCGGGGAGTACTTCCTGTACGTCGGCGTCCTCGAGGAGGGATACGCCCACGTCAAGCTCGGGGCCCCCGGCGCGGACGGGCCCGTGCTCAACCATTTCGACGCCTCGGCGGTGCGGAAGTACCTCGACCGGATGTCCGACTCGCTCGCGCCCGCCCTCGGTGGGAGCCTCGGCGATGCGCTGCGGGCGACATTCGTCGACAGCCTGGAGCTGGACTTCGCGAACTGGACGGGTGACCTGCCCGAGGAGTTCGAGCGGCGCCGGGGCTACCAGCTCGAGCCCTACCTCCCCTTCGTCCTCGATGTCGGAGGGGAAGGGGAAGGGACCGAGCTTGCGGACACGGTCCGCCGGGCCCGCTACGACTTCCACCGGACGGTCGTGGAGCTCTTCCAGGAGCGCTTCCTCGCGACCTACGCGGAGTGGTGCCGCGACAACGGCGTCCTCTCCCGCGTGCAGGCCTACGGGCGGGAGACCCACCCGATCGACGGCGGCCTCCTGGTCGACATCCCGGAGGGGGAAAGCTGGCTGTGGGGGAACCACGACCGCATCATCCGGAGACCGACGGTGGTCAATCGCTACGTCTCCTCGGCGGCGCGCCTGGGCGGGAAGCGGCTCACCAGCCACGAGGCCATGACCAACGCCGTTCCCGTCCTGCGGGCCACCCTCGCCGACATGAAGCTCCTCCTCGACCGGAGCCTTCTCACCGGGGTGCTGCACCCGATCCTCCACGGCTTCAACTACTCGCCACGCGAGGCGGGCTTCCCGGGCTGGGTGCGCTTCGGGACGTGGCTCAACGAGCAGAACCCGTGGTGGCCGTATCTGCGGCGTCTCACCGACTACTCGGCCCGGCTCACCACCATCCTCGCGCGGTCGGATGGCCAGGCCGACCTGGCGATCCTCGGCCCCCGCGCCGACGAGTGGGCACGCCACATCCGCCTATATCAGCCGTTCCCGGAGGTGGTCCTCCCCTGGTACCACTACGAGCTGCCGTCCGCGCTCGCCTCGGCCGGTTGGGGGAGCGACTTCGTGAGCGAGCGGGTGCTCCAGGAGTCGACCGCCGGGGACGCCAAGCTGCGCTATGGGCCGCGGGTCTGGAAGGCCCTTCTCGTCCTCGACGCCGAGTCCCTCGAGCCCGAAACCGCCCGCGCCATCGAGCGCTACGCCCGGGCGGGGGGAACCGTGCTCTTCGTGGGGCGGGCCCCCGACCGCTCCCCCGGGCTCCACGAGGCCGAGGCGCGGGACCGCGCGGTGCGCGAGGCGATCGAGGCCGCCCGGGCCGCGGGCTCTGGGCGCGTCGCGGTGGTCCCCGCCCCCGAGGCGGGGCCGCTCGGTGAGCTCGACCAGACCCGCGCCCCGCTCCCCGACTTCGCCCGCCGGCAGCTCCTGCACTGGGTCGTGGCGACCCTGCCCGGCTTCGGTCTCGAGCCCCCGATCCGCATCGACGCCCCGCACGTCGACGTGGGGCAGCTGAGGCACCGGGTGGGCGAGAAGGAGATCGTCTTCTTCGCGAACACCAGCGCCTCGGAGGAGGTGGCCTTCCGGGCCCGCTTCACCGCAACCGACGGGCATCCCTGGCGCTGGGACCCCGAAGACGGGACCCGGGCCCCCTACCCGGTCGAAGAGGGGTCGAGGGCCCTCTGGATCCACCTCGAGCCCTCCGAGTCGCTGCTCCTGGTCTTCGAGCCCCCGGGCGAAGGGCCCCCGGAGGCCGCGCCGTTCGAGGTGCGCCCCTCCCTCCCGCCGACCGAGTGGATGACGGTCACGGCCGAGTGGCAGGTTGCGTTCCGGCATGCCGTCGAAGACCGCACATTCGAGCGGACGCTGCGCCCGCTCGAGGACCTGAGTCTCTCGCCCGACCCGGAAGTGGCCTCGTTCGCGGGGACCCTCGTGTACCGGACGGTCTTCGACGTCGGAGACCGCCCGCTCGACCGACTGGATCTCGGCGCGGTCAACGGTGTGACCGAGGTCAGGCTCAACGGCCAGCCCCTGGGCGTCCGGTGGTGGGGGCGACACACCTATGATGTCGCGGGCGTGCTGAAGCCGGGCTCGAACACCCTCGAGGTCGAGGTGACGACGGTCGTCGCCAACTACGCCCGCTCCCTGACGGACAACCCGGCGGCGCAGCGGTGGAGCCGGTGGTACCCTCCCATCTCCACCGGGCTCGTCGGGCCCGTGAAGGTCCTGAAGACGCGGCCCTGAATCACACCGAGGGCCACGGCGTGGGCGAGGCTGTCGGAATCATCCATGCTATCTTGCCGCTTTCCTGGCGCCACGTGCGTCGGGCCCGTCCTTCGAAGATGAGGAGCGTCATGCGCACCACCGCCCTGGTCGTGCTGATTGCCGCGTCGCTTCCGATCGCCGCCGCGGCGGCTTCCTGGGAGAAGCCGAAGACCTTCAAAGCGAGCGAGGTCCTCACCCCCGAGCAAAGGAAGGGTGAGCACCACGCGGTGGACGACGAGGTGCCCACTGAGGGCTTCTACTATGCGTTCACGCTGCAGACCGATTTCGGCGAGCTGAAGCCGGTGGGCCTGGGCCTCCTGCGGAAGCGCATCCAGGAGGCGGAGGCCCTCGCCGCGCTCCGCGAGGTGTCGAAGACGGGCGTCTTCCTGGAGGCCGCTGGACGCTCGCTCGAGTCGCTGGGCAAGGGCGTTGCCAACGTCGCCA
>JAJDNV010000376.1 GCA_022340545.1 Acidobacteriota bacterium | reverse complement strand
AGACGCGGCGTCTGCAGTGTCTCCTCGTGTGAGGCCCCGCCTGGAGACGAGCGCCGTGCCTCGGTGGTGTCCTGGCTTCTCCATCGGCGGCATCCAAGAGATTGGAGACACAATTCAGCGAGGCTTGCCGAGCTGGGTCCGCCGCCACTATCATCTCTCAAACCTTTTGCCGCACCGTGATCATGTGGGTTCGCGCTTCTCTCGTCTGCCTCATGACGCTCCTGCTCGGATGTGCGAGCGCGCCGTGGCGCGGCGACTCTGGCCAGATCCCACTCGACGAGCTGCTTGCCGGAGGACCTCTCGGCGTGGTGCAGCTCTCGCCGCAACCCGTCGACGAGGAGGTCCTCGCGGTGACGGCCGAGATGCAGGAGTTCCTTGACCGACACGTCGACCGCAAGACGGAGACCAACAGCATCGACAGGCTGCAGCAGCTGATCGACGCGATCGTCAACACCGATACCCTCCGGTTGGTGTACGACGCGACGACCGGCACGGCCTCCGATACGTTCCGCGCCGGGCGTGGGAACTGCCTGTCCTTCTCCAATCTGTTCGTTGCCCTGGCTCGCGAGGCGGACCTGAAGGCGCAGTTCCAGGAGGTGGATACTCCGCCCGACTGGACCATGCAAAACGAGACCTTTGTCCTGAACTTGCATGTCAACGTGCGCGTGAACCTGGGCCCGGACGGCGCAAAGGTGGTGGACTTCAACGCAGGTGAGTATCGGAGCGACTACGAGACGCGCCGGATCTCGGACATGCGAGCTCTGGCCCACTACTACAACAACGTGGCCGTCGAGCACATGCAGAGTGGCGACACCGCATCGGCCCTCGCTTTCCTCCGCCGCGCCACGGAGAGGGATCCCCAGTTCTCACCCGCCTGGGCCAACCTGGGCACGCTCTATCTGCGGAGGGGCCATCACGCCCATGCCGAGGCGGCCTATCTGCAGGCGCTGGAGGCGAACGAGGGGGATCTCGTGGCCATGAGCAACCTGGCCAGCCTCTACGACCGGCTGGGTGATCGGAAGCGGGCCGAAAGGTACCGGAAGGAAGTGAGCCGTCACCGCGCACGCAACCCCTACTACCGTTTCTGGCTCGGCCGCGAGGCCTTCCTGGCCCAGGACTACGATGAGGCCATCCGCCATCTGACCTACGCCATCCGCAGAAAGAAGGAAGAGGATCGTTTCTATCTCCTGCTGGGCGAGGCCTACCTGCAGAAGGGGAACAGGCGGGCCGCCCGGCGGTGGCTGTCCCGGGCCGCAGAGGTCGCCCCGACCGATGCCCTGAGGCGGGAGTACGCCACCAGGATGCATGCCCTGCTGTCCGCACCGCCAGACGACCGAACCGCGGGGAGCGCGAGCCCCGCGGGTCCATCGCCCGTCACCGCCCAGGATGACGGGACCGTCGCCGGGCGCGTGGTCGACGACGTCAACTTGCTCGCCTTGCCTGGCGCGAGGGTGAGCATCCAGGGGACCAACCTCGAGGCGGCCACGAACACCAGTGGTGCGTTTCGCATCTCACACGTTCCCGGCGGAACCCAGACGCTCAACGTCAGCTTCCAGGGGTACGACCCAGCGTCCGAAGTGGTGACCGTCGGACCGGGCGAGGCCGTCGACGTCAGGGTCGAGCTGGCGCTGGAATCCGGGGACCCGATCGAGGCGCGGGGTGATCGCAGCATCGACGCCGTGACCGTCGCCCTCAACCTTCAGCGCACGGCGCCCAACATCATCAACGTCGTATCGGCCGGTCTGATCGGCCGCTTCCCCGACCACAACATCGCCGAGGCGGCGCAGCATCTCCCCGGGGTCTCGATCGAACGCGACCAGGGCGAGGGGCGCTACGCTCTGATCCGCGGGACCGAGGCATGGCTCAACTCGACGACCCTCAACGGCGAACGAATCCCCGTCCCGGACGGGGAGCTGCGCAGCGCGCCCCTCGACGCCATCCCGACCGACCTGCTCCAGGCGGTCGAGGTCTCGAAGGCCCTCACCCCGGACATGGATGGCGACGCAATCGGCGGGGCGGTGAACCTGCTCACGAAGGAGCCCACTGGGGACCGGCGCTTCCAGGTCAGCGCCGGCGTCAGCGACATCGTCCACGCGGGACAGGGGACCGTCCGGGGCGCGATGACGGTGGGCGGGCGGATGGCGGACGGCAAGCTCAGCTATCTGCTCACGGGCAGCGGCTCGTACCGCAGCTTCAGCTCCGAGGGCTTCCAGGCGGAGTATGACGGTGGCGAGCTGGACGAGCTGCAGTTCAGCTACAGCGAGATCAACCGCCAGCGCTACGGCGTCGGCGCCGCCGTCGACTACCGGATGAGCGATACCTCGGCCCTCTTCCTGAACGGATTGTTCAGCAGCTTCCGCGATGAGGAGGTCGGCTGGCACAAGCGCGAGCAGGTGGGCGAGGACCGCATCCTGCGGGACCTCAGCGACCGGCTGTCGCAGCGAGAGATCATGAGCATCTCCGGCGGCGGCCATCACTTCTTCCGGGGCGGGGGCGAGTTGGACTACGAGCTCACCTTCTCGGAATCCAGCGAGACCCGCCCTGGCGATCTGCTCAGCTCCTTCCAGCTGAAGAATGTCGAATTCGATCCAAACGTGACACGAGAGTCGATCGACCCCGACAACATCCGCGCCAATCCCCTGAACGAGGTGTTGTTCAACTTAACCCTGGACGGCATCGAGCGCGATGATCACGAGACCCGTGATCGTGACGTCGTCGCCTCGGTGAACCTGCGATCGCCGCTGGTCCACAAGCCGGGCGTCAGCGGCTTCGCCAGGTTCGGGGTCAAGTACCGGAGGAAGGACGCCTTCCGGCAGCAGCCTCACGCCTTCTACCAGAGCGGCGATGAGCTCGCGATGACCGACTATCTCCCCGGCTTCGAGGGATCTCCGCTGCCGGGCATCATCGACGAGCGGTACCAGCTCGGCCCGTTCCCGACCGTCGGCGCGATGCGGGGGCTGTGGCCCACCCTCGAGGGCGAGCCCCTCCGGGAGACGGCTGCCGGTGACTACGAGGCGGCCGAGGACGTGGCCGCCGGGTTTGCGATGGCCGACGTCCACCTGGGGGCAAAGCTGCGGCTCCTGGGCGGCGTCCGCTACGAGCGCACCTCGAGCGACACGACGGGCTACGAGGTCACCTTCGACCAGGAGGGCGACCACGTCGAGACCGTGACGCTCAACGACAGCTCCGACTACGGCCAGCTTCTGCCCATGCTGCACCTGAAGCTCACCCCGACGGACCGGACCAACCTGCGGCTGGCGCTGACCCGGACGCTGGCACGGCCCAACTACTACGACCTCGTGCCCTACAGCCTGGTGCTGCGCCACCGCGAAGAGATCGAGCGGGGCAACCCGGACCTGCTGCCCACCACCTCCTGGAACTTCGACGCCCTTGGGGAGCACTTCTTCGACTCCGCGGGCCTGGTCTCGGGCGGCGTCTTCTACAAGAAGCTCCAGGGCTTCATCTACCCCTTCACCGCGTTCGAGGAGATCGACGGAGGTCGGTGGGAGATCACGGAACCCCGGAACGGCGAGGCGGCAACGCTGCTCGGCGTCGAGCTGGCGGCCCAGGGGCAGCTTCGGTTCCTGCCCGAGCCCTTCGACGCACTCGGCCTGATGACGAACCTCACCTTGACCGACTCCGACGCGCAGCTTCCGCACCGCGAGGGCGAGAGCTCACCGCTTCCCGGCCAGTCGAGGCATGTCGGCAACCTCGTGGTCTTCTACGACAAGGGTGGCTTCAGCGGCCGGCTGTCCGCCAACTTCCATGGCAAGTACCTCGAGGAGGTCGGCGCCGACGCCACCGGGGACATCTACCACGACGGCCGCGTGCAGCTCGACTTCTCGGCCAGCCAGGCCGTCGGCGACAAGGCGCGGGTCTTCCTCGAGCTGCGGAACCTTACGAACACGCCGGTCCGCCGCTACGTCGGTGAGGAAGACCGCCCCATCCAGGAGGAGTACTACGACTGGTGGGCCTTCTTCGGCGTGACGCTCAACTTCGGAGGCTACTAGCCCTCTCCGCGAGGGTGCTTCCTGCGCGCCGGCTGGCCAGGGTCGATCCCATGTGGGCGCGTCGCCGCCCGGCCATCACTCGCTGCGCAGGGCCTCGACCGGATCGACCCGCGAGGCCCGCCGGGCCGGTACGAGATAGGCCAGGAGCGAGACCGCCACGAGGAACAACGGAATCGCCGAGAACGTCACCGGATCCTCGGGGCGCACCTGGAAGAGAAAGGACTCCAGGGCCTTGCCGAGCCCCCAGCCCAATGCCAGGCCGAGGCCCAGGCCGATCGCCGTCTTCGTCGAGCCCCGCTTCAGGATCAGCCGAACGACGTCTTGCGGACGGGCGCCCATCGCCATGCGCACACCCATCTCCGGGATGCGCTGCATGACGCTGGCCAAGGTCACTCCGTAGAGACCGACCGCCGCCAGGAGCAGCGCCATCGAGCCGAAGACGACGAACGTCAGGTCGATGACCTGGTGGTAGAAGAGCGTCGACTCCAGGACCTGGTCCATCGACCGCACGAAGAAGAGCGGCAGGTCGGCGTCGACCGCCTGCACCGTGCGGCGCAGCGTCGGGGTGAACGCCGTCGGCCAACGCTGAGAGCACGCTGATCGCCACGACGAAGAAGAGCACCCGGCCGTTGATCTCGAACCTCACCCAGTACGGGAGCTCTTCCACCGCCGACATCGCGACGCTGAAGGCGCGCACCGCGAAACCCGCCAACCAAACACCCAGCACGGCTCCGGCCAGGGCCAGGATGCCCGCCTCGGTCAGAACCTGGCTCACCGTGCGCAGCCGCCCCGATCCGAGGGCGCTGCGGATCGCCAGCTCCCGGCCGCGCGCCGCGGCGCGCCCGAGGAGGAGATTGGCGACGTTGGCGCAGGCGATGAGCAGAACGAAGAGCGCCGGGACGCCGAAGGTCCCCAGGAGAATCAGCACGCCGTCGTCGCCCATGTAGGAGGTGACGACGTGGGCCTTCTCGAGCTGAGCCACGGCCTCGTTCCAGCTCTCCGCCAGGAGGAGGTCGCGCGCGTCTTCGTAGAGGTGCTGCGCCTGCTCGCGAGCCGCCACCGACGGCTCGGCACACGCCTCCTCCGGCGTCGC
>JAJDNV010000362.1 GCA_022340545.1 Acidobacteriota bacterium | reverse complement strand
AGCAGGTCCAGACGCTTGCCACCTGCGCCTACATCCGCGAGACGGCCTCGGTTCTGTTGTGTGGCCCACCAGGTGTCGGGAAGACCCACCTCGCCATCGCGCTGGGCGTCAAGGCCATCGAGAACGCCTTCTCAGTCGCCTTCTACCGCCTCGACGACCTGCTGCACGCCATGAAGCAGGACGCCGAGCTGCCACCGGCCAGGCTGCGCAGGAAGAAGTACCTCAACGTGGCCGTGCTGATCATCGACGAGGTCGGGTTCCAGCCGATGACACGCCAGGAAGCCAGCCTGTTCTTCCGCATGATCAGCTACCGGTACCAACGCGGCAGCACCATCATCACCACCAACAAGTCGGTGAAGGACTGGCCTGAGATCCTGGCGGGCGACGAGGCGATGACCGCGGCGATTCTCGACCGGCTGCTACACCGGTGCCAGGTCATCAACATCAAAGGTCGATCCTACCGTCTTCGCGAGATGGAGAACCTATTCAAGTAGAGAGGAGTTCAACCCCAGGTGCGGAAAAGATCGTGTCCCCTAACTGCGGAAAAGTTGGTGTCCCTTGACAAAATCCCCACGGTCAGCTCGGCCAGAATCCCCAGCCTCACGACTGGGTAGCCGTGGCGTGATCCGAGACGATTTCCCCGTCCCCATTCACCCGAACCGACAGAGAGGATTCGAGCCGACCGCCCAGACGGGTCCAGCTCGGCCAAGATCCCCAGCTCTGTTCACGAGCGACCCGAGTCATCGCGATCGCTCGGGGGCCGACCAGGCCCTATGCGTGGTGCTGCACCTCCCGCGCGGTGTGGGTCCGAAAGGAGTTCCCGGTGAGCTCGAGGACATGGGCGTGGTGGAGGAGGCGGTCCAGCGCGGCGCTCGCCAGGAGCGGGTCGCCGAACATGGGGTGGAGCTCCTTCACGGCGCGGTTGCTGGTCACGATCATCGCGCCGCGCTCGTACCGTCCCCGGATCAGATCGTAGAGATCGAGCGGGTCGGTGTGCTGCAGCGGTCGCAGGCCGAGGTCGTCGAGGATGAGCAGCTCGACGTTGAGGTAGCGCTGGAGCCGCTTGTTGACGGTGCCGTCGGCCCTGGCAGCGCGGAGTTCGTTGAACAGCTCGTGGGCCGCGACGAACAAGGTCGAGTGGCCGGCCCGGCAGGCCCGATGGCCGATCGCCTGGGCGAGGTGGCTCTTTCCGGTGCCGGTGGGGCCGAGCAGCAGGACGTTCTCGTGACGGCCGACGAAGCCGCAGGTGGCCAGCTCGAGCACCTTGGCCTTGGGCACGGTCGGGTTGAAGAGGAAGTCGAAGTCCTCGAGCGTCTTGGCGTGCTCGAAGCTGGCTTTGCGGATGCGGGTAGCCATCTGCTTGGCCCCACGGCGCTCGACCTCGTCCCGCAGCAGCCGGACCAGGAACTCGGCGTGGCTGACGTCGTCCTCGGTGGCCTCACGAACCCGCAGGTCCAGTGTCTCGAGGACACCCGAGAGACGCAGCTTCTTGAGCAGCGGAGGGAGCTCGTCAAGCGTTCCCATAGTTCACCTCCAAGTTCTTCAGGAACTCCTCGGCCTGGCGGGCGAAGCGCGGCTGCTCCGCCCAGCCGGGGTCGATGAACCCGGAGTTGTCGGACTCCAGATCGCGTTGCTGGGTGACGATGCGGCGGATCCCGTCGGGTCGATAGCAGCCGAAGCGAGCCGCGTGGCGGACGACGGAGATGGCTCGCTCGGGCTGGAGCGCCTCCAGCTGGCGGACGATCGACTGCACCCGGCGCAGGGGGTAGTGCACCTCGTCGCTGGCCATGACCGCGCGGACGTACGTGCCGACGTCGGGGTCGATCGCGTCGGCCCGGGCGTACCAGACCTCTGGGTTTCTTTCGGCGAAGTCGCGCCGACCTTCGGGGAGATGGGCCGGCAGGGAGGACCACGGCGAGTCTCCCTCGCGGCGGTGGTCGGCGACCCGCTCGTCGTCGACGAAGATGGTCACGCTGTTGCCGCGGACCCGCAGCCAGGCCTCCTTCCCTACCAGCGTCCAGGGCACCGAGTAGAAGCGCTTCTCGAAGGTCACGTGGCAGTTCTTGCCGACGTCGGACTTGTGCCAGATCACCGGGACGAATGACGAATCGGGCAACCCCAACAGCGCCACTCGCTCGGCGTCGGTGAAGACCTCGGCCGGGATCCGCTGGGTGGTGCCATGTACCCGGGCGTTGGCGGTGTCTCGCATCCAGGCATCGAGTCGGCGGTTCGCCTCCACGATGTCGACGAGATTGTCCTGCCGGGGCTTGAAGAAGGAGTGCTTGATGTACTCACGCCCGCCTCGACCTTGCCCTTCTTCTCGGGCTTGTACGCCGGCGTCGGGTCGATGGCGAAGCCGTAGTGGCGAGCGCACTCGCGGTAGCTGCGGTTGAGCGTGCCCATCTCCTCAGCGGAGAACGCCGCGCGGATCACCGCGGCCTTGAGGTTGTCGGGGACGACCACGACGGGAACGCCGCCGAAGAAGGCGAACGCCAGCCGATGGAGTTCGAGCCAGGTCTTGATGTCCTGGCGGAACACGACCCGGGCGAAGGTGTAGCGACTGTGGGAGAGGATCATCACGAAGACCCAGGCCTTTCGCTTGCGCTTGGTCTCGGGGTCGTAGAGCTTGCCGACGTAGCCGAAGTCGACCTGGGCCTGCTGGCCGGGGGCCGTGTGGACGGGGATCACCACGTCATCCTCTCGCGGTCCCCGGGCCTTCTTCAGCCGTTTGCACAGGCGCTTGATGGCTGAGAGGCTGCCCTGGAAGTCGTTCCTCTCCTCGAGCAGCAGCTCGCGGATGGCCGTCGGTCCGAGGCCCTTGTCGAGCTTTTCCTGGACGTAGTCGGTGAAGTCTTCCACCGAGGAGCGTTCCTGCAGTGGCGGGGACTTTGCCTGAGCCACGGCGTCTCGAAGGAGCTTGAGCTCGGGGAGGTCGTCGTCGGGTCCATCCAGGAGCCCGGCCAGGGCGATTCGACGTCGGTACTTCCGTTCTGTCTTTCGGTCCAACCCGAGCATTCGGGCGACGCGCACGGGTCTGCGGCCCTGCCTGTGCAGGCGGACCAGTTCCTGTAGTCGATGCATATCTCGCAGTCCTCTTCGCATGACGCCTCCGTCCGAGGCGTCGCGATCTAGCTGTTGGTGCTGTCTCAGCTGGGGACTTTGCCCGAACCCGACTTGAGGACTTTGCCCGAGCTGGCCATGGGGATTTTGCCCGAGCTGGGCATGGGGACTTTGGCCGAGCTGAAGGTTGGGGACGTTGCCCGAGCTGGTGATGGGGATTTAGCCCGGGCTGCTACAAGCGCGCGATGGCTCGGTGGGCGCGGGCGGGCGGGCTTCGCCGGCTGGCGACGGCGGTAGTAGGTCGCCCGGGCCACCCCGAGCGAGTCGCACGCCGCCACCACGCCGACGTCCTTGCCGAGATCGACAGCGGCGCTCAACCGGCGCTCCCGGTCGGCTCGTCGCTCGGAGTCTCCCGCAACGCTGCCACTTTTTTTTGGACATCGATGATGAGGCGCGCCTTCCGCAGCTCCTCCTGCAAGCGAGCGTTCTCCCGCTCGAGGCGCACGACCTCGGGCTCCAGCGGGTTCCGCCTCTTGCTCGGGCGACCCGTCTTCTTGGCGCGCAGCCCCTGCAGCTCGCCAAGCTCACGCGCACGGCGCCAGTCGCTCACGTGGGAGCTGTACAGCCCCTCGCGGCGGAGAATGGCCCCCTTCTGCCCCGGCTCGATGCAGGCGTCGAGCTCGCGCAGGATA
>JAJDNV010000350.1 GCA_022340545.1 Acidobacteriota bacterium | reverse complement strand
CTATGGCATCCCCTATCGCGCCCTGTGCGCCAGGGGAGTCGACAATCTCTACGCGGCGGGGATGATGATCACCTCGGACCGCCGGGCCCACATGTCCACCCGCAACACCGTGAGCTGCATGGGCCAGGGGCAGGCGGCGGGGACCGCCGCGGCCCTCTGCGTGGCGAAGGAGCTGGGCTCCCGGGAGCTGCCAAAGACGGTCCTCCGCGACGCCCTGGTCCAGGGAGGCGTCTACTTCGACGCCTGACCGGATCGCGGCGACGCCAGCCTGCAGTTGTTGCGACTGACCTGAAGCGTCGGGATCTCTCGATCAGGCGCTGGCCTTCCTCGCTCGGTAGAACCCGACGATGGTGGTCACGACGAAGATCGCCAGCAGGATCCCCAGGATGATGGTGATCCTCGACTTGCTGGCGTTGGTGGTCTCCAGGTCCGACGAGAGAGCGTCTCTCTCGCTCTGGAGCGACTCGATCTGATCCCGCTGGGACCCGATCTCGGAATCGAGTCGGCGGACCTGGGCTTCCAGCTCCGCGATACCCGCGTCCTTCGTCTCGCTCTGTGTCTCCTTGTCCTCGATCTCCCCCTGGAGTCGTCGGATCTGTGAGTTGAGACCTCGGATTCGTTTCGCCGCTGCTTCGGCTTCCGCGGCGCTGTCGGATGTCAGCTTCTCGATCTCTTCTTCCTTCTGGCGCCGCAGGTCGGCCACGTTGGATTCGAGCTCCGCGATTGAGGCGCTGAGCTGCTCTTTCTCCTGCTGTGCCTGCTCGAGCGCGCTCCTCGTCTGGTTCAGGCGCTGGTCGAGGTCCTGATTCTCGCTCTCGAGCTGTGCGTTCCGCTGCTGAGCCTCGTCGATTTGCGCCTGCTGATCGTCGATCTGCACCTGGTACTTCTTGGTAGAGCAGCCCGCGCCGACGACTGTCACGAACAACGCTCCCACCAGGAGAATTCTGGCCTCGTGCTTCATGTCACCCCTCCATTTGGTAGAGAAGGAATAACACGGTAGAGCGGATTGGCGAAGGATTCATAGGCGGTTGGGTTGCGTGTGGCCGTGGCCGGCGAGGGAGCGGGCGAGGGGCCAGGAGCCCGAGAGGTCCCGGACCGACAAGGCGGGATCGACCTCGGCGAGATCGCGCCGGCGGGATTCGGTCCGGCCGAGTGAGAGGATAGACTCAAGCGAGCCGGACGGCCCCGCGGAGGTCTCTTTCTCTCCGCGGCACGCCGCCGGCACCCGGGCCGACAGGAATGGAACCGCTCGCCGTCGTCAACTACAGCGCCGAGAAGGGGGCGGTGGAGCTGCGGCCGGCCGAGGTCTCTCCGCCGGCCGAAGACGAGGTCCTCCTCGAGGTGGGAGCGGTCAGCGTCTGCGGCAGCGACGTGCACCAGTGGCAGGCCCTGAACAGCTGGGCGGTGCGGCACCCCGTCGTCCTGGGCCACGAGTTCTGCGGCACGGTGCGCGAGGTGGGCGGGCGCGTTCGCGGCTTCAACCCCGGTGACCGGGTGGTCTGCGAGACACATGCCATCGTCGACCCCGACGGTCCCCTGTCCCGGGCCGGCCTCTACCAGCTGGACCCCAGCCGCCGCGGGTACGGCGCGACCGTCGACGGGGCGATGCGTCCGCGGATGCCGGTGCCCGCGCGCATCCTCCACCGTCTGCCCGATCACGTCTCCTTCGAGCACGCGGCCCTGGTCGAGCCGTGCTGCGTCGCGTACAGCGCGGTGGCGGTCCACAGCGACATCCGCCCCGGCGACCGGATCGCCGTCCTGGGCCCCGGGCCCATCGGCATCCTGTGCGCGGCCATGGCCCGTCTGCGGGGGGCCGAGGTCGCCCTCGTGGGCCTGGAGCGGGATGCCCGACGCCTGGAGGTGGCCGGAAGCTATGGGTGCGAGCGCTTCGTCAGTGGCAGCGAGGAGCTCGGGGCCTGGGCCCGCGCCCGCGACGGGGCCGGCGCCGACGGCGTCGTGGACGCCTCCGGAAACTCGGCCTCGCTGCGCGAGGCCATGGAGCTGGTGCGTCCTGCTGGGTTCATTGCCAAGGTCGGCTGGGGGCCCGAGCCGTTGGACTACTCGCTCGACCCCATCGTCCAGAAGGCGGTGCGGCTCCAGGGCAGCTTCAGCCACAACTGGCCGGTCTGGGAGCGGGTCATTGCGTTGCTCGGCTCGGGGGCCCTCGACGTCGCCCCGCTGATCGGCGGTGTCTGGCCCTTGCGGGAGTGGAAGGTGGCGTTCGAGCGGATGTGGCGCGGCGAGGTCGTCAAGGCCGTCCTGCGGCCGGGGGATTGAGCGGTGCCGGGCCCGGTGACGACCCAGATCTCCCTCGACCTCACCACGATCGCCGAGGCGCTGGAGCTCGCGCGGGGGGCCCGGCGCGCGGGCGTCGACTGGCTGGAGGCGGGGACGCCCCTCATCCTCGGCGAGGGGCTGCACGCGGTGCGGGCGCTGCGGGAGGAGTTCCCCGGTGTCCCCATCGTAGCCGATCTCAAAACCATGGACGGCGCCGGTCTGGAGGCGGAGATGATGCTCGGCGCCGGGGCCACGCACGTCGTGGTCATGAGCCGGGCGCACTGGGCTTCGGTGAAGGAGATGGTCAAGGTCGCCCACGAGATGGGGGCCGAGGTGATGGCCGATGTCCTGGCCGCCGAGGACAAGGCCGCCGACGCCCGGGCCATGCAGGACCTGGGGGCAGACTGGATCATCGTGCACACCGGCTACGACGAGCGCCGCCACGTGTCCGGGGCCTCACCCCTGGACGACCTGGACGCCGTCTTGGCGGCGGTCGACCTGCCGGTGCAGGCGGTGGGGGGGCTGTCGATCGAGCAGGCCCTCGAGACCGCACGTCGGGGGGCGCGGTCCGTGGTCATCGGGGCGCCGCTGGCCATCGACGCCCATCGCTTCGCGGTGGGAGACGAGTTCGAGCGAATCCTGCGCGACGTCGTCACCCGGGTCCGGACGCTGTGACCGGCGGAACGGCCGGTGCTCTGAGGAGAGTGACCAGATGCGCCTGAAGGACAAGGTCGTCATCGTGACCGGCAGCACGAGCGGGATCGGGGAGGCCATCGCCCGCCGCTGCGTCGAGGAGGGCGCGCGCGTCCTGGTGCACGGCCTCGAGCCCGACCTGGGCGAGGCGGTGGCGGCCTCGCTCGGGGACACCGCCGCCCTCCACGTGGACGACCTCGGGGACCCCGAGTCGGCCCCAAGGGTGGTCGAGGCCGCCCTCGCCGCATTCGGCCGGATCGACGCCCTCGTCAACAACGCGGCCCGGGTCGAGCGGGGGACCCTCGAGACGACCGACGCCGAGGCCTTCGACCGGGTGCTGGCCGTCAACACCCGTGCACCGCTCCTCCTCATCCGTGCCGCCCTCCCGGAGCTGGAGCGCCGACGCGGAGCGGTGCTGAACGTCGGAAGCGTCAACGCCTACTGCGGCGAGCCGACGTTCGTCGCCTACAGCGCCAGCAAGGGTGCGCTCATGACGCTGACCCGCAACCTGGGCGACACCCTTCACCGCGAGCGGGGGGTGCGCGTCAACCAGATCAACCCGGAGTGGGTCCTCACCGAGGGCGAGAAGCGCGTCCAGGAGCGGCAGGGGAACCCCCCCGACTGGCACGAGAAGATCCCCCCGCAGTGGGCACCGTCCGGCCGTCTCATCCAACCGGAGGAGATCGCCGCCGCCGCCGTCTACTGGATCGGGGACGAGAGCCGGCCCATGAGCGGCAGCGTGGTCGACCTGGGGCAGTTCCCGCTGATCGGCCGCAATCCCCCCAAGGACCTGAGAGACCGATAGGAGGTCGCCGTGCCTCGGCTTGCCGCGTTTCCCAAGGCCTGGATGGACGGGCTGTGCGTGGACGGCTCCCTGAGCCTCGCGCGCTGGATCGAGATGGGGGCGACCCTCGACATCGACGGCCTCGAGTTCTACAGCGGCTTCCTCGACCTGCGGGAGCCCGGGGGGTGGTCTCGCTACCGGCGCCTCGCCGAGGACCACGGGCTCGACGTGCCCATGCTGTGCTGCTCGCCCGATTTCACCCATCCCGACCCGGAGCACCGGCGCCGACAGGTGGAGCTCGAGAAGGGCTGGATCGACATGGCCGCCGCTCTGGGCTGCCGGACCTGTCGCGTCCTCTCCGGGCAGCGTCGGCCCGAGCTGTCGCGCGACGAAGGCCTGGCCTACGCCGCCGACTGCATTCAGGAGTGCCTCCCCCACGCCACCGCGGCCGGGATCACCCTCGTCATCGAGAACCACTACAAGGACAACTACTGGGAGTACCCCGAGTTCGCCCAGGCGATGGACGTCTTCTGCGAGCTGGTCGACCGGATCGACTCTCCGGGCTTCGGCGTGAACTACGACCCGAGCAACACGCTCCTCGCCGGCGAGGACCCCCTCGAGCTCCTGCGCCGCGTCCGCCACCGCGTGGTCAGCATGCACGCCTCCGACCGCTTCCTGGCCGAAGGCACGCTCGAGGACCTGCGCCGCGAGGAGAGCTCGGTCGGGTACGCGCGCCGCCTGCAGCACGGCGAGATCGGGACGGGGCTCAACGACTACGACGCCATCTTCGCCGCGCTCGCGGAGGTCGGGTTCGAGGGCTGGATCAGCATCGAGGACGGGGTGGAAGGGCTGCCCCAGCTCAAGCGCAGCGCGGAGTTTCTGCGCGCGAAGATCCGGCAGCACTGGTCCTGATCCCGCTCCCGCGGGGGTGTCGAAGAGATGCGCCGCGTGTCCGTCGCGAGAAGAATGGCCGGCGGCTATAATCGAGCCGCTTGACCGGCGACACGAGAGCGACCGACGTCGGCTCCCTCGGTCGTTCTCTCCTCTTCTCCTCCTTCCTCCTCACCGGGGCGACCGCGCTCGTCTTCGAAGTCGTCTGGACCCGCCTGCTGCTCCTCTCGCTGGGCGCCACCGCGGTGGCGGTCGGGGCGGTCCTCGGGGCCTTCATGGGGGGCATGGCCGTGGGGGCCTGGCTGGCCGGCCGACGCACCGTGGCCCGGGTCGATCCGGTCCTCACCTACGCGTCGCTCGAGGGGTGGGCCGGCCTCTACGGCCTCGCCACCCCGATGCTGCTGCGGCTGGCCGAGACGCAGCCGCCGGTCGTCCAGTTCGGGGCGGCGGTGGCGCTGCTCATGCCGGCGACCGTCGGGATGGGGGCCTCGCTCCCCATCCTCGCCCGGGCCCTGGGCCAGCCCTCGTCCTGGGTCGCCGTCAACGTGGGGCGTCTCTACGCGGCCAACACCGCGGGGGCGGTCCTCGGTCCTCTGGTGGCGGTGTTCTGGCTCTTCCCGCAGATCGGCCTCCTCCGCACCCTGCACGTCGCCTCCGCGATCGATGTGCTGGTGTGCGTCACGGTCATCGTGTTCCGCCGGCACGCGTTCCCGATGTGGGAGCGGCCTTCAGCCGCCCCCGAGAAGCGAGTGACCCCGCACGGCGACGCGCTGTTGCTCGCCGCCCTCTTCGTCTCCGGCGCGGCGGCGATGGTGTACGAGGTGACCTGGACGAGAGTCCTCTCCATCGCGTTCGCATCCTCCGTCTACGGCGTCACGATCATGCTGTCGGCCTTCCTTGCCGGCCTCGCGGGTGGGTCGGCGTGGGCCTCCGCCGTCCTCCGCCGGGCGCGCCGGCCCGCGTCATTCCGCACGGTCTCGTGGCTTCTCGGGGGCACCGCGGTGGGTGCCTGGGTGAGCCTTCCCGTCGGCAACACGCTCCCGCGCCTTTTCGTTGCCATGTACCGCGCGGCCCCCGGGCCGGAGACGAGCTTGTTCGCCGCCCAGTTCTCCGTCGCCGCGCTCCTGATGCTCCCCTGCGCCCTCTGCCTGGGGGCGATGCTGCCGGTGGCGGCGAGCGTGCCGCTGCCCGAGCGACGCGAGGTGGGCGAGAGAATCTCCCGCCTGTATACGGCCAATCTCGTCGGCTCGGCGACGGGCGCGGTCCTGGCGTCGGCGGTGCTCCTCGGCCACTACGGCGTTTCACTCACAGTGCGGCTGGCCTCGGCGGTGGCCATCGCGACCGCGCTGGTCCTCGTGGTCCGGACGGGGAGCCTCTCGCTGAAGCGGAGCGCGGCCGCCGCCGCGAGCATCCTTCTGGTCCTCGCCGTCGCCCCCGGCGGGAAGGCGGTGGCCCGGGGGATCGGGTTCTACGCCGGCCTCGCCACCTACGAGAAGCTCGATGCGCGGGAGCTCCGTCGCATCGTGGACTCGCACCATCTGCTGTACTACCGCGATGGCCCGACGGCCACGGTGGCCGTCCACGAGGTCGGGGGCTACCGCGTGCTGATGATCAACGGAAAGACCGACGCCTCCAGCGGCCCCGGCGACATGCAGACCCAGCTGCTGCTGGCCCACCTGCCGCTCATGGCCCACGAAGCGAAGCGGGTGGCGGTGGTGGGGTGGGGCAGCGGGGTGACCGCGGGGGCCGCCCTCACCTATCCGGTGGAGCACATCGATGCCTTCGAGATCGAGCCCGCGGTGGTGGAGGCCTCGGCCCACTTCGACGACGTGAGCGGAGAGCCACTCCGGGACCCCCGTCTTCAGATGATCATCGGAGACGCGCGCGCCCTCCTGCGCCGCTCACCCGAAGAGTACGACGTCATCATCTCGGAGCCGTCGAATCCCTGGATCACGGGGATCGCCAACCTCTTCACGCAGGAGTACTTTCGCATCGTCGCGTCGCGCCTGAGCCCCGACGGCGTCGTGTGCCAGTGGTTCCACCTGTACGGGATGTCGGAGGAGTCCACGCGGTCCCTGGTGGCCACGTTCGCCAGCGTCTTCCCCGAAAGGCTCCTGTTCCGGCTGTCCTCCGGGCGCGATGTCCTGTTGCTGGGCTCGCGTCGGCCGATCCGCTTCCCGCTGCCGGCGATGCGTCGCGTCTTCGAGGATCCGGAGCGCAGCTCCGTCCTCGGCTCCATCGGCCTGCACTATCCCTTCGACCTGCTCGTCGAGCTCACGCTGGACACGCCAGGGTGCGAGGAGTTTTCGCGCGGGGCGCCGCTCAACACCGACGACAACATGCGGCTCGAGCTGTCGGCTCCCCGGACGCTCTACGTCGACCGGATCGAGGAGATTGCCGAGGCGTTTGCCCGGCACCCGGTGAGCATCGTCGACCACGTCACCGGATACGGTTCCGCGGGGGAGGCCGCCCTCGAGCAGGCGGCGTCGCTCTTCACCGCCGAACGGCACGAGGCGGCGCTCGCCGCCTGCGAGCAGGCCATCGCCCTCGAGCCCTCGTTCGCCGCCTACAAGCTGCGCGGCCAGATCCTGCAGGGGTTGGGTCGGACGGACGAGGCCCGCCGCGCCTTCGAGTTCGCCCTGAGCCTGGGCGGCGAGGGCGA
>JAJDNV010000345.1 GCA_022340545.1 Acidobacteriota bacterium | reverse complement strand
AAGAATAGATGCGCCGTTGACTCGTCGCAACGTCTCAGCGAGACAGGTCTCAGCGAGATTGACGAATAGCATGGAAGCCGTGCTATTATGTCATTGTGATCCGGGACTTCCATGACCCAGGCACCGAGGATGTCTTCAACGGGAAGAACACGAGAGCTGCGCGAGGAACGTGCCCGAAGGGGCTGTGGCGTGTGGCCCAGCGCAAGCTGGATCAGTTGGACTCAGTCGAGAGGCTCGACGAGCTGCGGGTGCCGCCCGGGAATCGTCTGGAGGCGCTCGGCGCGGATCGGAAGGGACAGCACAGTGTCCGGATCAATGATCAGTTCCGGATCTGCTTCATGTGGTCGGACGAGGGTCCGACGAGCGTCGAGATCACCGACTACCACTGAGATTCGAGAGGGAGCGGCCATGGTTCGAGTACCGACACATCGAGAGCCGACGCATCCGGGCGAGATGCTGGTCGAGGAGTTCCTGAGGCCCATGGGCCTCAACCAGCGCGACCTGGCCGACGCAATCCATGTGCCCTACCAGCGGGTCAATGAGCTCGTGAATGGTCGGCGAGGTGTCACACCCTCCACCGCGCTGAGACTGGCCAAGTTCTTTGGCATGACCCCAGGGTTCTGGATGAACCTGCAGATGCGCTGGGATCTGTACCACGCCGAGCGCGACGAGTCCGCGGTGCTGTCTCGGATTCGGGAGGTCCACCCCTCTAACTGACGTGGGCGCGCACGGCTGCAGGTTCGCTGCGGAATCCGCCGGACGCGGATCTATTGACTTAGCTAACCATGTAGTCCACTATGGGCCGAGGAGTAGCTGATGGCCCAGGTCAACGTCCACGACGCAAAGACGCAGCTGTCAAAGCTGCTGGCTCGTGTGGCCGCCGGTGAAGAGATCGTCATCGCCCGGGCCGGCAAGGCGGTGGCCCGGTTGGTGCCGATCGAGAAGAAGCGGGCGCGTCGGGTTCTCGGTATGGATGCCGATAAGGATTTCTGGATCGCGGACGATTTCGACGCTCCCCTGCCGCCGGACATCCAGAAGGACTTCGAATGAACCTGCTGCTCGACACGCAAGTGTGGCTGTGGGGATTTCTTGCGCCCAGACGGCTGTCCACGCGCGCAAGAGACGCAATGGAGGATCCGGAGAACGCGCTCCTCTTCTCGGCCGCCAGCTCGTGGGAGATCTCCGTCAAGTACGCCCTGAAGAAGCTGAAGCTTCCTGAGCCGCCCGCTCGGTACGTCCCGACGCGGCTCGAGCGAGGCGGGTTCACGCCGATGTCGGTCGAGCACGCCCACGCGCTGCGCGTCTCCGAACTCCCCCGCCACCACCGGGATCCGTTCGATCGGCTGCTGATCGCCCAGGCCCAGCTCGAGGGGGCGACGCTGGCGACGGCCGACCCGATGTTCCTGCTGTACGACGTCGACGTGCTGTGGGGGGGGGCCGGAGAACCTCCGCAGGCGGTTCACGATGCGGACGGACGGCGGAGGAAGGTGGCCGGATCGGTCGATTCGAACGGAGTGAGGCAACGGACGCGGTCCCGCTCACGCACAAGACGCGCGGCGAGTCGCCGATCTCGGGCCTCTCGGGGGCCCGAGGCGAAGTGAGACCTCACCCGATGCGGCCTAAGGTGCCTTGAATTCACGCTTGCACCCTGTCCGGCGTCGGTTAGAATAGCGGGCGCGGTTGTTGGGCATCGGCAGAAGGAGCGAGGATGGCCAAGCGAGTCCTGGTCGTTGACGATCACGTCCCCACCCGTGCGCTGATCCGGACGATCCTCGAGGCCGAGAAGACGGAGAAATTCGAGGTCTTCGAAGCAGGAACGGGGACCGACTGCCTGAAAGCGGCGGACAGCCAGGGCCCGTTCGACCTGATCCTGCTGGACGTGAACCTCCCCGACATGGACGGCTACTCCGTGTGTCGGGCCATCCGGCACGTGGACAAGGCCGTCCCGATCGTCTTCGTCACCGCCAAGGGAGACCTCAAGGACTACACCGCTGGCCGGGATGCGGGCGGAGACTCCTATCTGGTCAAACCCATCGCGCGCGCCGCTCTGCGTTCGATCGTCAACCTGTTCACCAGCATCGAGCGCTCGAAGGCGGCGGGTCAGTCCGGGTCGTAGATGCACGCCGTGGCGGCAGGGCCATCGAGCCGTGTCGCCGTCGTCCATGAGGATTCCCAGCGTGCGGAGGCTCTGGCCCACATCCTGCGCACCGCGGGCCACCGTGTCACCGTCATCATCCCGGGACGGCGCATCGTCCAGCAGATCATCGACAACTCCCCTGATCTGATCCTGGCCTCTCTGACGCTGATCGATCCCCCGATGTCGTCCATCGTCAAGGGCGTGCGGCAGGCCCTGGGATCCGACCCCCGGATCCTCGTCCTCTTCAACTACGACCCCCACGACGCTCCCCCCGACGTGGATGACGTGATCCGCGGCGAGCCGCTCGAGACGGGCGAGCTGCTGATGAGGGTGGGGAGCCTGCTGCGCGATCAGGCCCAGCGCCGCGCCCTGCAGAGGAAGACGAGCGAGCTGCTCGGGCTCTACCGAATGTCGTGGGAGTTCTCGCTCGCGGGAGGGGCAGAGGCGCTGTTCGGTCACATTGCCCGTCACAGCGCGGAAATGCTGAAATCCGAGCGCGGGCTCGTGCTCCTCTATGATGCCGACCGCCGGCTGCTCATGGGTCAGCCCCCGGGGTTCGGGCTCACCCACGAGGAGGCCGCGCACGTGCGCTACTCGGTGGATGGCGAGCCCCGCTCGCGGTGGAACTTCCGAAAGAACGGGCCGCTCCTCTCCAACAACTCCCCGGCGGACACGCGTCTCCTTCCGCAGTTTGTGAACGAGCTGGCCCTGCAGTCCCTCATGGTGGTCCCCATCACCCGGGGACCGAAGATCCTCGGCCTCCTGGCCGTGGCCGACCGCAAGGGCGGTGAGCCGTTCACCGACGAGGACCTCAACCTGCTTCTGGCCCTGGCCGGCCAGGCCACGATCGCGGTCGAGAACCTGAGGCTCCACTCGGAGATCCAGAAGGCCAACGAGCTCCTGCAGGAGTACGACCGCCTCAAGAGCGAGTTCGTGGGCATCGTCGCCCACGACTTCCGACGGCCCCTGATGGCGATCCGCGGCTTCGCGGAGCTGGTGCTGGAGGAGGTGGACCTCCCGATCGAGTCGCGCCAGGAGTTCATGCGCACGGTGATCAGCGAGACGGACCACCTCGCCCAGCTCGCCAACGACACGCTGCTCATCACCCAGATCGAGACGGGGCAGCTCAGCTTCAACTTCCGCGAGGTGGACCTGGGACCGTTCATCCTGGAGGCCGTACCGCTCGGGATCTCGGAGCACTCGGTCCTCATGGACGTACCCAACACCCTTCCGAAGATCTGGGCCGATCCCGATCGCCTGCGCCAGGTGGTGACGAACCTGGTGACGAACGCGGTGAAGTACTCGCCGGAGGGCGGGTCGATCACGGTGCGCTGTCGCGAGCGAGGCCCCCAGCACGTGGTGATCGCGGTGATCGACCACGGTCTGGGGATCCCACCCGAGCAGGTGCCCAAGCTCTTTCAGAAGTTCGCCCGGATCCGCAGCGACGAGCATTTGAAGATCTCGGGCACCGGCCTCGGTCTCTATATCTGCCGTCTCATCGTAGAGGGGCACGGTGGGCAGATCTGGGTGGAGTCGACGCCGGGCAAAGGCAGCACGTTCGCGATGGCGCTGCCGCACGACGCCCGCACGGCACGTCCGGGAGCGGCATCCGAGCCGAATACCAGCGAGGAGGCCACCCCCGCGACGGTCCAGCCCTCGCCGCCACCGCCGCCAGCGCCGGCTCCTCCGGACACCCAGGCGAGCCCGTCCCCCGCCGCGCCGGCCCCCTCCCCCACCGGTGCCGGCTCCCCCACCGCGCCGGCTCCGCCTGCTGGCAAGCCAGTCCCAAAGGTCTTTTCAGACTCGGATCCGGCTGACGGCTCCTGAGCGGGCTCTCAGGGGGAACGTCGTTTGATGATCCGCTCGACGTCCGCCAGCCGGGGCTCGATCTCCACCGGGGGGTTGCGGAGGTGACCCCGGCGTCCGTGGAAGGTCATGACCGCCTCGGGGTCCTTGAGCAGGTGACCGGTGAGAACGGCGACAACGGAGTCGCGCTTCCGGATCACTCCCTGGCGCACGAGCTGGCGAGCCCCGGCCACCGCGGCGGCAGAGGCCGGCTCGCAGCCGATCCCCGCCCCGTCCACGACCGCCTTGGCCTCGAGGATCTCGCGATCGCTCACCTGGGCCACGAGCCCTCGCGTTTCCCTGATCGTCCTCACCGCCCGGTCGTGGCTGGCCGGGTCGCCGATCCGGATGGCGGTGGCGACGGTGTCGGCCTGGACCCGATAACGCTTCTCGAAGCCGGTCCGGAAGCTCCGGTAGAACGGGTTCGCGCCCCGGGCCTGGATCGAGGCCACCCGCGGCACGCGGCGGATGAGGCCGAGCCCGTGTGCCTCGCGCAGCGCCTTGCCGAAGGCGGAGGTGTTGCCGAGGGCCCCGGCGGGCAGGACGATCCAGTCGGGAGGATCCCACCCGCGCTGCTGGAGCATCTCCCAGACGATCGTCTTCTGACCCTCGAGCCGCCAGGGGTTGATTGAGTTGAGGAGGGCCACACCCAGGGCGTCGGAAGCCTCCCGCACGAGGCGCAGGCAGGTGTCGAAGTCGCCCCGGACGAGGAGCGTCGTCGCCCCGTAGGCCAGGGCCTGGGCGAGCTTGCCCGCGGCGACCTTGCCCGCGGGCACGAAGACGAGGGCCGGTAGCCCGGCCTGGGCCGCGTAGGCGGCCATGGAGGCGGAGGTGTTGCCGGTGGAGGCGCAGGCCACGGCGGCGGCGCCGGCCCGGACGGCCTGGGTGGTGGCGACGGTCATGCCGCGGTCCTTGAAGGACCCGGTGGGGTTCTCGCCTTCGTGCTTGAGGGTGAGGTCCTCCAGGCCAACGTAGCCCGCGACGGCGTCGCGCTGATAGAGCGAGGTGTTTCCCTCGGGGTGGGTCACGATCGGGCCGCGGCCGGGCAGAAGGAGCTCCCGGAAGCGCCAGACCCCGCTTCCCGCGACCGTGCGATCCCCCAAGCGTCGTCGGCGCTCGAAGCGGTCGCGAAGTGTCCGACCGCTCTCGCGGGGGCACTGCAGCGCCTCGAGGAGGCCGCCGCACGCGCACTGGGCCCGCGGGGAAAGGACGGGAAGCTGCGTCCCGCAGGCGGCACAGACCACGAGGCAATGGGCGCGGCGTGTCACAGGATGCGGGCCCCCTCGTCATCGACCCCGGCCACGTGCGTGCGGGCCGGGCCGCCGCTGAGACCGTCGTAGGCCGCGGCGGCGGCCTCCGCCACGGCGGCCGTACGGTCTTCCGGGACCAGCGCCACGAGCGTGGGACCGGCCCCGCTCACCGCCACGCCCCAGGCCCCGGCCGCGAGGGCGGCCTCGCGCGCCTCCGCGTAGCCGGGATACAGGGGGACGCGTCCGGGCTCGGCGATGCGATCGATCATCGAGGAGGCGATCAGGTCTCCGTCGCCGCGCTCCAGTCCCAGGACGAGCCCGGCCAGCCCGGCGGCCTGGGCCACCGCCTCGGGACGCGCCACCGCCACGGGCAGGAGGGCGCGGGCGCGGGAGGTGGCCACCTCGTAGCCCGGCATCACGAAGACGAGCCTCACCGCCGGGTGGACGACGAGGTGGGTGTGGCGGAAGGGCTCGAGGCTCTGGACGAGGACGGCGCCGCCGAGAAGAGACGGGGCCACGTTGTCGCCGTGGCGGCCGGCGACCTTCGACTCGGCCTCGAGCGCACACTCGAGGAGCACCTCTTTGTCGAGCGGGTCGGCCAGGAGGGCGTTGGCGGCGACCGCACCCGCCACCGCGGAGGCCGCGCTGCCCCCGAGACCTCCGGACAGGGGCAGGCCCTTCTCGATCTCCAGCTCGATCCCCATCTCGCTCGAGGCCCGGCGCAGGACCCCGCCCGCCGCCAGGGCTGCGGTGTTCCGGTCGACCTGGCTCGGAATGCGGGTGTCCGAGACGGACCGCACCCGCACGCCGGGCGCCTCTGCCCGGCGCGCCGTCACGCGGTCACCGAGCCCGGTGATGGCGATGCCCAGGCAATCGAAGCCCGGCCCCACGTTCGACGTGGAGCCCGGTGCGTACGCGGTCGCGTGATCCATCAGACCGGACACCATAGCGCAAAGCTCGGCGGCGAGGAAGCCGCAGCCCGGCTCCGGCAGTGCAGGGTGTGCGTGCTACGATGCCGACTGATGGCCCTGCCCCGGGTCGCCCTGCCCCCCATCCTCGACCGCTACATCGTTCGGGAGATGCTCGCCCCGAGCCTGATCGGCCTCCTCGTCTTCACCTTCGTCCTCCTGATCAATCAGATCCCGCGCCTCCTCGCCATCCTCGTCGCGCGGAGCGCCGACCTCTACACGATCATCCGGGTCTTCGTGAACCTGCTGCCGAGCATCTTCGCGGTGACCATCCCGATGGCCTTTCTGCTCGGGGTGCTCCTTGGGTTCGGGCGCATGGCCAGCGAGAGCGAGATCGTGGCCTGCCGAGCCGTCGGGGTGAGTCCCATCCGGCTCCTCAAGCCGGTCCTCTTCCTGGCCGCGAGCGCCGGGGTGGTGACCCTCTACATCAACGCCATCGCCCTCCCCGCGTCCAACCAGGCCTATCGCGAGCTGGTCTTCTCGCTGGCCGTCTCCAAGGCGCGGACGGTGGTGAAGCCCCGCAGCTTCATCGACGACCTCCTTCCGGCGGGAATGATGCTGTACGTCTCCGACATCGCCTCGGACACCCAGGAGTGGAAGGATCTCCTCATTCACGACCCGCGAACGCGTGGAGAGAAATCGCTGTTCCTGGCCCGGGAGGGCCACCTCGTCATCAACCGTGAAGCAAAGGACATCCACCTCGAGCTCGGCGAGGGCAGCCGGCACATCTTCTACGTCGCCGACCCCGCCGAGTATCGCCGGATCACGTTCGAGAAGATGCGCTTTCCCCTCCCCTTCAAGGAGTTCTTCCCGTCGGTCCCCCTGGCGAAGGGGGACCGGGAGATGGACCTCTCCGAGCTGGCCGCGCGGCTGGACGAGCTGAAGGCGCAGGGCAAGCCCCGGAAGGACTGGAGCCGATTCGCGGTGGAGTGGCACAAGAAGTTCGCCATTCCTTTCGCCTGCATCGTGTTCGGCCTCCTCGGTCTCGCCCTCTCCCTCGGAAGCAAGAAGGAAGCACGCTCGGCCGCCTTCGCCCTCTCGATCGCCGTGATCTTCGTCTACTACGTCCTCATCCGGCTGGGCGAGCAGGCGGGAGACACCGGGCTCCTGAGCCCGTTCCTCGCGATGTGGGGCGCAAACATCGTCCTCGGGTCCATCGCCCTCATTCTTCTCTGGATGAACGTGCGCGAGGCCGCGTTCGATCCTCTCGACCCCCGCCACTACCTGAGCTGGGTCCCGACGGTGAGGCGCCACCGCGTCCCGCGGGGCGCCCGACCCCAGGTCGGGGCCCCGGGCCGCCCGGTGGTCGTCGTCCGCATCCCGCGTCTGACCCTCCGCTTCCCCTCCCTCCTCGACCGCTACATCGCCCGCGCCTGGATCGGGCACTTCGGCCTCGTTCTCCTCGCCTTCGTCTCGATCTACGTGCTGGCCGACTTCATGGACCTCTTCGACGACATCCAGCACAACAGCGTGAAGGGGAAGGTGGTCTTCCACTACTACGGGTTCTTCCTCTTCCAGATCGTGTCCATGGTGGCCCCCGTCGCGGTCCTGGTCAGCGTCCTCGTGACCCTGGGCGTCCTCGCGCGGCGTAACGAGATCACGGCGATGAAGGCGGGGGGGATCAGCCTCTACCGGGCGGCAGGACCGGTGATCGGGATGGGGCTGCTGGCGAGCCTGTGCCTCTACGGGATGCAGGAGTTCATCCTGCCGATCACCAACAAGGCGGCGACCATGGACCTCAACGTCATCAAGGGCCGCCCGCCTCAGTCCTCCGACCAGCTCGCCCAGCGGTGGATCCTGGCCAGCGACGGGCGCTTCTACAACTACGACTACCTCAACGAGCACCCGAGGCCCCGGCAAACCGGGCTCGCCGAAGGGGCCCGAGACGTCGACTTCGACGCGTTCTACGGCTTCTCGATCTACGACGTCGACCCGGAGTCCTGGGACCTGCGCCAGCGGGTGTATGCGCGCCGGGCGCTCTGGAATCCGGACGAGCGGACCTACGACCTCGAGCGGGGCTGGCGGCGCACCACCGGGGAGCGATCCGCCTTCCACACGTTCGACGTGGAGACGGTCCGGGCGATCGGCGGCACCCCGGGCGGCGAGATCGAGCCCCCGTCCTACTTCAAGCGCGAGAACCGTCCGTCCGACACGATGGGCTTCGGAGAGCTGCGGGACCACATCAAGTCCCTGGAGAGGCGCGGATTCGACGTGGCCAAGCTCAAGGTCCAGCTGCAGCGCAAGCTCGCCTTCCCGATGGTGGGGGTGATCATGACGCTGCTCGGGATCCCGTTCTCGTTCGTCGTGGCCCGTCGCGGCGCGCTCTACGGGATCGGTGTCTCGATCGTGATCGGCATCGTCTACTGGGCGTGCCTCGGGGTGTTCGAGGCCCTGGGCAACTATGCGCTCCTCGCCCCCACCCTCGCCGCCTGGTCCCCCAACCTGATCTTCGGCTCGGCCGGGCTTTACCTGCTCCT
>JAJDNV010000163.1 GCA_022340545.1 Acidobacteriota bacterium | reverse complement strand
AGAGGAAGACCACTACGGCGACATGGACTTCAAGGTCGCCGGCAGCCCCGACGGGCTCACCGCCCTCCAGATGGACATCAAGATCGGCGGGGTGACGGGCGAGATCCTGGCCCAGGCCCTCGAGCAGGCGCGCCAGGGACGACTCCACATCCTCGGCAAGATGAAGGAGGCCCTGTCCGAGCCGCGGACCGACATCAGCGAGTACGCGCCGCGCATCCTCACCATCCGGGTGCCGGTCGACAAGATCCGGGACATCATCGGGCCCGGCGGCAAGATGATCCGTTCCATCGTCGAGCGGACCGGCTGCAAGATCGATGTGGAGGACGACGGCCGCGTGGCCATCGCCTCGATCGACGAAGCCGCCGCACGCAAGGCCATCGCCATCATCGAGGAGCTGACCGCCACTCCAGAGCTGAACAAGAGCTACCTCGGCAAGGTGGTGCGGGTGGTCGACTTCGGGGCCTTCGTCGAGATCCTTCCCGGCACCGACGGTCTCCTTCACGTCTCGGAGATGGCCCACCACCACGTCAAGGACGTGCGCAGCGAGGTGTCGGAGGGCGACGAGGTCCTGGTGAAGGTGGTCAACATCGACCCGTCGGGCAAGATCCGTCTCTCGCGCAAGGCGCTGCTCGAGGAGGCCGAGGGAGTCCCGGTGGCCGCCGGCGGCTCGGGTTCCGGGGGCGGCCCCGGGCCGGGCGGAGGCCCCGGCCGGCGAGAGCACGGAGGTGGTCGCGGTCACGGCGACCGTGGCCGTGGCGACCGTGGCCGTGGTGGCGACCGTGGCCGTGGCGATCGGGGCCGTGGCGGGGGCGATCGAGGTGACCGCGGTCGGGGGCCGCGGAGCTAGAGACGGTGAAGAGGACCGGGACCCGGGCCCTGGGCGTCGCTGCCGTGCTGGTGGCGGCGGTTGCCGGCGCCCGGTCCGCCCCCCAGGTCGAGATCCAGGCGTCGCACGAGGGCTTCCACCCCGCGACGGTGACGCTCCGCAAGGGTGAGGCGTACCAAGTCGTCCTGTCCTCGGCGGACGGCGAGCACTGCTTCGCCGTCGACGCCCTGCGCGTGGAGAAGCGTATTCGCCCCGGTCGAAAGACGATGTTCGACCTGACCCCGGACCGGGCTGGTCGGTTTCCGTTCTACTGCTGCCTGGAGTCGGGGGAGGCGGCCGTGGTGGAGCGGGGCGAGCTGATCGTCATCGAGTAGGCCCGGTCGAGCCAACGGGGAATGCTTGTCCCTGGATGTCGGGGTGAATCAGGCTTCCGACACCGCGGGCACGCGGACGACGAAGGTCGTTCCACGCCCCTGCTCCGTCGTGAAGTCCACGTGACCGCGGTGCCGCTCGAGGACCATCAGGACCGTGGAGAGGCCCAGCCCCGTCCCCTTGCCCTCGGGCTTGGTCGTCACGAACGGCTCGAAGAGCCGCCCGCGGATGTCGTCCGGCACCCCGGGCCCTTCGTCGGTGACCGTGATCTCCACCTCGCTGCCCCGGCGGGAAGAGGTGACGGTCAGCGTCCCGCCATTCTCCGCCATCGCGTGTACGGCGTTGATCACGAGGTTGATCAGGGCCATCTCGAGCTGGTTGGACACGCCCAGGACGCGCGGTAGATCGTCGGCCAGCTCCTTCTTGAGCTGGACCCGCCCGCTGGCGATCTGGTACTGGCACAGCTCCAGGCTGCGCTCGATGACGTCGTTGGGGGCGAGGGGCACCATCTCCTCGCGTCCGGGGCGGCTGAACGCGAGCAGCCGCTGGGCGAGGGTGCGGATGCGGTCGGCGCCCCGCGTCACCGCGCTGAGCATCTCGCGCTGGGCGGGGGTGATGTCCTGGAGCTCGAGCAGCTCGAGGTTGCCCATGATGTACGTGAGCGGGGTGTTGAGCTCGTGGGCGATGCCCGCCGCCATCTGACCGATGGTGGCCAGCTTCTCGGACTGGAGGAGCTGGGCCTGTGCCTTCTGGAGCTCCTCGATGGTTCCCTGCTCGCGCTCGAAGAGCTGGGCGTTCTCGATGGCCAGGGCCGCGTGCCGGGCGAGGGCCTCGGCCGCGCGCAGGACATCCTGGCTGAACGGCTCCTGCGAGTGGGCGTTGTCGACGTAGAGGGCGCCCAGCCCCCGCGGGAAGGCCCCGGTGCCGTCGACCTCGGCCCGGGGCGAGCGCAGCGGAAGACAGAGGGTGCTGCGCGAGAGCTCGGCGGTCGGGGTGGCCGCGGTCTTGTCGGCTGTCTGGCCCGACGCGGGGAAGGGAGAGGAGACGATCTCCCCGCTCTCCAGGGCGCGGCGGACCACCGTGGCCGAGACCCCGTGGCCGTCGCCCGGGGGCATGTCCCCCTCGCGCCCCCGGGCCACCCGGAGGCGGAGGCCGGCGACGGTGGGGAACCGGCTCGCGTCCGCGGACGCGTCGGCGAGAAGGAGGAATCCCCGCTCGGCGCCGGTGATGTGCATGATCGCGTCGAGGACCTGCTCGAGCACCTGGCTCAGGACCAGCGTCGAGTTGAGCGTCTGCACGAGCGAGAGGAGCAGCTGCTGCTGCTCCACCCAGGGCAGCTTGCCCATGGCCCCGGTCGAGCTCTCGACCCCGAGGACGGAGTACTTCAGCGTGACGTTGCCCAGCTGGATCTGGGCCCCGGGGGTGAGCTCCGCGCGCCGGACCTTGGTGGCGTTGACGTAGAGGCCGTGGAGGCTGTCCGCGTCCTGGACGAAGAAGCGCCCGTCCTGGTAGTCGAGGCGGGCGTGGAACTTCGAGATCGACGGCTCGTTCAGGGCGATGTCGTTGTGGCGGGCCCGGCCGACGGAGTACGAGCGGGGGCGGAGGAAGCGGATCTTCTCCGGGAGGTCCCCGCGGATGACCTCGAGGACGGCCACCGCAAGGCTGGCGCCGCAAGACGTGCAGCGCGCCTCGTCCGGGGGGTTGTTGGCGGAGCATCTGGGACACAGCATGTGCGGGCTGGGATGATGCCCCGCCGGGAGGGGGGGCGTCAATCGTAAGCGTCCGCGCGGAGGGGGTGACCTGAGCGCTTGGCCCTCCGGACCGCGTCGTGGTCCTCGCGAGCCTTCCAGTTGCCCGGGGGCCTAGTTCGACAGGCGGAGATGCCAGCGGTCCCGGTCGCTGACCGGCTGGGGGGTTCCGGGGGTGAGCGCGAGCTCGAGAACCTCCTCGATCGAGGACACGAGCCGGATCTTCAGGTCGCCGCGAACGTTCTCCGGGATGTCTTCCTTGACCGCCTTCTCGTTGCGATGGGGCAGGAGGACCTCCTTCACCCCGAGGCGATGGGCGGCCAGGACCTTCTCCTTGATCCCGCCGACGGGCAGGACGCGACCCGACAGCGTCATCTCGCCGGTCATGGCCACCCGGGGGCGGAGCGGACGGTCGGTGAGCAGCGAGACGAGGGCGGCGACGAGGGTGATGCCGGCCGACGGGCCGTCCTTGGGGATGGCCCCCTCCGGAACGTGGAGGTGCAGGTCCACGCGCTCGAAGAACGAGTCCTCGATGCCCAGCTGGCGGGCGTGGGCCCGGACCCAGGACAGGGCGGTCTGGGCGCTCTCCTTCATGACGTCGCCGAGCTGCCCGGTGAGGGTCAGGCCCTTCTTCCCGAACATCTGCGAGGCCTCGATGTACAGCACGTCTCCCCCGGCCGCGGTCCAGGACAGGCCGGTGGCCACGCCCGGAGTCTGAGCGCGCTCGTTCAGCTCCTCGTCGGGGAGGAAGTAGGGCGCCCCGAGGAACTCCTCGACCTTCTCCGGGGTCAGCACGACCGTCTCGTCGACCCCTTCCGCCTTGCGCCGGGCCACCTTACGGATGATGCTGGCGATCTCTCGCTCGAGGTTCCGGAGGCCGGCCTCGCGGGTGTACTCGCGGATCAGCTTGACCAGGGCCTCGTCGCCGAAGGCGACCTGCTCCGCGTTGAGGCCGTGATTGTCGAGCTGACGCGGGATGATGTGGCGGCGCGCGATGTGAAGCTTGTCCTCCTCCGTGTAGCCGGCGAGGCGGATGACCTCCATGCGGTCCCGCAGGGCCGGGGGCACGGTGTCGAGGATGTTGGCGGTCGTGATGAAGAGGACCTCCGAGAGGTCGAACGGCAGGTCGATGTAGTGATCCTTGAAGGTGTTGTTCTGCTCGGGGTCCAGAACCTCGAGGAGGGCGGCCGCGGGATCGCCCCTGAAATCGGTGCCGATCTTGTCGACCTCGTCGAGGATGACCACCGGGTTCTTGCTCTCCGCCCGCCGCAGTCCCTGGAGGATCTGGCCGGGGAGGGCCCCGATGTAGGTGCGGCGGTGCCCCCGGATCTCGGCCTCGTCGCGCATGCCGCCGAGGCTGAGGCGGTGGAACTTCCGTCCGAGGGCGCTGGCGATCGACTTGCCCAGGCTCGTCTTGCCGACGCCCGGGGGGCCTACGAAGCACAGGATCGGGCCCTTGATGTCCGGCTTCATCTTCCGGACGGCCAGGTACTCGAGGATCCGGTCCTTCACCTTTTCGAGGTCGTAGTGGTCGTTGTCGAGGACCTCTTTCGCCTTGACGAGGTCGATCTCGCTTTCGCTGCGCTGGTTCCACGGGAGGGACACGACCCAGTCGAGATAGGTCCGGCTCACGGTGTACTCGGCGGCGGCGGGGGACATGCGGGCCAGGCGCTCGAGCTCGTGGAGCACCTCCTTCTTCGACTCCTCCGGAATCCCTGCCGCCTCGATCTTCTCGCGCAGCTCGTCGATCTCGCGTTGCTGGTCGTCGGTGTCGCCGAGCTCCTTCTGGATCGCCTTCATCTGCTCGCGGAGGTAGTACTCGCGCTGGTTCTTCTGGAGCTCGTTCTTGACCTGGCTCTGGATCTTGCTGCCGACCTCGAGCACCTCGAGGTCCTTGGCCAGGACCTTGTTGACCCGCTCGAGTCGAGCCTTGACCTCCAGCGTCTCGAGGATCTCCTGCTTCTGGGCGGTGTTGAGCGTGGGCAGGCTGCCGGCGATGAAGTCGGCGAGGCGCGGAGGCTCCTGGATGTTCGCGGCCAGCGCGGCGAGCTCGTCGGACAGGGTGGGGGACAGCTCCACCACCTTCTGGAAGACGGCCAGGGCGCTCTGGGCCAGCGCCTTGACCTCGATCTCCTGCTCCGGCGGGACTTCGTCCGAGAGCATCTCCACCTGGGCCTTGAGGAAGGGGCTGTACTCGGTGATCCCCAGCACGCGAAAGCGCTGGACTCCCTGCACGACGAGACGGAGCGACCCGTCCGGGAACTTGAACATCTTGTGGATGTGAGTGAGCGTTCCGACGGTGAAGAGATCGCTCTCGACCGGCTTCTCGGTCGCAGGATCGCGCTGGGTCACCACGCCGATCACCTTGCGTGCAGCGACCGCGTCGTTCACGAGGGCGACGGAGCGCTCCCGGGCCACCGCGAGCGGCAGGATCACCTGCGGGAACAGAAGTGTGTCCCGCAGGGGCAGGATGCCGAGCTCTGTCGGGACGTCCTTCAAGTCCAGCTCGTGAACGCCTTCCGACTCGAAGGCGGGGAAGCTGTCGTCGTGCTCGCTCATCGCTTCCTCAGCGCCGCCCCGTCGGCGTGCGCAGGGTGACGTGGGCCAGCTCCTTCTGCAGGCGGGCAAACGCCTTGGCCTCGCGCGCGGCCCGCAGCGTGGACTCCGCCTCTTCCTGGCAGGCGCGGCAGAGGTGGGCAAAGGGAAGGGCCTTGAGCCGAGCGGCCGAGATCTCCCCGTCGCACTCCTGGCACAGACCGTAGCTGCCGTCCTCGAGCCGAGCGATGGCCTGGTCGATCTTGCTGAGCGTCTCCGACTTCATCTGCATGAGGGCCATGTCGACCTCGGTCACGAAGTCGTCGACGCTCTGCTCCTCGGAATCGCGCACCACCGCGGCCTCGACGGGAAGCGTCTCCCGAAGGGACCGCAGCTTCTCCTGGACCTCGCGGCGCCGCTCTCTCAGCATGCCCTTGAGAAGCAGATACCGCTCCTGGTCGGTTGAACGCCTGTTACGTGCCATGGGATCCCTCCCTCTCTGGTGAGGTTCCGCCCCCTGTCGCATCAATTCAGCCTCACGACGACCACGCGGTAGCCCTGGGCGTTCAGGACACGCAGCCGCACCCGATCGCCCGAGTCGAACCCGGAGACCGCGCGCTCGAAGTCGTCCACGCCCTCTACGGCCCCGCCGTTCACGGAGACGATCACGTCGCCCCGTCGCAGCCCCGCCTCCTCCGCCGGCTCGCCGGTCTCGACATCGGTGATCAGGACGCCTCGGCTGCCGCGGGGCAGGTCGAGACGCTGGGCCAGGGAGGGGGTGAGATCCCGGACGCTCATCCCGAGGCGGCGCCTCTCCGTGTCCTGGCGAGCGACGAGTGTCGTCTCTTCGGGGAAGGTCCCGAGAGTGATCGAGATGGTCTTGCGCTCGCCATCCCGCAGGACGGAGAGCTCGACCTCCGTCTCGGGGGCCTTCGACGCGATGTAGCGAGAAAGGTCGCTGCTGTCCTCGATCACCCGCCCATCCGCGGAGAGGATGACGTCCTCGGGCTGGATGCCCACCTCATCCGCGGGCGAGCCCGGAGTGACCGAGTTCACCACCGCTCCCTTCGCCTCGTCGAGGTCGTAGGTCGCGGCCAGGTCCTCCGTCATGGAGCCGATGGTCACACCCATCCAGCCGCGCACGACCTTGCCCCTCTCGCGGAGCTGTTGGAGGATCTCGCGCGCCACGTTGATCGGGACCGAGAAGCCGACTCCCGCGTTCACCCGCGAGGCCCCCCCGGTGACGATCATCGTGTTGATCCCGATCACCTCGCCGCGGGTGTTCAGGAGCGGCCCCCCGGAGTTGCCGGGGTTGATCGCGGCGTCAGTCTGGATCATGTCGATGCTCGTCCCGCGCTGGAGCTGCAGGTCGCGGCCCTTGAAGGAGATCACTCCGACCGAGACGCTGTTGCCGAGGCTGAACGGATTACCGATGGCCATGACCCACTCCCCGGGCTCGGTCGTGTCGGAGTCGCCGAGAGGGAGGACGGTCAGGGGCCCTTCGGGCTCGATCTTGATGAGGGCCACGTCGGTCCGGGCATCCTGACCGACGATCGTCGCGTCGTAGCTCTTCCCGTCCGAGAAGCTGACCGAGATCTCGTCCGCTTCCTCGATCACGTGGCGGTTCGTGAGGATGTAGCCGTCCGAGTCGATCACGAAGCCCGAGCCGAGGCTCGTCTGCCGAATGGGGTCCGACCCGACGTCGGGTCCGAGTGGGTCGTCCTCTCCGCCCCCGAAGAAGTCGTGGAAGAAGCCGGCCTGGGGCCGGCGGACGAGCTTCGAGGTGTTGATGTTGACGACGCCGTCGTTCACCGCGCGGGCGATGTCGCGGAACGTGTCGAGGCCGAGCCCGGAAGCGGTCCCGGAGCTCTGCAGGGCCACCGGGACCACGGTGGGTCGCGAGCTGTCCGCTCGCCCCTGGGTGAGCGTGGGAGCCGCGTGCGTGGTGAGGAGGGCCCCCAGCAGCGTCACGGCGAGGGCGACGGTGAAGATCAGAGCGAATGTTCTGGTCCGACTGCTCATTGGATTCCGATGCCTCCGAGGCGGCGAGTGCTCCAGGGCCTCCCGCCCGTCTCTACGTCGACTGTCACGTCGTTATTCCAGGCGACGGGGGAGTGACGGGCTCCCGAAGAGGGAGCAAGTCCTGTGCCCGTCGCCGGGGCCCCGACCTTCCCTGCGGCCACAACCGGCGGCGCTGGTGGACGGGTGGATTATGCCGGTAAGTCACGCTTTCGAAAGCCTCTTACGGTCACGACAGGTCAAAAGTTGTGTCCGGCGAGAGGAATCCCGCGATCCCCCTCACGGGGCGCCGGAAAGTGTCCTCGAAAGGACACAGCCAGGTGCCGAGGTGAGGACGCCGGTGGGTGATTCCGTCCCGAAGACGGCCGGGCGGGAGCAAGGCCCCCGCCCGGTCCCCGGCGATGGTCGCCGTGGGCAGGGCGTCCGACCCTGCCCCGAGGTGTCACTTGCCGACCGCGATCGAGATCTGCTTCGGCTTGGCCTCCTCCTTCTGGGGGAGGATCACCTTCAGAACGCCGTCCTTGTAGTCGGCCTTGATCTTCTCGGTGTCGACGACGTTCGGCAGCGTGAACGAGCGGTTGAACGCTCCGTACGCCCGCTCCACGCGGTGGCAGTTCTCGCGCTTCACCTCGGTTTCGAACTTCCGCTCGCCCCGAAGAGACAACACGTTGTTCTCGACGCGGATGTCGACGTCCTTGGGGTCGATCCCCGGCAGCTCGGCCTTGAGGACGATGTTGCCCTCGTGCTCGAAGATGTCGACGGCCGGTGCCCAGTTGCCGCCGAGGGCCCAGTCGTCCTCGGAGGCGCCGGACTGGCCCCGGAAGGCCTCGTCGAAGATCCGGTTCATACGGTTCTGCACGGAAACGAGGTTGTGAAACGGCTCCCAGCGAACGAGTGTCATATCCCTATCCTCCTGATATTCAGTCTTCTGGAGGCGCCTCTCGCGCCTCAATTCTTCACCGTGTACTCGGCATCCACCACGTCGCCGGAGTCCTGGCCTGGGGGCGGGGGCGCCCCCTCGGGGGCCCCGCCGTTCCCGGAGCCGCCCGCGGCGGCCTCCGCGCCCGGGACCTGCTGCTTGTAGAGCTCCTCGGCGAGCTTGTGGCTCTGCTTCGTCAGCTTCTCCATGGACGCCTTGATGGCGTCGGCGTCCTCGCCCTCGGCCGCCTTGCGCACCTCGGCGATCGCTTCTTCGATGGTCTTGGCCTCGCCATCATCGACCTTGTCGCGGTTGTCGTTGAGCGTCTTCTCGACGGTGTAGGCGAGGCTGTCGGCCTGGTTGCGCTGGTCGACGAGCTCGCGCCGCTTCTTGTCCTCGTCCGCGTGGGCCTTGGCGTCCTCGACCATCTTCTCGACCTCCTCCTTGGCAAGGCCGGAGGAGGCGGTGATGGTGATGGCCTGGGACTTGCCGGTGGCCTTGTCCTTGGCGGACACGTTGAGGATCCCGTTGGCGTCGATGTCGAAGGTCACCTCGATCTGCGGCACCCCCCGTGGCGCGGGCGGGATGCCGGTGAGGTGGAAGTTGCCCAGGGTCCGGCTGTCCCTCGCCATCTCGCGCTCGCCCTGGAGGACGTGAATCTCGACCGAGGGCTGGCTGTCGGCGGCGGTGGAGAAGACCTCGGTCTTCTTGGTGGGGATCGTGGTGTTGCGCTCGATCAGCTTGGTCATCACGCCGCCAAGGGTCTCGACGCCCAGCGACAGGGGCGTGACGTCGAGGAGAAGGACGTCCTTGACCTCGCCGGCCAGGATCCCGGCCTGGACGGCAGCGCCGATCGCCACCACCTCGTCGGGGTTCACACCCTTGTGAGGCTCCTTGCCGAAGAAGCCCTGCACCAGCTCCTGGACCTTCGGGATCCGGGTGGAGCCCCCGACGAGCACGACCTCGTCGACGTCCTTGGGATCGAGCCCCGCGTCCTTCAGGGCCAGCTTCACCGGACCCATCGTCCGCTGCAGCAGGTCGTCAATGAGCTGCTCCAGCTTGGCCCGGCTCAGCTTGAGGGCGAGGTGCTTCGGTCCCGAGGCGTCCGCGGTCACGAAGGGCAGGTTGATCTCCGTCTCCAGGGTGGTCGACAGCTCGGTCTTGGCCTTCTCCGCCGCTTCCTTCAGACGCTGGAGGGCCATCTTGTCCTTCGAGAGGTCGATCCCCTGGTCCTTCTTGAACTCCGCCACGATCCAGTCGATCACCCGCTGGTCGAGGTTGTCGCCCCCCAGGTGGGTGTCGCCGTTGGTGGCCTTGACCTCCACGACACCC
>JAJDNV010000331.1 GCA_022340545.1 Acidobacteriota bacterium | reverse complement strand
TCGCCGACATCCTCGCCGCCGACGCCCCCGGCATCGAGCGCTTCGCCCGCGAGCGACGGGACGTCCTGCTCTACTGATCCCGCCCTCCGTTGACCGGCCCGGGCCTGCTCATGTGACAGTCTTGGCCCCGTTCGGCAGCAGTCAATCACCCGGATCGAGCTGCCTCAGCTCTTCGAACCAGTTAACGACGACGTTGATCTGTCGCACCTGTGCCTTCTCCGTGACGAGGAACCGCTCGCCGTCTGGGCTGATGTCGATGGTTTCTTGCCCGATCGACAGCGGCGCGCTCAACTCCAGTACCTTTCGTGGCGCTCCGATGCGGAGAGAGGGACGATCCGAAACAGAAACGGCCATCAGACTGCTTCCGGAGCCGAAATAGAGCTCCCGGCCGCTGGGGTGCCAGAGGGGATTGAAGCCCCCCTTGACTGACGCCAGCCGCTTCTCGCCCGAGGGATACGCCCGGACGTACACCTCCTCCCTCCCCGATTCCTCGGAGCTGTACGCCACCCACCGTCCGTCGGGCGAGAACTTCCCTTCGCCCTCATCGAAGCGGGTCTTCAAGAAGGGTGTGAGCGTGCGGTTGTCGTCCAGCGTCAGCTCGTAGATGTCTTCGCCTGTCTCGGGATCGAAATGGTTGAGCAAGAGAACGCGCCCATCCGGCGACCACGACCTCGGTGTCTGATGCTCTCCTCGGTCGGTGAGCCGTTCCGCATCGCCGCTGCCGTCCGCTCGCTTCATGTACAGGTTGTACTGGCCATCTCGACCGGATGTGAACACGATGCTCTTTCCGTCCGCTGTCCAAAGGGGGGTCCAGTCGTCTTCCCCGAACGTGAGCCGGGTCAGCGCACGCCGCTCCAGATCGTAGATCCAGACGTCGCGCTGGGATCCCTCCACGATCTGTACGGCGATGCTCCTGCCGTCGGGAGAGACGCGGGGAGTCCGATAGTAGCGCGCCGGCGCCGGGAGGGCCTCGGCGGAACCCTGACGGTCACGCCAGACCAGTCTCGATTCGGTTTGTGGAACGTAGACGAGCGTCCCATTCTCCGACACGTCGAACTTCGTCGTGTAGGTGCCGACCGCAAGCGGTTCGGGGAGTGGCCTGGGAGCTCCTTGGATACTGAGCGTCTCCGGATCGAAGGGGACGGCCATGAGTTGGCTCTCCACGGCGTACACCAGATGCCCAGTCGGCAAGTAGTGCGGGTGGCTCCCCCTCTCGAGCAGCGTCTTCCATTGACCGGTCTCGAGAGAAAGGGCGGCAAGGTGCGTCCGCCCCGCGCTCGCGATGGTGAACAGGACGGTCTTGCCGTTCGGCAGGGATTCAGGCCACGGATACAACGTGATCTGCCTCTGGTGAGAGTCGGGCCCCAGGAGCAGAGAGGGCTCCCCTCCTCGCGCCGGGAACCGCCACAGACCGTCCATTCCAGTAAAGACGATGCGGTCATCTTGTCCCCAACTGGGCGCCGCCTGGAAGGAACCGCAATCCTCACAGAGGATCAGCGGCGTCCCCCCGTGGATGGACACCTTCTTGATTGCCTGGGTAGTCCTGAAGCCCACCCATTCGCTGTCGGGAGAGAAAAATGGATACGAGACCCCTTCCGTGCCGGGAATCGACTGGAAGGATGTCTGATCGAGCTGCCTGAGGTAGAGAAGCCTGTCGCCTCCTCCTCCGGTGGCCACAACTGCAACCTTCTCCCCGTCGGGCGAGATGGCATACCCACCGGGGTCTAGCTGCAGGGTCACCCCCTCGGGAAACAACAACGCGAACCGTATCGGCGAGGTCTGCGGGACCTCGCCCGACGCACCGGCGTGCCACAAGCTCCGCACGCCAATAAAGGCCAGGGCCAGGGCCGCAAGAGTCCACGGGGCCACCTGCTTCCAGCGTGTGGCCTTCCTCTCCGCGGCGGGCGGAGCTGCGGGGAGCTCTGGCTCGGCGAGCGCCTCCTTGAGCTCGAGACGCGCATCCCCGATGTGCTGCAGCCTTTCCCCGCTGTCCTTCGTGAGGCAGCGTCGCAGCAAGCGCTGTACGGGTGCGGGTGTCGTCTCCGGCAAGAGGGGCCAGTCGGGCTCCCTCTCGAGAATCGCCGCGAGGGTGTCCGACACGGTCTCGCCGAGGAACGTCACCTTCCCCGTCAGCGCCTCATAGAGGCAACAGCCGAACGCCCAGATGTCGGTTCTCTTGTCGACGGGCTGGCCTCGCGCCTGCTCCGGGCTCATGTAGGGCGCCGTGCCGAGAAGGACGCCGGCCCTGGTGGCATCTCGCGTCAAGGTGAGAGACTGCGAAAGGTCCTGGACGGAGTCCTCTTCGGCGATCGCCTTGGCCAGGCCGAAGTCCAGGATCTTCACCTGACCCGCGGTGGTGACCTTGATGTTGGCGGGCTTGAGGTCGCGGTGGACCACCCCTTTCTGGTGGGCCGCCTCCAGCCCCTCGGCCACCTGGAGGAAGACGGGCAGGGTCTCCCGGACGGGAAGGGAACCGCGCTTGAGCCGCGTGGCGAGGTCCTCGCCCTCGACGAGCTCCATCACCAGGAAGCGGGTCTCGGCCTCCCGCTCGAAGCCGTAGAGAGTGGCGATGTGGGCGTGGTTGAGGGAGGCCAGGACCCGGGCTTCACGCTCGAAGCGGGCCAGGCGCGCTTCGTCCTGGGCGAAGGCTTCGGGCGGGATCTTGATGGCGACCTCGCGCCCGAGCTTGGTGTCGCGGGCACGGTAAACTTCACCCATCCCCCCGGCCCCCAGGGGCTCGAGGATCTCGTAGGGGCCGAGGCGAGTTCCTACCGACAGCGCCATGCAGCCGCCCTCCGGACAGAGCCGCTACCGGGAGGAGACTACCGCCATTCGCATCCCGCAGTCCAGATTCCGGCGACCAGAAGGGAGATGCAGGCCGGATTCCGCCGCGGACCCGGTGACGTCTAGAGGCCCTGGGCTGCCGACCAGCGCCGGTAGGCGCGTCGTGCGTAGGCGAGGCGCTCAACGGGCGTGGGATACCGCCGGCGGAACCAGCGGATGAGCGACAGGCTCTCGTCACGCTCCGAATCGCTGAGCGGGACGGCCATCGCTTCCCGCACCTGGTCGGGCGTCAGTTGCCGCTCCGCCAGAGCCGTGAGGCGCTCTCGGGTCTCCGGCGACCCACTGCTCTGTATCGCCCGAAAGAAACCGACCTCGTCGAACTCCGACCCCTTCATGTCCCTGGACTCATTGTAGCTTGCGCCCGAGCCTGGGAAGCCCGGGCCGCCGCGGGCGACACAACTCCTCCGCGTCGATCGTCTCGTCCCTGGCCCTCGTGCCTTGGCTCTCGGGGGAAACCCGACGTTGCGTGGGGCGCTGCCGTGGCTCGACGACGTCCGCTACGAGGGCGGGTAGAGCTTCTCGAATTCCGGGTCTCCGTAGAGAATCTCGAGGTCCGGATCCTTTCGAACCCACTCCGCGTCGCGATACCCGAGCTGCCAGGCCTTCCTGAGCGCCTCGAGGGCTTCCGTCTTCATGCCGAGCTGACAGTACGTGCAGGCGCAGTTGTACGCGAGCGTCGGATCGGTCGGCCTGAGCGTCGTCGCGAAATTCATCTCTCGGACCGAGTCATCGGGGCGGTTGAGCTGGGCGTAAAGGACGGCGAGCAGGGATCGCGCACGGGCGTCTTCGGGGACCTTGATCACCTGGTCCTCGAGCGCCTGGGTCATTCTCTGCCGGAACTTGTGAAGCTTGTCGGCCTTACCCAGCGCACCGAGTGAGTTGAGAATCGGGACGTAGACGTTGTAGTCGTCGCCCGCCGCGGCGAGCACCTTCTCGGTGATGTCGACCAGATCGCGATGCTGGCCACTGCTGAAGAGAGCGCGGCCGAGTAGATAGTAGGCCCCTTCGCAGTCCGGCTTCGCCGCCACGGCACGGTGGACGAGGTCGACGGCTTCACTGTGCTTTCCTTCGCGGTAGCGGATCCATGCTTCCGCAGTGAGGACCTCCGGGAGGCCGGGCCCGTGGATGCTCGCGCGTTCCGAGGCGGCCGCCGCGCGCTCGATCCACTCCGGCTCCGCGTCGTAGTCGAAGTAGTAGAGGACGCAGACGTTCGCGATCCCGGCGTGGGCGAGGGCGAACTCCGGATCCGCCTGCACTGCGCGTTCGTACATCTGCAACGCGAACTCGAGGTCCTGTCGCGTTCGTCGTCGAGCGTAGCTTTTTCCGCGAAGGTAGAAATCGTAGGCCTGAAGGTTCTCCGTCGGCCGTGCCGCGATCGCCTGCTGCTCCTGCGGCGAGAGCGTGATGCGCAGCGCGTCCGCAATCTTGTGCGCGATCTCGTCCTGAAGCTCGAACACGTCTTCCATCTCGCGGTCGTATCGTTCCGACCATATCGGGAAGTCGGTTTGGGCGTCGACGAGCTGTGCGTTGATGCGAAGGCGGTTGCCCGCGCGACGGATGCTGCCGGTCAGGACGTACGCAGCGCCCAACTGCTGCCCGACCTGTGTCGTCGTGACCGGCTTGTCCCGGTGCCCGAGAATCGCAGTTCGAGAGAAGGTCTTCAGCCCCTTGATCTTGGAAAGCTCTGTGATGATGTCCTCGGTGACTCCGTCACGCAGATACTCGTCGTCCTTCACGCCGCTCAGGTTCTCGAAGTAGAGAACGGCTATCGAGCGCTCGGACTGCTTCTTCACGCCAGGGCGAGAGTCACTCAAATCCGCTGCCTTGCGGCTTCCCGAATCGAGGTCTCTGCGAAGTCGCATGAAGTCCGTCTTCATCTCGGTCGCGCTCTGGTATCGAAGGTCGCGGTCCTTCTCGAGCGCCTTCGAGAGGATGCGCTCGAGCTCCGGCGGCAGCGAAGAGTTGAGCTCGGTGGGCCGGGACGGCTCGTAATTCAGGATCTGGTCGAAGATCACGGCCGAGGTCTCGCCTCGGAATGGAAGCGTGCCCGTCGCCATGCGGTAGATGACCGTTCCGAGAGAGAAGAGGTCGGTTCGCGAGTCGGTCAGCTGTCCTCGCGCCTGCTCGGGAGACATGTAGGAGACCGTCCCGAGGGTCGTACCCGCCGTCGTGATCTCGTCCTGCCTGACCGCCGTGACCGCGGACTCGGCGACGTTGCCAGCGGGCGGTTCGATCTTCGCGAGGCCGAAGTCGAGGATCTTCACCTGTCCGCGCGGACTGATGAAGATGTTCGCCGGCTTCAGGTCACGGTGCACGATGCCTTTCGAATGCGCGGATTCGAGCGCGTCGGCGATCTCGACCGCGATCGAGAAGACCGTGGAGATCTCCATCGGCCCCTGGTGAATCTTGTCGGCCAGCGTCTCCCCCTCGAGCAGCTCCATGACGATGAAATGGTGAGAGTCGTGCTGCTCGATCGCGTGAATCGTGCAGATGCCGGGATGGTTGAGAGCTGATGCGGCCCTCGCTTCCCGCTGAAAACGCTGGAGCAGCGCGTCGTCCTTCGCGAGGTTCTCGGGGAGGAACTTGAGGGCCACCCTGCGTCCGAGTCTCGTGTCCTCGGCTTCGTACACGACACCCATGCCACCCTTGCCCAGCTCCGCAGTGACGCGGTAGTGCGAAATCGTCTGGCCGATCAACGGTCCCACCTTCTTGTATGGAGTTCGCCGATCG
>JAJDNV010000329.1 GCA_022340545.1 Acidobacteriota bacterium | reverse complement strand
TCGCGCAATGACGCGGGGCGCTCCGACCGCGACGGATTTTACTGCGGCCGGATCACTCGGACGACGGGAGGGTGACGTATCATGACCATGCGGCAGGATGGATCGCCCGATGGAGAACGAGTTCAGAAACCACCCGGAAGTGCACCTCAACCTCAACGTCCGGGGCCTCCACACGTCTCCCACCCTCGCGATCAACGAGCGGTGCCGTCAGATAGCGGCCGAGGGGCGCCACGTCTACCGCCTCGGCCTCGGGCAGTCGCCGTTCCCGGTCCCGGAGTCCGTGGTCGAGAAGCTCCGGACCAACGCCCACGAGAAGGACTACCTCCCGGTCAGGGGCCTGCCCGCCCTGCGCGAGGCGGTCGCCAGCTACTACCAGCGACGCCAGGGCATCGAGCGCTCCCCCGAGGACATCCTGGTCGGGCCAGGGTCGAAGGAGCTGATGTTCATCCTCCAGCTCGTATTCTATGGAGACCTCGTGATCCCGACACCGAGCTGGGTGACCTACGCCCCGCAGGCCCACATCATCGGCCGCCACATCCGCTGGGTGCCCACGACGGCGGAGGAGGGCTGGCCGCTGCGCCCGGCCGAGCTGGACGCCGTCTGCCGCGGTGATCCCGGACGCCCCCGCCTCGTCATCCTCAACTACCCCTCCAACCCCACCGGGCAGACCTACAGCGTGGACGCCCTCGAGGAGCTCGCCGAGGTCGCGCGGCGCTACCGCGTCATCCTCCTCTCCGACGAGATCTACGGCGAGATCGACCACGGCGGGCAGCACGTCTCGATCGCGCGCTTCTACCCGGAGGGGACGATCATCAGCAGCGGCCTCAGCAAGTGGTGCGGGGCCGGGGGCTGGCGGCTCGGGACGTTCACCTTCCCCACCTCCCTCCGCTGGCTTCTCGAGTCCATGGCCGTGGTCTGTAGCGAGAGCTTCACCTCGACAAGCACGCCCATCCAGTACGCGGCGGTCCGGGCCTTCCAGGGGGGCATCGACCTCGAGCAGCACCTGTTCCACTCCCGTCGCATCCTCCGGGCCCTCGGCGGGGCGGTGGCCGGACGCCTGCGCGACGCCGGCATCTTCGTCCCGCTGCCCGAGGGAGGCTTCTACGTCTTCCCGGACTTCGGAAGCCGCGCGGCCCCCCTCGCCGAGCGCGGCATCACGACCAGCGCCGGGCTCTGCGAGCGTGTGCTCGACGACACGGGGGTGGCCTTTCTGCCCGGCGAGGCCTTCGGCCGCGCCCCGGAGGAGCTCACGGCTCGGATTGCCTACGTCGACTTCGACGGGGCGCGAGCCCTCGTGGCCTCACGGGCGGTGCCCGACGACCAGGAGCTGGACGAGGCGTTCCTGCAGAGCTACTGCGAGCCGGTGATGGCCGCCGTCGACCGCCTGTGTGCCTGGGTCTGCGGCTAGAGGGGCGGACTCTACCGCCCAAAGCAGCCGGCGTAGAATGGCCACGGTGAGACGCTCCCGCGCATCGAGTCCGTGACCCTCCTGCTCCTCTTCGTCGGCTTCGCCCTGAGCGTGTCGTTCCTCTGCTCGCTCCTCGAGGCCGCGCTGCTGTCCGCCCGCCGGGGGATGCTCGCCGAGAAGAAGGCGGCCGGAAGCCGCGGGGCGGGCGTGCTCCTCGAGATCAAGGAGCAGCGGATCGACGACGCGATCAGCGCCATCCTCATCCTGAACACGCTCGCCAACACCCTGGGCGCCACCATGGCCGGCGCCCAGGCCGCTCGCGTCTTCGGGAGCGCCGCAGTCGGCATCTTCTCCGGGGTCCTGACGTTCCTGATTCTCGTCTTCTCCGAGATCATCCCCAAGACGCTCGGCGCACTCTACGCCGCGCCGTTGGCCACCGTCGTGGGCTACACCCTCCACGGGCTGACCGTCGTCATGTCGCCGGCGCTCGCGATCTCACGGACGCTGACCCGCCTCCTCGCCCCGCCCACGCCGGCTCGGCTTTCGAAGGGCGAGCTCGAGGCGCTGATCGCGACGGCGGCGAAGGACGGGGCCATCGACCCTGCGCAGACGAAGCTCCTGGACAGCCTGATGCGCTTCGACACGGTGCGGGTCTCCGACGTCATGACGCCGCGCCCGGTCATGGTGATGCTGCCCGCCGACGCCACGGTCGCGGAGCTGCTGGCCACGCCCGAGACCGATGCCTTCAGCCGCATCCCCCTCCACGAGCCGGAGAGCCCCGACGACGTCGTGGGCTACGTTCTGCAGCGCGAGGTGCTGAGGGCAGCGGCCTCGGGGGCAAGCCGGGAGCAGCCGCTGGGGACCTTTCGCCGTCCCGTGATCTTCATCCCCGGCCTCATCCGAGCCGGGGCCGCCCTCTCTCAGCTCCTCGACCGCCGGGAGGCCCTCGCCATCGTCGTGGACGAGCACGGTGCCATCGAGGGCGTCATCACGCTGGAGGACCTGACGGAGACGCTGATCGGGGCCGAGATCGTCGACGAGTCGGATCGGGTGGTGGACCTGAGGAAAGCGGCCCTGGAGTACCGCGACCGCCGTCTGGCCCGGCTGCGCGAGCGTCGTGCCTCGAGCGAGCGGGAGGCTCACGCCGAGAACGACGTGGCGTCCGACAGGTGATGATAGTGAGGAGAATTCCCATGAACGCACTTCGCAGGTCGGCCGGCGTGGCCATTGTGCTGGTGGCGCTTCTCACCGGCGCACCCGAGGCCCGGGCCCAGGCCTCGGGCGACCTGGTGTATCCCAACGCCCCGATCCCGACGGCCCCGGTCGAGGTGGACGGGGTCGTCCTGTTCCGGCTGCGCGGCGCTTCGGCTTTCCCAGCCGAGGCGCGGGCGGCGCGCCGGGTCCGCATGATCGTGGAGGCCGCGGAAGACCCGGCAGTCGACCCGAACCGTCTCGAGATCGTCGAAGTCCAGGGCGCGCTCGAGATCAGGGGGGGCAAGCGGACCATCGGCTACGTGCTCGAGGCGGACGCTCGCCTCGAGGGTCTGACCATGCACGAGCTGGCGCTGGCCCAGCGCGAGGCGGTCACGGCAGCGCTCATCCGGTACCGTGAGGCGCGCACCCCGATGCGGCTCGGCACCGCCGCCGCCCACGCCCTCGCCGCCACCGCAGCCCTCGCGGCCCTGCTCGCGCTTCTCCTCCCGCTCTTCCGCCGCCTGGACCGCTTCATCGCCCGCCGCTGGAAGCGGCGGGCCGAGGCGCTCGAGGAGAAGTCCTTCGAGCTCCTCCGGGCGGACCGCATCCGGAGGATGGTTCGAGGCGGGCTGAGCACCCTCCGGGCCGTTCTCCTGCTCGCGCTGTTCTATGTCTACCTGGGCTATGTGCTCACCCTGTTCCCCTGGACGCGCTTCATCGCCGTCCGGCTCAACTCCTGGGTCCTCAACCCCCTGCGAAGCATGGGAAGCGCGTTCCTGGCCGAGATCCCGGATCTCATCTTCCTCGCGATCCTGGCCGTCGTGGTGCGATACGGGCTCAAGCTGCTGCGGCTGTTCTTCGCCGGGATCGACGGGGGGTCGATCAAGTTCGAGGGCTTCGACGCCGAGTGGGCCTGGCCCACCTACAAGATCGTTCGGGTCGCGGTCATCGCCTTCGCCGTGGTCGTGGCCTACCCCTACATCCCCGGGTCGGGGTCCGAGGCCTTCAAGGGGGTGTCTCTCTTCGCCGGCGTCATCTTCTCTCTGGGCTCGACGTCGGCCATCTCCAACATCATCGCCGGCTACACGATGACCTACCGCCGGGCCTTCCGCGTGGGGGACCGAGTGAAGATCGGCGACGTGGTCGGGGACGTGACCGACATCCGCCTGCAGGTCACCACCGTCAAGACCCTCAAGAACGAGGAGGTGGTGATCCCCAACGCCACGATCCTCAACAACGAGATCGTCAATTACACGTCACTGGCCGTCGACGAGGGGCTGATCCTGCACACCACCGTCGGGATCGGGTACGAGGTCCCCTGGCGGCAGGTGGAGGCGATGCTGTTGATGGCGGCCCAGCGCACGCCCGGTCTCCTGGAGACATCGCGCCCCTTCGTCCTCCAGAAGGCCCTGGCCGACTACGCGGTGAACTACGAGCTCAACGTCTACTGCAGCGACCCCCGACAGATGATGCCGCTCTACACCGCCCTCCACCGCAACGTGCAGGATGTCTTCAACGAGCACGGCGTCCAGATCATGACGCCGTCCTACGTGGCCGATCCCCCCGACGCCAAGGTGGTCCCGAAGGACCGGTGGCACGTCCCCCCCGCCGCCCCGGCGGCATCGAAGCCAGCCGAGCAGACGAAGACCTCGACCTAGACCAGCCGCAGCGGAGGGTCTTTCGTGCCCCGTTCACGCGGCGGGTGGAGACTCACGGAATCAGCCGGTTCCGCCACAGCATGACCGGCGGGTCCTCCCAGCTCGCCGACGTCACGATGTCCATGTCGCGGTCGTCGTCGATGTCCCCGACCCGAGCCTTGTAGGCGCTCTTGGCGGCGACCCTGAAGCGGGTCCACTTCTCTCCCTCGACCGAGTTCAGGAACACGACGATCTCCGGCGTCTCCGCCCGCTTGAGGGCCCCGGCCACGATGTCGTCGTCTCCGTCGCCGTCCATGTCGGCGGCCCGGAGCGTGTGGCAGTAGTCCACGACGCCGATCTCGTGCTTCCGCCAGGATTCCGGACCGGCCTTCGGATCGTCGCTCGAGTACCAGGTGACGTTGAACCCGGGCTTCTCGGAGTGGGAGAAGGCCACGTCCGGCAGGGTGTCGACGTCAAAGTCCCCGATCGCGATGCGCACGCTGTGGTCCTGCCAGCCCCCGGTGACGTCGGTGAACCATTGCTCATCGATGACGTGGGTCA
>JAJDNV010000304.1 GCA_022340545.1 Acidobacteriota bacterium | reverse complement strand
CCGCTCGCGTCCTTCCCGTACATGCTCACGGCGCTGGGGCTGCTGACCGTCAGGCGGCATCAGGACGCTCACCGTTACGCCGAGCAGGCCCTCATCTTCGAGAAGGACGACGCCTCGGCGCTGTTCTGCGCGGCCCTGGCGAACGTGGCCCTCGGCCACTTCGACGAGGGCATCGCGGCCGCAGAGCACGGTGTCGCCGTCGCGCACCGTGGGCCCGACTTCCTCGGTCTCCTGGGGTGGGCCCTCGCTACTGCCGGCCGGAAGGACGAAGCGCGCACCCTCCTCGAGGAGCTGCGAGCGCGGCCGGCGGGCGCGCCCCCGATCGTCCCAGAGGGCTGGTTGCTCGCCGCCCTCGGGGAGGTCGACGCGGCCTTCGAGCTGTTCGCGCGGGCCGGGGACGCGCACCAGCTCTGGCTCTACTACACCGGGCTGCCTGGCTTCGATACCGTCCGGTCCGACCCGCGATTCGCGGCGCAGTGTTCGAGGCTGGAGCTGCCGGCCGAATGAGAGACAGCCAACCGCTGATCGGCCAGACGCTGGCCCACTACCGCATCACCGCCGCCATCGGCTCGGGCGGGATGGGCGAGGTGTACCGGGCGGCCGACACGAAGCTTGGCCGTGACGTGGCCCTCAAGGTCCTGCCGGCGGAGGTCGCGGAGAACGCGGAGCGCCTGGGGCGCTTCGAACGGGAGGCCCACCTCCTCGCCGCCCTCAATCATCCGAACGTGGGGGCCATCTACGGCCTCGAGGAGGCGGAAGGGAAGCCGTTCCTCGTCCTCGAGCTGGTGGAGGGGGAAGAGCTCCAGCAGCGACTCGAGCGCGGGCCCATCCCAATCGAAGAGGCCATCGAGATCGCCCGGCAGATCGCCGAGGGGCTCGAGGCCGCCCACGACAAGGGCGTGGTGCATCGCGATCTGAAGCCCGCCAACGTCAAGCTCACGCCGGACGGGAAGGTGAAGGTCCTCGACTTTGGCCTCGCCAAGGCGTGGGCGGGCGATCCGGTGACCGGCTCCTCGAGCGACCTGTCCCAGTCCCCCACCCTGGCCCACACCGGAACCCAGGCCGGCGTGATCCTGGGCACCGCCGCCTACATGTCGCCGGAGCAGGCCCGGGGCAAGGCGGTGGACCGGCGAGCCGACGTCTGGGCCTTCGGGGCGGTGCTCTGGGAGATGCTGACGGGTCGACAGCTCTTCGCGGGCGACACCGTCTCGGACATCGTGGCCGCGGTCCTCACACGAGAGCCGGACTGGACGGCCCTGCCTGCCCGCACACCGGCGTCGGTCCGTGGGCTGTTGCGCCGTGCACTCGAGCGCAACCCTCGGCGCCGCCTGCAGGCCATCGGGGAGGCCCGGCTCGTCCTGGAGGACCCGGGCGCTGCTCCAGCGACCGAGACCATCGGCACTCCGGCGGGGCGGTCGTGGCGCACGATTGCCGCCGTCGCGGTGGGCATCAGCCTGTTCGCCGCGGGCTGGCTGCTCCGGCCGACACCGCCGAAGGACGAAGCGGCTGTCCGGAAGGTCGACCTGCTCGCGACCCGCTTCCAGCCCGGGCTGGGCCAGACACCCGTCATCTCACCGGGGGGTGATCGGGTCGCCTTCTTTGCCGAGGGTGGCCTTCGCGTGCGGCCACTCGATGGTTTCGACGTCGCGGACATCGCCGATACCGACGGAGTCCTCTATCCGGCGTGGTCGCCGGACGGCAGCCAGCTCGTGTACGTGGGGCAGGGACGGGCGTGGAAGGCCCCGAGCGACGGCGGTCCTCCCACCGCGCTGGGCCCCGTCCCCGACGACCTCGCCGGCTCGGGAGCCAGCGTCTGGACCGAGGATGGGCGCGTCGTCTTCGCCGGGAGTGACTCCGTCGGTCTCTGGGAGATCCCGGCCGGCGGCGGCGAAGGAAGGGAGATCCTGGAGCTGGACCGCGACGCCGAGAGCGACTTCCACGAGCTCGGCCTCCTGCCCGGGAACCGGGGCCTCCTGCTCACGGTCCACCGCCGCGAGACCGCCCGCGCCGACACCGTGGAGGTCCTGGCGGGGGGCTCGCGGCGCGTGGTCCTCCAGATTCCCGGCGAGAGACTCCGCTACCCCGTGTACTCGCCGTCCGGGCACCTCGTCTACGAGAGAGAGACCACGAGCCCCGGCGTCTGGGCGGTCCCGTTCTCCCTCGAGAGGCTGGAGACCTCGGGGGTGCCCTTCCTGGTGGTGCCCGGGGGTCGGGCCCCGACGGTCGCCCGCGACGGGACCCTGTGCTTCGTCCGTCCCGACGACAGTCCCCTCGAGCTCGTCCGCGTCTCCCGCGACGGCTCGGTCGAGAGCGTGGCCGTGCTGGCCGGGACCTCGATGCCGATGAGCTCCCAGGCGAACCCGGGCACCGGGTATCGGCCGGACATGGCGCTGGCGCTCTCTCCGGACGGTGGCCGTCTGGCCCTGGCGCTGAACGACCCGGACCAGCACCTGTTGATCTACGACCTCACGCGCGGGTCGCTCTCGAGCCTGGCCGCCGACGTCTTCGCGATCGGCCGCCCGGTGTGGACGCCGGACGCCGAGCGCCTCGTCTACAGCTCGGCACAGGACGCCTCCACCTGGAACCTCGCCACGCGGCGCGCGGACGCCTCGGGTGAGCAGGAGCGGCTCGCGACCAGCATCGAGGTCCAGGTCCCCCTGACCCTCTCGCCCGACGGCCGCTGGCTCGTGTACATGGAGAGGGCGAACATCTTCAAGAGAGCCCTCGACGAGCCGGGAGACGCCCACCCCGTCTTCCCGACCCCGGTCTGGGGATACGGGGCAAGCTTCTCTCCCGACGGCCGCTGGCTGGCCTACGAGGACAACGACTCGGGACGGCCCGAGGTGTACGTGCGGCCCTTCCCGGAGGGGCCCGGCCGATGGCGGGTGTCCACGAACGGCGGGTCGTCGCCGCTCTGGAGCGGCAACGGCGAGGTCTTCTATATGGGAAGTGACGCCCTGCACGCCGTGAAGGTCGAGACCCGCGGGGATTCACTGGAGGTCTCGAAGCCGATCCGGCTCTTCCCGGTGGGCGGCGAGACCCGGCTGATCCCGGCGTTCGACGTGACGCCCGACGGGCGGCAGGTCTTCATGGTGCGAGCGAGCGGGCAGCACCAGATCTCCCTGGTCTTCAACTGGCCGCGAGAGCTCGCCCGAGTGGCCTCGGGAGCTCATTGACGCAATGGGCTGTGGAGACTCCGTCCGGACGGAGCTTGATCAGTATCGACGCAACTCGGGGCGCCCCGAGTTGAGGGGCGGGGCGGCTCGCGCAGGGGTGTGGCCCCGGGGAGGTTCGTGCTGATCGGCCAGACCCTCGCCCACTACCGCATCACCGCCGCCATCGGCGCCGGCGGGATGGGTGAAGTCTACCGCGCCACCGACACGAAGCTCGGGCGTGAGGTGGCCCTCAAGGTCCTCCCCGCCGAGATGGCCTCGAGCCCGGAGCGCCTCGAGCGCTTCCAGCGCGAGGCCAAGGCGCTCGCCGCCCTCGACCACCCCGGCATCGTCACAGTCCACTCCGTCGAGGAGGCGGGGGGCGTGCACTTCCTGACCATGCAGCTCGTCGAGGGCCAGCCTCTCGACCGCGCGGTCCCCGAAGGCGGGCTCTCCTCCCCCCGGATTCTCGAGATCGCCACCGCTCTCGCTGACGCCCTGGCCGCCGCCCACGAGAAGGGCATCGTCCACCGCGACCTCAAACCCGCCAACGTCATGGTCACGCCGGAAGGCCGGGTCAAGGTCCTCGACTTCGGCCTCGCCAAGTTCGCCGCGGCGGAGGTGACGGACTCCAGCGACTCGCAGATGCCCACGGACGTCCAGACCCGCGAGGGTGTCGTCATGGGGACGGTCCCCTACATGTCCCCCGAGCAGGTGTCGGGACTGAGGGTCGACCACCGGACGGACATCTTCTCGCTCGGCGTCCTCATATACGAGATGGCCACGGGGCGTCGCCCGTTCGAGGGCCGCTCCTCGGCCGAGCTGGCCTCGGCCATCCTCCGCGACGCGCCGCCCTCCGTCGCCGAGCTGCGGCCCGAGCTGCCGGAAGAGCTGGACGCGCTCCTGGAGCGCTGCCTCGAAAAGGACCCACGCGAGCGCGTCCAGAGCGTGCGCGAGCTTTGCGACGCGTGTCGCGCCCTGCAGCGGGACGTTGCGTCGAGCGAGGTTCACGGTCCCGCGCGCTCTTCGTCGCCGTCCGCGCGCCACGTCGTGGGGGATTCGGCGTCGATTGCCGTGTTGCCTCTCCAGAACCTGAGCGCGGACAAGGAGCAGGAGTACTTCAGCGACGGGCTCGCCGAGGAGGTGATCACCCTGCTCAGCCAGGTCGCCGGCCTGAAGGTGATCGCGCGTTCGTCGTCCTTCGCCTTCCGGGGCAAGGACGACGACGTCCGAAGGATCGCCGCCGCCCTCGGCGTCACACACGTGCTGGAAGGAAGCGTGCGCCGCGCTGGAGCCCGCGTCCGGGTGACCACGCAGCTCGTCGCGGCCGCCGACGGCCGGCAGGTGTGGAGCGAGCGCTACGATCGGGAGCTGAGCGACATCTTCGCGGTGCAGGACGAGATCGCGGCGGCCATCGCCGGGGCGCTGCGACTGACGTTCTCGACCCAGGGCGCGCCGCAGCGGTACACGCCGGCGCCGTCGGCGTACGAGGCGTACCTGAAGGCCAAGCACCACGAGGCTCGGGTCACGCCCGAGGCGCTCGAGGAGGCGAAGCGGTCCTACGAGTCCGCCATCGCGCTCGATCCGAGGTTCGGCCTCGCGCACGTCGGGGTCGCGGCCTACTGGGTCACCCAGATGTTCTTCGGCGGCTGCCGGGCACACGACGCGGTGCCGGCCGCGAGGGCCGCCGTGCAGCGTGCGCTCGAGGTCGACCCCTCCCTTCCTGATGCGCATGCGGTGCTGGGGTACCTGGCGGCGCTGTACGACCTCGACTGGGCGGCCGCCGCGCGTCACTTCGAGATGCCGGCGACACGACAAATCGGCTTGCCCGGAATGGTCCGGCCGATGTGGGGCACCGCGTTGTTCGTGCAGGAGCGGGCAGACGAGGCCGTCCGAGTCGCCGAGCGGGCCGTCGAGGAGGATCCGCTCGAGGTGTGGCCCCGGATGAGCCTGCACGCCTACCTGCAGGCCGCAGGCCGGGATCGGGAAGCGTACGAGCAGGTATCGAAGGTGCTGGAGATCGACCCCAACCTGGTGGTGGCCCGCGTGTCCGTCGCGCACTTCCACGCCGCCTGGGGTGAGATCGCGGAGGCCGTGACCGCGGCACGCGACGCGTACAGGGTGGGCCCGTGGTACCAGGACTCGATTGCCACCCTGGCGGCGGTGCTGCGGCTGAGCGGTGAAGAGGCCGAAGCTCGAACCCTCGTCGAGCGGCTGGGCTCAGGAGAGGGCGTCGGCGACTGCCGCGCCCGGGCCGTGTACCACGTGTTGTCTGGCGAGCTCGACGTGGCCGCCCACTGGACAGAGAAGACAATCGCCGAGCGAGATCCGGGCATGATGTTCTACCTGCGCTTCACCTTCTTCCGGCCGCTGAGGGCCAGCCCGCGGTGGGCCCGGATCGCCCGCATGCTGAACCTGCCGACATCGGGCTCGCTTTCCGGTGGGGCCCAACCTTGATCGGCCAGACCCTCGCCCACTACCGCATCACCGCGGCGATCGGGGCGGGCGGCATGGGCGAGGTGTACCGGGCCACCGACACCAAGCTCGGTCGCGATGTCGCGATCAAGGTGCTGCCGTCGGAGCTGGCGGAGGAGCCGGAGCGCCTCGCGCGCTTCGAACGCGAGGCGAAGCTGCTGGCTTCGCTCAACCACCCGAACATCGCCCACGTCTACGGGTTCGAGTGCGCGACGCTCGCGGACGGCTCGTCCCCGCACTTCCTGGCGATGGAGCTCGTCCCCGGCGAAGACCTCGCCGAGCGCTTGAAACGCGGCGCGATCCCGGTCGACGACGCCCTCGAGATCGCGAAGCAGATCGCGGAGGCGCTGGAGGAAGCCCACGAGAAGGGCATCGTCCACCGCGACCTCAAGCCGGCGAACGTCAAGGTCACCGAGGACGGCAAGGTGAAGGTCCTCGACTTCGGCCTCGCCAAGGCCTGGTCGGGGGACAGCGCCGGCGCCACGTCGAGCGCCGACCTCTCGCAGTCTCCCACCCTCGCCCACACCGGCACCGCCGCCGGGATCATCCTGGGCACCGCCGCCTACATGTCGCCCGAGCAGGCTCGCGGCAGGCCGGTGGACAAGCGCGCCGACATCTGGGCCTTCGGCGTCGTGCTCTACGAGATGCTCACGGGCCGCCAGCTGTTCGAGGGCGAGACCGTGAGCGACGTACTGGCGGCCGTGCTGACGCTCGAGGTCGACCTCCAGCGGTTGCCCCCGGGCACGCGCCCGGCCGTTCGCACGCTGCTGCGCCGCTGCCTGGAACGGGATCCGCGGCAGCGCCTCCACGACGTCGCGGACGCCCGCATCGTTCTCGACGAGATTCGCGCTGGGCGTGGCGCGGCAGAGCCCGCTCCGGCGCCGGCGTCCGGAGTCCCACGGTTCGCCCTCGCGGCCGGCGCCGTGCTGCTCGTGGCAGCGTTGGCCGCCGGCGCCTGGATCGGCCATCGAGCGGCCACCTCCGGTGCGGTTGGTGCGACCGACATCGCTCTCCACCGTTTCACGCGTCTCACGTACGCGTCGGGACTGGAGTCCTCGCCCAGCCTGTCCCCGGACGGCGAGTTCGTGGCCTACACGGCGATCGACGGCGGCGACCGGGACATCTTCCTGCTGCGGGTGGGAGGGCAGCG
>JAJDNV010000296.1 GCA_022340545.1 Acidobacteriota bacterium | reverse complement strand
CCCCACCACCGCCCTCAAGCGCATCGAGGAGTACGACGTCGAGTGCTCGATGGTGAAGGTCTGGTGCTCCGAGGTGCTCGACTGGGTCGTGGACGAGAACGTGCAGATCTTCGGCGGTGCGGGCTACGTCGAGGACTACCCCGCCGAACGCTACTGGCGCGATTCCCGGGTGAACCGCATCTACGAGGGCACCAACGAGATCAACCGCCTGCTCGTTCCCGGACGTCTCATCCGCAAGGCGCTGAAGGGCGATCTCCCGATCTTCAAGAAGGCCCAGGCCCTCATCGACGAGCTGACCAGCGGGCCCTCGCTCGAGGCCCCCGAAGAGGGCTTCCTCGCCGCCGAGGGTCGCATGCTCACCGGCGCCAAGAAGGTGGCCCTCATGTGCCTGGGGACCGCGGTCCAGAAGTTCGGCGAGAAGCTCAAGGACGAGCAGGAGATCCTCGGCCACTTCGCGGACATCGCCATGGAGACCTATGCCCTCGAGAGCGCGCTGCTTCGGGCCCGCAAGCGGGCGGCCGCGCGCGGCGAGGACGCCACCCGCCTCCAGGAAGCCGCCGTCCGCTGCTACGCCCAGGACGCGATGGACACGATCGAGGCCTCGGGGCGCAAGCTCCTGGCCGCGGTGGAGGAGGGCGACAACCTGCGAGCGCTTCTCGCGGCCTTGAAGCGCTTCACGAAGCGCGACGTGTGCAACACCGTGGCCCTGCGCCGCCAGGTCGCCGACGCCGCCATCGAGCAGGTCGCCTACCCGCTCGGCTAGTCAGAACGCGAAGGCGACGACGAGCACCACCGCGAGGGCCAGAACCGCGCCCACCACCGCGGCGTTGACCACGCCCCCTCGCCGGCCAGGGGCCTCGTCTGTGGTTCTACCCCATCTCGTGCGATCTCGCCGCGCCGTCGATCCCCGGGGCGAGCGGCGATATGCTCCGGTCCCGGACTCCGGATCCACCGGGAGAAGGAGGCTTCATGGACTCCCCGACCTCGCCCCCCCGGGGCCGGACGTTTCCGCTGATCGCCGCGGCCGTCCTGCTCGCGGGGACCCTGATCCATGCCGAGCTGCTCGTGCGAGACGCGTTGCCTCGGATCGCCCCGGTGCTGGCCGCGGCCGGCGCCACGTTCTTCCTGCCCACCCGGTTCGCCATCGCCACCGCCCAGTGGTGGTTTGTGGTGGTGCCGGTCGCGGCGGCCGTTCTAGCTTACGTCGGCCTCTACTGGAAGCGTGACCGCGGCACGGGTCTCGACGTGGTGACCGCGATCGCGGTGGTCTTCGCGCTCTTCGTCCAGACGGTGCTCTTCCTGGCCCTGCTGCAGGCCGCCGAGCACCTGCCGCCGGCGTCGTAGCATCAAACGAAGCCCGATCTCACCGCTGGCGTGCGTTCCTCGCTCTCGGTCGCCGCCCCTCGTAGTGTAAGCTCGGGTCTTTTGGCCCGATCCATGCCCTCGAAGCCGGCTCGTCGACGACGCCCGTCCCGGGCGGACGGCCCCGTCCTCTCGACCCTCAACCCGGCCCAGCGCGATGCGGTCACCACGACGGAGGGGCCGCTTCTCGTCCTCGCCGGCGCCGGGACGGGAAAGACCCGGGTGATCACAACGCGGATCGCCCACCTCATCGCCCTGGGGGCCGAGCCCTCGAGCATCCTGGCCGTGACCTTCACCAACAAGGCCGCGGCGGAGATGAAGGAGCGCGTGGCTCGGCTCGCCGGCGAGAGGGCTCGCCAGGTCTCGGTGGGAACATTCCACGCGTTCTGCGTCCGGCTGCTCCGCGAGCACGCCGCCGCCCTCGGAATCTCTCGTCGGTTCACGATCTGCGACGCCTCCGACCAGCTGAGCGCGGTGAAATCCGTCATGCGGGAGCTCCGGGTCCACGAGACGGCCATGCACCCTTCGGCCGTCCTCGCCCGGATCTCGCTCGCCAAGAACCGGATGGAGACACCGGAGACCTTCCTCGCCAGCGGGAACGGCGGGCGAGACCAGCTCGTGGCCTCAGTGTGGGAGCGGTACCAGGAGCACCTGGCCCGGGCGCGGGCCCTCGACTTCGATGACCTCCTCCTGCAGACCGTGCGACTCCTGCGGGAGCACAAGGCGGTTCGCTCCCACTATCGGAAGCGGTTCCGCCACATCCTGGTCGACGAGTACCAGGACACGAACCACCCCCAGTACGAGATCGTCAGGGAGCTCGGGGGCCGGCATCGCAACGTGTGCGTGGTCGGCGACGACGACCAGTCGATCTACGGCTGGCGCGGGGCCGACATCCGCAAGATCCTGGGCTTCGACCGCGACTTCAAGGGCGCGAAGGTCGTCCGGCTCCGGACGAACTACCGCTCGACCACGCCCATCCTCGAGGCCGCAAGCGCCGTCATCCGGCAGAACTCCGCGCGCCACGACAAGGCGCTCGAGTCCGCGCGGGGCGACGGCGACCCGGTGCGGCAGGTCCGGCTGAAGGACGAGACGGCGGAAGCACGGTTCGTCGTGCAGGAGATCCACGAGGCGCTCCGCCGCCGCGAGGCGACTCCGCCGGACTTCGCCGTGCTCTGCCGGACACAGGTGCAGTTCCGGCCGTTCGAGGCCGAGCTGCGCGCGGCCGGAATCCCCTACGTGGTGGTCGGGGGGATGTCCTTTTTCGACCGCAAGGAGGTGCGCGACGTCGTGGCCTTCCTCAAGCTCGCCGTCCACTCGCGCGACGAGACCGCGCTCGTCCGGGTGATCAACACCCCGCCGCGCGGGGTCGGCAAGGCGAGCCTCGATCGCGTCCTGGCCTTCGCGACCGAGAACGGCATCTCCGCGAGCGAGGCGTTCGACCGGGCGGAGGAGATCGCGGGGCTGAGCCCGCAGTCGGTCGAGGGCTACCGGGCCCTCAGGGCCGCCCTCGACGGCGCGGACCTCGCGCGGGCCGGCCGCGATCTCGTGGCCCGTCTCGACCGCTTCCTCCAGTCCGTCAACTACCGGGATGAGGTGCGGCGCCTCTACCCCGAGCCGATGGCGCGGGAGGCCCGGTGGGTGGGAGTCGAGGAGATTCTCAACTTCGCCGAGAACTACGTCACCCGCTCGTCCCGGCCGACGCTCCACGGATTCCTCGAGGAGCTCGCCCTCACGAGCGGCGACGAGCCGAGCGAGAGTCCCGAGACGCGCAAGGACGCGGTCACGCTGATGACGCTGCACGCGGCCAAGGGCCTCGAGTTCCCGCACGTCTTCCTCGTCGGGATGGAGGAGGGGCTGCTGCCGCACGCCCGCGCGGTGGCCGAGGGCAGCGTCGAGGAGGAGCGGCGGCTCGCCTACGTGGGCATCACCCGGGCGATGGCCACGCTCACGCTGAGCTGGGCGTCCGAGCGCGCGAAGTACGGGCGTCGCGCCTCCGCGGTGCCCTCCCGCTTCCTCTTCGAGGCTCGGGGCCAGGCCCCCCCGGAAGGGTGGGTGGGCGCCGAGGCGATGGCGGGGGCGCCGAAGGACGCCGCCCCCAGCGACCGGGCGAGGAAGACGGCCGGTCGCCGCCGGCCGTCGGGGGGGGAACCGGCACCGCGCGCCTCGCGGTCGCGCCCTCGTCGCTGACCCGGCGCCGAGCGGTCTGTAGCAAACGTCCCGGTCGGGCATTTCGGTCGCCCCTCGACGGCAAACGGTGTACTAAGATGAGGTCTTTAGCTGCCCTTCTGCACACCTTCGAGGTTTTCACATGTTCAAACGACGCTCGTTGATGTTGGCCGCGCTGGCCGTGGTTGTCATTGCTGGCGCGCTCGTCCCCCGCCTGCTCTCTTCGAGGTCCGGTCCGTCGATGGGTCCGGACCCGTCCTCGGCCGCGGTGGCCGTCCCGGTGCGCATCGTCACCGTCGAGCCCCAGACGCTCATCGAGCGCCTGGCCACGACCGGCACGGTGCGGGCCAACGAAGACGTGGAGCTGGTCGTCGAGATCGCGGGCAAGGTCTCGGGCATCCACTTCCGCGAGGGGAGCCGTGTCCGGGCCGGGCAGCTCCTGCTGGAGATCGACGACACGCAGCTCCGCGCCGAGCGCGACCGGGCCGCCTACCGGTTGAGCCTGGCCGAGCGCAGCGAGGCCCGCCAGCGCCGGCTCCTCGACGAGGGGTTGACCAGCCAGGAGGAGTACGACTTCGCCCTCAGCGAGCTCAACGTCCTGAAGGCGGAGCTGGAGTTGGCCGAGGCCCGCCTCGTCAAGACGAGCATCCACGCGCCCTTCGCGGGTGTCATCGGCCTGCGCGACGTCAGCGTCGGCAGCTACCTGACACCGCAGACCCGGATCGCGACCCTCCAGGACGTGGACCCCGTCAAGATCGACTTCTCCGTTCCCGAGAAGTACGTGGGAGACCTGAGCGCAGGGGCCACGATCGAGTTCCGGACGAAGGCCTCCGAGCAGGTGCATACCGGAACCATCCTCGCCGTCGAGCCCCGCGTCGATCTCGACACGCGCTCGCTGACCCTGCGCGCGACGAGCCCCAACCCCGACGGGGCCCTGGTGCCGGGGGCCTTCGCCGACGTGGAGATCGTGGTGCGGCGCATCGAAGGGGCGTTGGCCGTGCCGAGCCGGGCCATCATCCCTGAGCTCGGGGGGAAGAAGGTGTTCGTCGTCGAGGACGGTGAGGCCCAGCCCCGCTCCGTGGAGACCGGCCTCCGCACCGCCGACCTGGTGGAGGTGACGCGGGGGCTGGAGCCCAACGACCGGGTGGTCGTGACCGCGATCCAGCGCATGCGGACCGGGCTGCCGGTGGAGATCGAGGAGGAGGAGGAACAGTGAGCCTCTACACCCTCAGCATCCGCCGGCCGGTCCTGGCCATCGTGATGTCAATCGCCATCGTCCTCTTCGGGTTCATCGGGTTCGGACAGCTTGGGGTCCGGGAATTCCCGGCCATCGACCCGCCCATCATCACCGTGAGCACCATATATCGGGGCGCCAACGCGGACGTCATCGAGTCGCAGATCACGGAGCCGCTCGAGGACTCCATCAACGGCATCGCCGGGATCCGGACCCTCACCTCGGTCAGCCGCGAGGGGGCGAGCACGATCAGGGTGGAGTTCGAGCTGGGTAGCGACCTCGAGCGCGCGGCCAACGACGTTCGGGACCGCGTCTCGCGCGCGCTCTACAACCTCCCCCCGGACGTCGAGCCCCCCCGGGTGGCGAAGTCGGACGCCGACGCCTTCCCCATCCTGATGCTCACGGTCTACAGCGACACCCGGGATCTCCTCGAGCTCTCCCGGCTCGCCGACGAGGTCTTCGCCGAGCGCCTGCAGACGATCGACGGCGTCAGCGACATCATGGTCTGGGGCGCCCGGGACTACGCGATGCGCCTCTGGATCGACCCCCAGAAGCTCGCCGCCTACCAGCTCTCCCCGATGGACGTGCGTGATGCCGTCCGCGAGGAGAACGTGGAGCTGCCGTCCGGACGCATCGAGGGGACGGAGGTCGAGCTCGGCGTTCGCACCCTGGGCCGACTCAACACGCCGGAGGCCTTCGAGAACCTCATTCTCAAGGAGGAGGGTGGCCGGGTGGTGCGCTTCCGGGACGTGGGCCGGGCGGAGCTGGGGCCCCGCAACAGCCGCACCATCCTCAGGGCCAACGGGGTGCCGATGGTGGCGGTGGTGCTGCGGCCCCTTCCCGGCGCGAACTACGTGGCCATCGCCGACCTGTTCTACGAGCGGGTCGAGCAGATCCAGCGCGACCTGCCGGACGACGTCAAGGTCGACTTCGGCTTCGACGCCTCGGAGTACATCCGGAAGTCCGTGACCGAGGTGGAGCAGACCATCGCCGTGGCCTTCATCCTGGTGATCCTCGTGATCTTCGGCTTCCTCCGGGAATGGAGGACCACCTTCATCCCGGTGATCGTCATCCCGGTCGCCCTCATCGGGTCCTTCTTCGTGATGTACGTCGCCGGCTTCACGCTGAACGTCCTGACCCTACTCGGGATCGTTCTGGCCATCGGGATCGTCGTCGACGACGCGATCGTCGTCCTCGAGAACATCTACTCCAAGATCGAGGCGGGGTACCCCACAATCCAGGCCGGCATCGAGGGGACCCGGGAGATCTTCCTTGCCGTGATCGCCACCACCGTCGCGCTGGTCTCGGTCTTGCTCCCGATTCTCTTCCTGGGGGGCCTGACCGGGGAGCTCTTCGTGGAGTTCGGCGTCACGCTGGCCGGCGCCGTTCTCATCTCGTCGTTCATCGCCCTCACCCTGACCCCCATGCTCAGCACCCGGGTCCTGAGGGGCCGCCGCGGCCATTCGCACCTGTACCAGTGGACGGCACCGTTCTTCACCGGGTTGGCCGCGAGGTACCGGGAGAGCCTGCGGGCGTTCCTGCGGCACCGCTGGCTCGCCTTCCCCATCATCGTGGTGTGTTCGGGGCTGATCGCCCTCTTCATGACGACCCTCCCCGCGGAGCTGGCCCCGCTGGAAGACCGGGACAGCATCTCGCTCAATGCCCGGGCCCCCGAGGGCGCGACCTTCGAGTACATGGAGGCCTTCGTGGCGGACACGATCGCCCTCATCGAGGACGAGGCCGGAAAGGAGACCCGGCTTCTCCTGACGGTCACGTCCCCCGGCTTCGGTGCGTCGAGCGCGACGAACTCGGCGTTCGGGCAGATCCGCCTCAAGAAGCCCGAGGAGCGGGAGCGATCACAGCACGAGATCGCCAACGCCATCCGGCGCCGCCTGGGTGAGCTCAGCGGGGCCCGGGTATTCATCACGGAGACGCCGACCATCTCGGTGGGACGGCGTCGCGGGCTGCCGGTGCAGTTCGTGCTCCAGGCCCCGAACCTCCCGAAGCTGCAGAGTGTCCTGCCCACGTTCATCGCAGAGGCGGAGCAGCACCCGACCTTCTCCGCCGTCGACGTGGACCTCGTCTTCGACAAGCCGGAGCTGCGGGTGACGATCGACCGCGACCGGGCCCAGGACCTCGGGATCTCCACCCTCGACATCGCCCAGACCATCCAGCTGGCCCTCGCCGAGCAACGTCTGGGCTTCTTCGTCATGGACGGCAAGCAGTACGAGGTCATCGGCCAGGTCGAGCGGGCGAACCGGGACGAGACGCTCGACCTCAAGAACCTCTACGTGCCCACCCGCGAAGGCGCCCCGGTCATCCTGGACAAGATCGTGAACGTGACCGAGGAGAGCCGCCCGCCCCAGCTCTATCGCTACGACAGGTACATCTCGGCGACGGTCTCCGCCGACCTCAACCCGGGGTACACGATCGCGGACGGGATCGTGGCAATGGAGGAGATCGCCGACCGCGTCCTGGACGACACCTTCTCGACCGCGCTCACCGGCCAGTCCCGGGACTTCGCCGAGAGCTCCCGGAGCCTGCTGTACGTGTTCCTTCTCGCCCTCGCCCTCGTCTACCTGACCCTCGCCGCGCAGTTCGAGAGCTTCCGCGACCCGTTCACGATCATGCTCTCGGTCCCGCTGGCCTTGACCGGCGCCCTCTTCTCGCTCTGGTACTTCCAGCTCACCCTCAACGTCTTCAGCCAGATCGGGATGATCATGCTCGTCGGGCTCGTCACCAAGAACGGCATCCTCATCGTGGAGTTCGCGAACCAGCGCAAGGAGCAGGGCCTCCACGTCCTCGAGGCGACGATCGAGGGGGCGGCGGCGCGCTTCCGTCCCGTCCTCATGACGACCCTCTCGACCGTGCTCGGGATCCTGCCCATCGCCCTCGCTCTCGGAGCCGGCTCCGAGAGCCGGATCCCGATGGGCGTGGCGATCATCGGCGGCCTCCTCTTCGGCACCGGGCTCACGCTCTACGTCGTCCCGGCCGTCTACTCCTACCTGACGCGCGAGATCACCGCCGAGGAGAGGGCGCTCCACGCCGGGGACGAGGTGGTGCCCAGCCCGGTCCCGTGAGGCGGGAGGGGGGTCGCCACGCCGGCGGGCCCGGCCGCGGCGACCCGCCGGAGCTCAATCGGTCCCGGGCTCGGCGCGGGCCCAGGCCGCGGGCCGCAGCCCGAAGCGGGCGACCAGCTCCTCGAAATGCGGGTCGCCGCGAAGGTCGTCGAACCGGGGATCCACGCCGACGACGCGGGCGCGCTGATCGCCCTGCTCCCAGGCTCTTTCCAGCCACTTGAGCGCCGCCTCGCGATCGCCCAGGCCGACGTGGACCAGCGAGATGAGGAAGGGGCTCTGCACCGGGGCGCTCACGAGCCGGGCCAGGCCCTCTCGGGCGAGGGCTTCGCGGCCGCCGAGCGCGTAGGCGTGGGCGAGGGTGGCATCGAAGAGTGGGCTGCCGCCGGCGCCGGTCGCCGCGCGCTCGAGAGAGGCAATCGCGGCATCGGTCTCCCCCAGCGCCATCTGGGCGTAGCCCAGCCCGAGGTGCGCGGGCGGGAAGTCGGGCTCCATCTCGATCTGCGCCGCGAACTCTTTCAGCGACGCCTCGATGTCACCATGGTAGTAGAGGGCGGTGCCGAAGTTGCTCGCGATCAACCCCGACAATGGGTCCAGGTCCCGAGCGATGCGGGCCTCGGTCAGCGCCTCGTCCACTCGGCCGGTCGCGCGCAGGAGGTGCGTGTACAGCCAGTGCGTGGTCGGGGAGCTGGGGTTCAGCTCCAGGGCCCGGCGGAATTGCCGCTCCGCCTCCTCCCAGCGCCACTCGTAGTAGCCGAGGATCGCCCCGAG
>JAJDNV010000290.1 GCA_022340545.1 Acidobacteriota bacterium | reverse complement strand
GATCGTGGCCCTCGGAGCGGCGGGTCAGGCCCTCCAGAACTACCGTCTGAGCGGAGCCACCCTCTATGTGACCGTGGAGCCGTGTCTCATGTGTGTGGGAGCGATCGTCCACGCCCGGATCGGAACCGTGGTCTACGGGGTTCCGGATCCGAAGGGCGGGGCCGTCCGGTCGCTGCTGGATGTGAGCGCCCTGCCCCTGAACCACCACTTCGAGGTGGTGGACGGCGTCCTCGCGGAGGAGTGTGGGGAGCTCCTCCAAGGGTTCTTCCGGGAGAAACGCCAGCCCGAGAGCGGCTGATCCGACCCGAGGAAGCCCACGACAGGGCCCGCCAGGGGGGCCCCGGAAGGTCTGGTAGAATCACGGATTGTCTCGTACTCCCGGGTGTCTGGAGGGTGCGAGGTGTCGGATAGCCGGGCCCAGACAACCGCGAACGAAGCGGGATTCACTCCCGCGGAGTGAGCGCGGGGGCTTGGGGGACGTGACACAGGGACGTGCCGGAAGACTCAGGCGTCAGCGAGCAAAGCGCGATTCACTCGCGCGAAGCGAGCTGGGGGTCTGGGGGACGCGACGCAGCGTCCCCCAGCTCAATGACGGAGAGGTGCGAGAGTGGTTGAATCGGGCGGTCTCGAAAACCGTTGTGCCTTACAAGGTACCGTGGGTTCGAATCCCACCCTCTCCGCCAACCCGGCCGACGTCGCACCATGGTAGCCAGGGGGGTCTGGGGGACGCGACGCACGAACATGCCGGAAGACTCAGGAGTCGCGAACGAAGCGGGCTTCACTCCCGCGCAGTGAGCGGGGAAATCTAGGGTGTGCGACGCAGAAACATGCCGGAAGACTCAGGAGTCAGCGAACGGAGCGCGATTCACTCGCGCGAAGTGAGCCGGGGGGCCTGGGGGGTGCGACGTAGCACCCCCCAGCTCAATAACGGAGAGATGCGAGAGTGGTTGAATCGGCGTGACTGGAAATCACGTGTAGGGGTAACCCCTCTACCGAGGGTTCGAATCCCTCTCTCTCCGCCACACCAGTAGCTTCCGGGCTTCGCTCCGTAGGCCTGCCGCACCGGACACGACGCGAGTTGAGGGGCGCTGCGTCGGCGATCCCTCTCCTTCAGCTCGGGCTACCGGCGAGACGCGTGAGCTCCTCGAACCAGCCGAGCACCAGGTGGAGGGGCGGCAGCGGCCCCTTCTCCTCCCCGCGGACGACCAGAAGGCCGGAGCCGGTGGAGGTGAGGGCCACAAGGCCGGGATCCGTGAGGAGCCGACGGGGTGTGCCCGCCTTGAAGCCAGGGACGGTGCTGATAGGCACCGCCATCACCGCTCCCTCGGTCATGTAGTAGAGCTCACGGCCGTCGCGCGACCAAGCCGGCGAGAACCCGCCGTCCACCGAGACCTGCCACTTCGGCGACATGGCCGGGAACGGGGCCACGTAGGTCTCGAAGCGGTTGGTCTCGTTCGAGACGTAGGCGAGAAAAAGGCCGTCGGGAGAGAACGACGATGACTCCTCGTCGAAGCGCGTGCGCAAGAGCGGCCGGGGCTCGCGCGCGCCGGTCAAGGGCAGTACCCAGAGGTCGGTGCCGGTCTCGAGACCACACTCCACGTAGGCGAGGAGACTGCCGTCGGGGGAAAACGCGTCCGGGTACTGGGTCAGCGGGCTCGAAAGCAGGTGCTCCACTGCGCCCCTCCCGTCTGTGTCGACGGCGTACAGGTTCATGGGACCGTTGCGGCTCGAGGCGAAGGCCACCCCCCGGCCGTCGGGCGAGATCGCGGGCTCGACGTTGTGCGCTTCAAACGTCAGACGGGTCAGGGCGTGACGGGGGAGATCGGCCACCCACACGTCGGAGCCGGTGCCTTCGTGGATCGTGAGGGCCAGCCGCGATCCGTCGGGGACCGCGTCGAGGTTCATGAACGGACGGGAGGGGAGTCGGACAGACTCCTCCTTCCCGTCCCTTCCGACCGCGACCACGGCGTGGGCCGGCACCTCGTGGGTCCCGGGGAGATACGCGAGGTCGCCGCTCTGGGAGAAGGCAAGCTGGGCCGCGCCCTTGAACCAGTCGACGGTGACGCCGTCGAGGACGCCGACCGCGGCCCCCTGGAGATCGCCGGTGCGGGGAGCAATCCGGACCGCCATCAGCCGGCTCTTGCGCAGAAACACGAGGTGCCCGGTGGGAGCGTACCGCCCGTAGCTCGCCCCCGCCAGGAGCGTCCGGGGCGAGCCCGCGCCCGGCCTCAAGGGTGCCGAAGCGAGACGTGCCTGGTCCAGGCCAGCGGTCGGCCAGACGGTGAAGACGACGATTCTGCTGCCGGGGAGAACCTCGGGCCACCAATGGCCGATCTCCCCCTTCGCGGTGTCGGGCTGGGTCAGCCGCTCGGGGGTCCCTCCGGTCGCCGGCACCCGCAAGAGCCCTCCCCTCTCCTCGTCGGCGAAGACGATCGTGCCGTCGTCCCCCCAGCTCGCGCCGAGGGGGACCTTCGCCTCGCACAGCGTGACGGGGGCTCCCCCTCCCACCGGCACCTTCTTGAGCTTCCCGTCGGCGAAGAAGCCGATCCATCGGCCGTCGGGGGAGACGAAAGGCTCGCTAGCGCCTTCCGTCCCGGCGAGCGGCACGGCGTCGAAGCGGTCGAGGCCGCGAGCGTAGAGCTGCGACCGGCCGCCGCGGGTGAGCACGACCACGAGCTCGGACCCGTCCGGGGTCATCGCAAGTGACGGTGCGGCCCCGAGGGCAGCTCCATCGCCCAGGCCGAGAGGGACCGTGGCGCGGGTCACCCGCGGGATGGGCGGTGGAAGAGCCTGTCGCACAGCGCCCGCGATCGCCAGCCCGATCGCCAGGCCGGCCGCGAGGAGCGGCCACCGAAGCCGCCCCGCGCCAGCCTCGGTACCGGACGCGGTTTCTACTTCGGGATCCAGGACTTGGAGGGACTGGCGGCCGCGGCGGGCGCCGTCGACGGTGACGGACGCCACGAATCGGTATCCACGCCGGTGGACGGTCTGGACGAACGCGGGCCGCTGGGGATCGTCGGCCAGGGCCTGCCGCAGCTGGCTCACCGCTTCCGTGAGCGAAGTCTCGGTGACGACGGCATCCTTCCACACCGCGTCCATCAGCGCCTGCTTGGAGACGAGGCGGCCCGGGCGTGTGACCAGGCATTCCAGAACGCCCAAGACGCGGGGAGGCAGTGGCAGTTCCACGTCCGCTCTGGAAAGGATGCGGTTCGTGCGATCGAAGCGGTAGGGGCCGAACGCGAGGACGTCGCCTGCGGGGTGCAGGACGACGGTGGCCGAAGAGGCCTCGCGGTCTTTCAATTACGCCTTCCTTAACCCGATCTTCAGGACTTTATAGCCCGCCGGCCGCACAACTCCGACATGGCCCTCTCCGATCGGCACTTCCCCCGGAGGCCATCTTACCGCCGGAACACCGGCTTCGTGCTGGCGGCGGTGATTCTCCTCGCCATGCCTCTCCGGGCCCAGACGGGCACTCCGGCGGGGGCCGCCCGCGAGGTGCCTCAGCGCCGGACGTTCCCCGTCACCCGTGCCACGAGCGCGATCAAGGTGAATGGCGTACTCGACGAGGAGGCGTGGGCCCACGCCACCGCGATCGAGCTCCCGTATGAGTTCTTCCCGGGCGACAACGTGGCTCCTCCAGTACGGACGGAGTGCCGCATCACGTTCGACGACGCCAGCGTCTACCTGGGCTGCACTGCGTTCGATCCCCAGCCGGGGAAGATCCGGGCCCACCTCGCCGATCGGGATGCCATCACGACCTTCCAGCAGGACGACCACATCGGGATCCAGTTCGACCCGTTCAACGACGAGCGGCGGGCCTTCCAGTTCCGGGTCAATCCGCTCGGCGTCCAGGCCGACGCGATCTTCAGCGAGCTGGACGGCATCGAGGACTGGGCGTGGGACGCGATCTGGCAGAGCGCGGGCCGGATCAACGGCGACGGCTACGTGGTCGAGGTGGCGGTGCCGTTCAACCAGCTCCGGTTTCCGCGAGCCGAGGGCGCCGAGACCTGGGGGCTCGACCTCTACCGCTCGTACCCGCGCAACGTGCGGCACCGCATCTCGGCCGCCTACATGGATCGCAACCGGAGCTGCCTCCTGTGCCAGATCCACAAGGTCGAGGGTTTCGCGGGAATCACCCCCGGACGCAACCTCGAGATCGACCCCACCGCCACCGCCCACCGAACCGATCGGCGCGACGAGCTCCCCGGGGGACCGTTTCGCGAGGCGGACAAGGGGGGGGAAGCGGGCGTCACCGCGAAGTGGGGGATCACCCCGAACCTGATCCTGAACGGCACCGTCAACCCGGACTTCTCGCAGGTCGAGGCGGACGTGGCCCAGCTGGAGGTGAACACGCGCTTCGCGCTCTTCTACGAAGAGAAGCGCCCCTTCTTCCTGGAAGGCACGGATTTCTTCGCAACCCCGCTCAAGACCGTATACACCCGGACGGTGGCGGACCCCAGGGGTGGGCTCAAGGTCACCGGCAAGGCGGGCCGGGACGCGCTCGGGGTGTTCGTGGCCCGGGACGCCGTCAACAACCTGGTACTGCCCGCGAACCAGGGGTCGGACTACGTATCGCTCGACCAGCGGGTGTGGAGCGGCGTGGTGCGCTACCGGCGCGACCTCGGCAAGGCCTCCACGGTGGGCGCGGTCTACGCGGGCCGCGAGGGCGACGGCTACCACAACCACCTCTACGGTGTCGACACCTTCGTGCGGCTGTCGAGCGCCGACACCGTGCGCGCGCAGTACACCCGGTCCAACACCCGCTACCCGGATCCCGTGGTGGAGGAGCACGGGCAGAGGGCGGGCGCGTTCGGCGGCGGCGGCTTCTTCGCCGACTACAACCACCAGAGCCAGAACTGGATGTGGTTCGCCCAGGTCCAGGACCTCGGGCGGGACTACCGGGCGGACAGCGGGTTCATCCCCCGGGTGGACGTCCGCACCGCACAGGGAGCGTTCGCCCGCGTCCTGCACGCCGAAGCCGACCACTGGTACTCGCAGCTCAACTTGCAGGTGATCGGCCTCCGCACCGAGGACCACGACCGTCGGCTCACCGATCAGAAGGCGGGAGCCGAGGTGGTCTACGCGGGGCCCCTGCAGTCCGTCCTCGACGTGACGGCCTCCACGAACAAGGAGCGCTTGGCCGGCGTCCTCTACGATCTCGATCGATTGGAGCTCACGGGCGAGATCCGCCCGACCGGCAACCTGCGGATCAACGTCGCCGGCACGTTCGGCGACTCCCTCGACGTGGACAACCACCGCAAGGGGAGCGGCCTCCGGATCGCCCCGAGCATCGAGTACCGACTCGGCCGGAGCCTCGAGCTGCGCCTCAGCCACGACCTCGAGACGCTCGACGTCGACGAGAGAAGGGTCTTCACCGCCCGGCTCACTCAGGGCCGTCTCGTCTACTACCTCGGCACGCGGGTGTTCGCCCGGCTCATCCTGCAGTACCTCGACCTCCGCCAGGACCCCGCGCTCTACATGGAGCCGGTCGAGCCGCGGACCCGGCGCCTGTTCTCGCAGTTCCTGTTCTCGTACAAGCTCAACCCGCAGACCGTGTTCTTCGTCGGCTACTCAGACAACTCGCGGAACGTGCCGTTGTCCGGCGGCCTGGCTCGCACCGACCGGACGTTCTTCGTCAAGCTCGGGTACGCCTGGGTCCCGTAGTCTCGTGGCCGCCGCGTGCGGAGCGGCCGGCGATGATCGAGTGGATGGGCGACGACGACGCCCAGTCGCCAGTCGTGCCGGCTCGAGCGGTGGCCGAGCTTGACGGTAGCTGCCGTCTCGAGAAAGGCGACCCGACGAACTGGGAGGAAGCATGCGCATGGGGAGTAGGAAACGTGCAGGAGCTGCATGGGCGCTGGGGATGGTGCTGTGGATGCTGCCGCTGCCGCCGGAAGCCCCGGCGGCAGCGGCCGATGCCGCGGAGTGGCGAGGCACCGCCCAGCAGAAGGTCTGGGGCCTCATGCAGGTCTGGGGCACGGTGAAGTACAACTTCGCCTTCTTCGAGCGCCTGCCCGACCTCGACTGGGATGCCGCTGTTCACGCCGCGATCCCCCGCGTGCTCGACGCACCCGACCAGGAGGAGTACTACCGGCGCCTCAACGAGTTGACTGCGCTGCTGCACGACGGGCATACCCTCGTCGTCTCGCCGTCGATCCGTGGCGGCGGCTTCGACAACCCACCCGTCGAATTCCAGGTGGTCGAGGATCGCATCATCCTGGCACGGACCGGCGACACGGAAGAGATCCGGGCACAGGGGATTCGGCCTGGCATGGAGCTGGTTGCGGTCGGTGAGGGCGTCCCGGCGCGGCAGTGGCTCCGGGACAAGGCCCTGCGCTACTACCCGGGCAGCACGAAGCAGAACGGCGAGGCGCTCGGGATGTTCCTGTTTCTCCGCGGACCGAAGAACACGACGCTGAAGCTTACGCTGGAGAACGCTGCCGGCGCGACCCGGACGGTCACGCTCACCCGCAACAGCCAGAACCGCGACGGCACGGTGTTCCGACCACGCATCCGCGACTTCTCACGGTTGGTCGAGACGAGGATGCTGGACCCTCGAATCGCCTACCTCCGCCTGGCCACGTTCGATGACGAGAAGGTCGTCGAAGAAGTCGACGCCGAGCTCGACCGGCTCGACCTGGATCAGCTGCGGGGGATGATCCTCGACATCCGCTACAACATGGGCGGCGACGACCGGTTCGCCTACCCGATCGTCGCGCGCCTCGTGGATCACGCGGTGAGCGGGTCCACGTGGCGCACGCCCGAGTACCACCCGGCCTACGCCTCCTGGGGGAAGGCCGAGAAACCCCTCCAGGGTGACACTGTGCGGATCGAGCCCGACGCGCGCAAGCGTTACACGGGCCCGCTGGTCATCCTCACCGGCCCCAACACAATGAGCACCTCCGAGGACTTCCTGGTTCCGCTCGACTACTCAGGACGGGCGCTGATCGTCGGCGAGCCCACGGCCGGCACCACCGGCAATCCTGTCAACGTCCGCCTGCCGGGCGGCGCCATCCTGCGGGTCTGCTCGCTTTGGTCCACCTATCCGGATGGCCGCGAGTTCGTCGGCCGCGGCATCGAGCCCCATGTCGTGGTGCATCCGACCGTCGCGGGCATTCGGGCGAATCGGGACGAGGTGCTCCAAAAGGCGGTCGAAGTACTCGGCAATTGGGGCGCGTATCAGCGGGACAATCCAGACCGGTAGCGCTCGAGTCAGAGCGACCTCAGCGGGGGGAGTGTCAGCCACGTGAGGTGGGGGGTGACGCGCTCCGCCCCCTGGCGGACAACGCCCGGCGGACGCCCGGCAGACGCTTGGCCGGCTGCAGGACTTGAAGTACGCTAGCCTCAGGGTCGGTCGCACGTGGATCCCGGCCCTGCGCAACGCGAGCCGCCGAACCCCGCCAGGCCCGGAAGGGAGCAACGGTTAGGCGTGTCTCGGGTGTGCCGCAGATCGTCGGGATTCACGTGGGGCCGACCCGCTGCGACTCCCCCGACACGCCCTTGAGCTATAAGGTTCTCGCCCTCAGGTACCGCCCGTCGACGTTCGACGAGGTCGTCGGTCAGACGACCGTCACCCGCACGCTCCGCAACGCCATCGAGCAGGACCGGATCGGCCACGCCTTCCTCCTCTCCGGGGCCCGGGGGGTGGGGAAGACCACCACTGCACGGATCCTGGCCAAGGCCCTCAACTGCTCGCGAGCCGACGGGCCGACCGCGGAGCCGTGCAGCGAGTGCGACTCCTGCCGGGAGATCGCGGAGGGCAAGGCGCTCGACGTCCAGGAGATCGACGGGGCCTCGAACAACAGCGTCGACCAGGTCCGCGAGCTGCGCGAGAGCGCGCGCTACAACCCGGCCCGCGACCGCTTCAAGATCTGGATCATCGACGAGGTCCACATGCTCTCCACCGGCGCCTTCAACGCCCTGCTGAAGACGCTCGAAGAGCCGCCCCCGCGGGTGAAGTTCATCTTCGCGACCACCGAGTACCACAAGATCCCGGAGACGATCCTCTCCCGGTGCCAGCAGTACGACTTCCGGATGATCCCGGCCCGCGAGCTCCAATCGCACCTGCGCGGGATCGCCGAGCGGGAGGGCATCACGGTCGGCGACGCCGCCCTCGCCCAGATCGCCCGTGCCGCGGAGGGGAGCGTCCGCGACGCCCTCTCACTGTTCGACCAGGTCCTGGCCTTCACCGGCGAGGAGGTGAAGGACGAAGAGGTCGCGGGGCTCCTCGGGCTGGTGGACCGGGAGCTGTTGCACCGGGCCTCGAGGGCGATCGAGGCGGGCGACAGCCTGGGCGTTCTCGAGCTCGTGGAGAGCCTGGCCGACTACGGGGCCGACTACCGCAACTTCGTCCGAGAGCTGCTGCTGCACCTGCGCGAGATCCTGCTCGTGAAGCTGGCGCCGGAGGGGAGCGCGCTCCTGCACGCCATCCTGCCCGAGGAGCGGGAGCGGCTGCAGGAGAGGGCGGGAGCCTTCTCGGAAGAGGACCTGCTTCGGGGGGTGGACGTCCTGACCCGCGCGGAGGGCGAGCTGAGGCAGAGCCCCGACCCGAGGGTGGCCCTCGAGCTGGCGCTCCTGAAGCTCGTCCAGATGCGGCGGCTGCTACCGTTCACCGAGCTGGTGGCCAAGGTGGAGCGGTTGGCCGGCGGTACGCCGACACTGCCCCCCTCACGGTCCGCGGCGCGGATCGAGGTGCCGGCCCGGGCCACCTCCCGGTCCACTTCGACCGGACGCGCCGCCGCCGCCCGGCCCCAGTCGGCGCCGCTGCCCATCCACGAACCACGACCGAGCGGGCAGTCGGAGCCGGCCGAAGAGGAGCCGGCACCGACCGACCCCGCGGGCAGGCTCGTGGTGAAGATGCGGGGCTTGTGCGAGACGCGGCCGACCCTCGCCCAGCCCCTGCGCGGGGCGCAGGCCCGGCTCGAGGGGAAGACGCTCACGCTGACCGTGTCCCCGGCCTTCGTCACCATGGCATCGATGCATGCCGAGGAATACCGCGACCTGGCGAGGAAGGCGGCCGGCCACACGCTGGCGGTCGAGTTCGAGCCGGGGGCCGCCGCCGAGGAGCCGGAGACGACGCCCTCGGAGGAGGAGGTCCGCCGGCAGCGACTGCGCGAGGAGGCGGAAAAGGAGCCGGCGGTGCAGGAGGCGCTCGACCTTTTCGACGGGCGTGTTGTCGACGTCAAGGAGGCCAAGCCCTCCAGGGAGGATGCGTGAACCCCTTCGGTGATCCCCGCAAGCTGATGAAGCAGCTGCAGCAGACCCAGGAGCGCATCCAGTCCGAGATCGCGGCGATGGTCGTGGAGGCCACGTCCGGGGGAGGCATGGTCAAGGTGGAGATGGACGGGCAGAAGCAGCTGCGCCGCCTGACGCTCGACCCCGAGGTCGTGAGCAGGGACGACGTGGAGATGCTGCAGGATCTCATCCTGGCCGCGGTCAACGAGGCCAACCGCAAGGTCGACGAGGCGGTCCAGGAGAAGATCGGCGGCCTGACCGGTGGGATGAAGATCCCCGGGCTGACCTGATGTGGACTACCCGGCTCCCGTTGCGCGGCTGATCGACGAGCTCCGGAAGCTGCCCGGGATCGGGCCGAAGTCGGCCCAGAGGATCGCCTTCCACTTGATGAGGGGCTCGCGCGACGACGCGACCCGGCTCTCGGAGGCGGTCGGGACGCTGCTCGACGGGATCCGCACCTGCGCGCAGTGCCATGCGGTCACCGACCGGGAGCTTTGTGCCATCTGCTCCGATCCCGCCCGCAGCGCGAAGGTGCTGTGCGTGGTGGAGGAACCCCACGATCTCATCGCGGTGGAGAAGACGCGCGACTTCCGCGGCCGCTACCACGTCCTTCACGGGGCGTTGTCGCCGTTGCAGGGAATCGGGCCCGACGAGCTGAAGATCCAGGGCCTCCTCGAGCGGGTGCGGGAGGGCGAGACCCAGGAGATCATTCTGGCCACGAGCCCCACCGTGGAGGGCGAAGCCACCGCGGTCTACCTCGCGCGCCTCCTGAAGCCCCTCGAGGTTCGGGTGACGCGCATCGCCATGGGAGTCCCGGTGGGATCCGACCTCGAATGGGCCGACGAGGTCACCATGGCCAAGGCCCTGGAGGGCCGCCGGGAGTACTAGAAGGGCCTCGCCAGACCCACACCCCGTCCCGCGACCCCGCGACCGCGGGAGGCCTGAAGCCAGCCGGACCCTGGACGGGCAAGGCCCGAACCCCTATTCGGTGTTTGAAAACAAGGGGCTTGCGGGCTACCCTTATGCGTTCTCGAGGGGCCCGTCCGCCCTTGTAGTCAGTCACTTGAGAGGAGACGGGCCTCTTCGCAGAGGAGGATCACGGAATGGCGGCGCCCGACATTGTGATGTACGAGGAGGAGTTCAACCAGATCAAGCAGGTCATCTCGAAGCTCCGGGTCGACGCCAACGCCAAGGTCGTCTTCCTCGTCGACAAGAATGGTCAGCAAATCGCCGCGCAGGGCGAGATCGAGAATCTCGACACCACCTCGCTTGCCTCCCTCACCGCGGGAAACGTGGCCGCCACCGACGGGCTCGCCCGTCTCATCGGAGAAAAGGAGTTCTCGATCCTCTTCCACGAGGGCGAGCGGGACAACATCCACATCTCGATCGTGGCCGCGCGTGTCATCCTCGTCGTGATCTTCGACCAGCGCTCGTCGCTGGGTCTCGTCCGCCTCCGGGTCAAGAAGGCCTCGGGAGAGCTCAACGCCGTCTTCTCGAGGATCATGGAGAAGGTCGAGAAGGAGAAGGCGGCGGCGGGAGCGGCGTTCGAGAGCCCCTTCGCCGAGATCACCGACGACGACATCGACAGCTTGTTCAGCGAGTAGGACAGCCCTGGGCGAACGATGACGTTCATCAACTACGCCTCCCGCGAGATCAACTGCAAGATCGTCTACTACGGGCCCGGTCTGTGCGGGAAGACGACGAACCTGCAGTACATCTACGAGAAGACGAACCCCAACGCGAAGGGCAAGCTGATCTCGCTGGCCACCGAGACCGACCGGACGCTCTTCTTCGACTTCCTCCCCCTGGAGCTGGGCACGGTCCGGGGGTTCAAGACCCGCTTCCACCTCTACACGGTCCCCGGCCAGGTGTTCTACGACGCCAGCCGAAAGCTCATCCTCAAGGGCGTGGACGGCGTCATCTTCGTGGCCGACAGCCAGGTCGAGCGGATGGACGCCAACGTCGAGGCGATCGAGAACCTCCAGGCGAACCTCAAGGCCCAGGGCTACGACATGATGACCATCCCCTACGTGCTGCAGCTGAACAAGCGCGATCTGCCCAATGTCGCCCCGGCCGACGAGATGACCCGGCTCCTGCAGCGCAAGGGAGAACCCGTCTTCGAGGCGGTGGCGGCCACCGGGCAGGGGGTCTTCGAGACGCTCAAGGGCGTCGCCAAGCTCGTCCTGCAGGAGCTGACGAAGACTGGCTAACTCCAGGAACGCAGCCTGGGCGACGTTCCTGGAGTATTCCGTTCCATCTTCGATGGGCGGCAGGGGCAGCGACGCCTTGGCTCCGTCACCCGGTACCGCCCACCGTTTGACCCTCCCTCGGACCCCCTCCTATAATCGCTCTTTGCTGCTGGAGCGGCCCGTTCCTCAGTAGCTCAATGGTAGAGCACCTGGCTGTTAACCAGGGGGTTGTAGGTTCGAGTCCTACCTGAGGAGCCACTCCTCCTGGGGACGGGCCCCTGACCCCCCCCACGCCCGGCCGCCGGGCCGACCTCACGCAACTGTCGCCATCCGTCGCTATACTCAGCGCCATGGCGATCTTCCAGTCCGACGCGAAGGTCCTGCTGAAGCGCCTGGCGGACAAGGGCTACGCCTCCAGCCAGGAGCGAGACCAGCTCCTGGCCCAGCTGGGACAGGCGGAGGGGCTCCGAGCCCGCGACGTGGCCTGGATGCTCTTCCGTCCCGACCGGGCCTACCGGGACGCCGTCGTCGGGGTCCTGAAGCGCGCCGCCGATCCGGAGACGGCGGACGCCGTCCTCGCCGAGTGCAAGGGCAAGCCCGAGCCCGCGATACGCGCGGCGGCGGCGACTCTCTTCTCGCTGGGCATCCCCGGCACCGAGCAGCGCCTGGCCCAGATGCTGAGCACGGCCAAGCCGGAGGTGCAGGAGGTCGTGCGCCGGCTCTTCCTCGAGGCCCCGGTGACGCCGGCCCTCGAGCCCGTGCTCTGGCAGCTGGCCGCCACCGGCGCCCCGGAGGCGCGGTTGGCCTTTCTCACGCGTCTGGCCACGGGAAGGGTCGACGCCCGAACGCTGCCCCACTGGCAGCGGCTGGCCCGGGACCCGGACAAGGCGATCCGCCACAAGGCGATCGGGGTGGTGGCCCAGCACGACCCACGCGGATCGGTCGACCTGCTGGTCGAGCAGCTCCCGCTCGTCGACTACGCCACCCAGCAGTACCTGGTGAAGGCCCTGACCGCCGCCGCGGCCGGCCAGGGCCCGGAGTTCGCCGACCGGCTGCTGCCGCTCATGGCCGCGGGCGAGGCGGGGACCCGCTCCGCCGTCCTCAACATCCTGGTGGGCATGCCCAATCGCCGCGAGGTGGTGAAGCGCTACGTCGTCTTCTCCAAGTCGCTCGCCGGGTGGGCGCGCGACCGTGCGCTCGAGTCCATGAGTGCCTTCGGCAACGACCTCCTGGAGCCGACGGTGGAGCTGCTTCAGGACCCCGACGAGGAGGTGCGGGCCTCCGCCCTGCAGGTCGCCACCTCGTTCGAGGATCCCCGGATCCTTCCCGCCACGGTCCAGCTGCTGAAGGACCCCGACTGGTGGATCCGCATCACCGCCGCCGAGACCCTGGGCCGTCTCAAGGACGCGCGGGCGGTGCCCGCCCTCATCGAGGCCCTCAAGGATCCCGAGACGCGGTGGAGCGCGGTCGAGGCGCTGGGGCACATCGGCGA
>JAJDNV010000154.1 GCA_022340545.1 Acidobacteriota bacterium | reverse complement strand
GCGGGGCTGGCCGCCGTCCCCCGACGCTACCGCGCGGTGGCGCTGGCGACGTCGGCCGCCGCGATCGTCCTCTCCCTGGGCCCGGAGACCGCCGTCTACCGTTTCCTCCACGAGAACGTGGTCCTGCTGCGGGGGGTCCGGGCCCTCTCGCGGTTCGCTCTCGTGCCCGTCCTGGCCCTGTCCGTGCTGGCCGGTCTCGGCCTCGCCGGTCGGCGCCGCCTTGCCGTGGTGGGCGCCCTCGCGTTGATGATGGCTGAGTCGGTCAACCTACCGCTCCGCGTGGAGGGCTACGCGGGTCCCCCGGCCTCGGCGCGGTGGCTGGCCGGGAAGGACGGCGCGGTGGCCCACCTGCCCCTGGGCGTGGACGACACGCGCGTCATGCTCGACGGCCTCGCCCACCGGCGGCCCCTCCTGAACGGGGACTCGGGCTTCATGCCACGACCCTACGACCGGGCGATGGAGCTGCTCGAGGGGCCCGTCGATGCCGAGGCGCTGCGCTTCCTGCGCGCCGTCGATGTGCGCCACGTGGTTGCTGCCGGTCCGATCGGCCTTCCCGAGGTCGTTGCCTTCGAAGGGGAGAGCGTCTTCGCGGTGCCGCCGGGGATGGCGGCGCTAGTGGTGGCTCCCGAGGAGCCGGTCGCCACCTGGTGGACCGGCGACGGTCTCCAGCTCGAGCTCGCCGCACCGCGGCGCGTGGATCGTGTCGTCTTCGAGCTCTCCGATGCTCCCTGGGTCGCGAACCCGCGCGTCGAGGCCTCCCTGGACGGGGTCGAGTGGGAGCCGCTGGAGGCAAGGGCGAGCCTCGCTGACGCGACGCTCTCGCTCTACCGGGACCCGCGGCACGCCCGGGGCGAGGTGCGGTTCGCGCCCCGCGAGGTGCGGCTCCTCCGTCTCGACCCCCGGCTGCCCGCGCGGAAGGGCGCGTTGGAGATCGGACCGTAGTCCTGTCCTCGACGCTCTCGCAGGGGACGCGCGTCGAGTGTCAATCCAGCGGCAGGCCACAACCGCGGCATGTCCTTCCCGACCCCCGCGTGGGCAGTCCCTCGCCGCAGGCCGGGCACCTCCAACTGACCAGACGAAACACGACGCCGAAGAGGGCCACGATCCCTACCGCAGGGACCCACCAGTCCGCCGACAGCCGAAGCAGCACGCCCGCGGCCACCAGGGCGACGATCACTCCGACGAAGAGCTTGGCGCCAACCGTCGTTCTTCGTCGCCGCTCGTCCAACGCCCGGCGGAGCTCCCGGAGTTGCTCGTTGCTCCACTCGCCCGGGGTGTCCTCGTTGTCCATTCACCTCACCCTGTCCACGCCCGCCGGCGCCGGCATTCTACTCGCGGTTGACACCCCCCGGCCCGGCAACGAGACTTCGTGAGTGCCGCGAGTCGAGGTCCTGCGCACGTACCTGGAGCTGACCGGGCCCGGGGCCCTGAGGCCCGCCCCGTGCCCTGACCCCCAGGCTCGGGTCGAGCGGGTCTTCGGCTGTCCGCCGTCGTTCTTCCGCTACCTCTACGTGGAGGTGGGGCGCCGCTATCAGTGGTTGGATCGCCTCGACTGGAGCGACGCGCAGCACGCGGACCGCCTTGCCGATCCCAGGGTGTCGCTCTATCTGCTGACGCTGGCGGGAGCACCGGCCGGGTACTTCGAGCTCGAGCGCGACGAGGATGGGGGCGTCCAGGTGGCGTACTTCGGCCTGCTCCAGGAGTTCCTCGGACGCGGTCTCGGCAAGTATCTGCTCACCCACGCAGCCGAGGAAGCGTTCGCGCTCGGGGCCTCGCGGGTCTGGCTCCACACCTGCACCCTCGACGACCCGGCGGCGCTGCCCAACTACCTGGCCCGCGGCTTCCAGAAGTTCAAGAAAGAGACGTACACCGCTGACATTCCGAACCCCTCCGTTTCAGACTCGGGGTGAGGACTCTGGCGTGTCATGAGTTCGGTGACGTCCTCACGCGGTCCTCGTGGCATTCAGGTGACGACAGAATGACTCTCGGTGCCCCCGACGGCGTGCATGGGGAGGCCCAGTCTAGCCGAGATTCGGGAAAGCCCGAGCAGAGTTGCCCCGCTTCAGCCCTCGGCCGGCTGAGGTCCTGTTCCTCAACCTATGATCGACAAAGGAAAAACACGGTGGTTCAGCCCTCCCGAAAGCCGTGTTTGAGGCACTCCCTACGTTCACTTACGCCGAAGGGCCTGGCTTGTAAGTCCTTCAGCATCAACATAATGGTGACGCAGCTCACACGGGTACAACATCTTGTGCTTTTTCCTTGACACCTGCCTTGCACCCGCCCATAATCGCCGTCGCCGAATTCGGCACACACAACACCGCGCCGAGCAGGCTGGCAAGACGGGGCTGCCGGTCTCCGGAGAGCCGTCGCCCAGAGCACCGAGATCCCTTCAGGAAGAGAGGTAGCCTGATGTCGACCCATCCCGTGGAGAAGCCGAGCGCCGAGAACCGCACGGGCACCAAGGCGGAGAAACGAGCGGGACTCACGTTCAGGCGCCACTTCACGAAGGCGGGCAGACACCCCTACGACGAGGTGACCTGGGAATCGCGCTCCGCGGTGATCAACGACGAGCGTGGCCAGCCGGTGTTCGAGCAGCACGACATCGAGGTGCCCAGCACCTGGAGCCAGACCGCCACCAACATCGTCGCCTCCAAGTACTTCCGTGGCCAGCTCGGCTCGGCCGACCGCGAGAAGAGCGTGCGGGGTCTCATCTCCCGCGTCGTCGACACGATCCGCGCCTGGGCGGAGGCCCAGGGCTACTTCGCCACCGCCGACGACCTCCAGGCCTTCAGCGACGAGCTGACCCACCTGCTGGTCGAGCAGAAGGCCGCCTTCAACAGCCCGGTGTGGTTCAACGTGGGCATCGAAAAGCATCCCCAGGCCTCGGCCTGCTTCATCAACTCCGTGCAGGACAAGATGGAGTCGATCCTGGGCCTGGCTCGGACCGAGGGAATGCTCTTCAAGTTCGGCTCGGGGACCGGCTCGAACCTTTCCTCGATCCGTTCGTCGCGCGAGCCCCTCGCCGGGGGGGGCACCGCCTCTGGGCCCGTCTCCTTCATGCGCGGCTACGACGCCTTCGCCGGGGTCATCAAGAGCGGGGGCAAGACGCGCCGCGCGGCCAAGATGGTGATTCTCGACGCCGACCACCCCGACATCATCGACTTCGTCAACTGCAAGGCGGACGAGGAGCGCAAGGCCTGGGCCCTCATCGACGCCGGCTACGACGGGGCCTTCAACGTCCGGGGTGGGGCCTACGACTCCGTCTTCTTCCAGAACGCGAACCACTCCGTCCGGGTCACCGACGACTTCATGCGGGCCGTCGGCGAGGACCGCGAGTGGCAGACGAAGTACGTGCTCTCCGGCGAACCGTGCGAGAGCCACCGGGCCCGCGACATCATGAAGCAGATGGCGGAGGCGGCCTGGCAGTGCGGCGATCCCGGTATCCAGTTCGACACCACCGTCAACGACTGGCACACGTGCCCCAACACCGCCCGCATCAACGCCAGCAACCCCTGCTCGGAGTACATGTTCCTGGACGACACCGCCTGCAACCTCGCCAGCCTCAACCTGATGAAGTTCGTGCGCGAGGATGGGGAGTTCGACGTCAAGGACTTCGGCGCGGCCTGCCGGACCGTGATCACCGCCCAGGAGATCCTCGTCGACAACGCCAGCTACCCGACACCCGCCATCGATCGCAACAGCCACGACTACCGCCCTCTCGGCCTCGGCTACGCGAACCTCGGCGTGCTCCTGATGGACCGCGGCCTGCCCTACGACTCGGACGAGGGGCGTGCCTACGCGGCGGCGGTCACCGCCCTCATGCACGGGGAGGCCTACGCCCAGTCGGCCCGGGTGTCCTCGTCCATGGGCCCCTTCGCCGGCTACGAGAAGAACGCGGAACCCATGCTGCGGGTGATCGACAAGCACCGCAAGCACGCCCACATGGTCGACTCCTCGGTGGTGCCGCGCGACATCATGCAGGCGGCCCACGACGTCTGGGACGAGGCCTATGCCCTGGGGGCGCAGTACGGCTACCGCAACAGCCAGGTCACGGTGCTGGCCCCCACGGGAACGATCGGCTTCATGATGGACTGCGACACCACCGGGATCGAGCCCGACATCGCTCTCGTCAAGTACAAGAAGCTCGTGGGCGGCGGAGTCATGAAGATCGTCAACCAGTCGGTGCCGCGGGTCCTGGAGAGACTGGGCTACGCGCCGGCGGAGGTCGAGGAGATAGTCAAGTACATCGACGAGAAGGAGATGATCGAGGGTGCCCCCGACCTCAAGGAGGAGCACCTCGCCATCTTCGACTGCGCCTTCCCGCCGCGGGACGGCAAGCGGTCCATTCACCACATGGGTCACGTCAAGATGATGGCCGCGGTGCAGCCCTTCCTCTCCGGGGCGATCTCCAAGACCGTCAACATGCCGGCCGACATCACCCCCGACGAGATCACCAGGGTCTACATGGAGTCCTGGAAGCTCGGCCTGAAGGCGGTCGCCGTCTACCGCGACGGCTGCAAGCGGAGCCAGCCTCTCAGCACCTCGAAGGAGGAGGCCCGGGAGGAGACGGGCGCCGCTGCCGAGGCCGCCGCCGTCGCCAAGACCCGCCCCGCCCGTCGGAAGCTGCTCGACGAGCGGCACGCCATCACCCACAAGTACTCGATTGCCGGCCACGAGGGCTACATCACGGTGGGGATGTACGAGGACGGCAAGCCGGGCGAGATATTCCTCGTGATGGCCAAGGAGGGCTCGACGATCTCCGGCCTGATGGACGCCTTCGCCACGTCGATCTCGATGGCCCTCCAGTACGGCGTGCCCCTCGAGGCGCTGGTGGAGAAGTTCTCGCACGTGCGCTTCGAGCCCTCGGGCTTCACCAAGAACCCGGAGATCCCCTACGCGAAGAGCATCACCGACTACATCTTCCGGTGGCTGGCCTCGAAGTTCCTCTCCGCCGAGCGCCAGGAGGCGGCGGGGGTGCGGCGGAGCGAGCCGGCGCTGCCGGCCGGACCGGTGGACGCTGCGGGGGGGACGGACCGCGCGCCCGAGTCTGCGGCGGGGGCGGTGGTGCGCGCGCAGTCGGACGCGCCGCCGTGCCACTACTGCGGCAGCATCATGACGCGCAACGGCTCCTGCTACCGCTGCGCCAACTGTGGGAGCACGAGCGGCTGTAGCTAGCTAGTTGCCGAAATCGCGGTATCGAGGCCGGCGATTTCGGCAACCTAAGGCCAAGGTAGACGGAGATTCCGAGAGCGACGTCCCCGGCAGCATCGCTCTCGGAATGTCTATTCCGACGCCTCCCCGTCGACGCGGCTCGTGGCGAACCCAACCGGGGGAGGGATCTTCCCATCCAGCTCGGCGTCCACCAGCTCGCGTACGTCCCTGCGCACCTGCTCCTCGCCGCCGGCCACGGATCTCGCGTAGGCATCATCGAACGCCTCCGCTGTCGTCTCTCCGCCCCGCTTCAGGTACAGCGTCTGCGTCGGGTATGCGATCTCCACACCGAGGTGCCGGGTGAGCCGAAGGATGTCCACCGCGAGCCGATGCCTCTCACGGAGCTCGGTGGCCCAATCCGGCGTCTCCCAGAAGATGTACAGGAGGATGTCGAGGGAGCTCGGCCCGTACTGGTTGAGATACACGTGGAAGTAGTCCTTGCGGGTGTAGGGGTGTCGCCTCACCAGCTCCCGTATCCCCTCGCAGAGCACGTCGATCTTCTCGGGGGGCGTGTCGTAGGCCACGCCCAGGTGGGTCTTCCAGCGGCGGTAGCGGCGGGCCCCGTAGTTGTCGACCTCGGCGCTGATCAGGTTTGAGTTGGGGAGGGTGATCAGCGAGTTGTAGAAGGTCCGGATGCGCGTGCTGCGGAAGCCGACGGTCTCCACCGTCCCCTCGATCTTCCCGATCACCACCCAGTCCCCGACCTGAAAAGGCCGATCCATCAGCACCGTCACCGAGCCGAAGAAGTTCTTGACGGTGTCCTGGGCGGCGAGGGCGAAGGCGATGCCGCCGATCCCCAGACCGGCGAGGAGCCCGGTGATGTTGATGTCGAGGTTGTCGGCCAGGAAGACGACGCCGAAGGCGCCGATGAAGATCTTGGCCGAGGTGCGCAGCAGGGGGATCAGCAGGTCGTCGTATCGGGTCTCCGTCCCCGCCGCGTAGGACTCCAGCACCGCCGCCCCGACGTCGACGGCCCGATAGGCCGCCCAGACCAGGGCAGCGATGGCGAAGAACTTGACGGCCACCAGGAGGATGGCGAGGGCCTGCGGGGGCAATCCGAGGGCCAGCAGCCCCAGCCACCAGAGCACCGCCATGGCCACCAGCCCGAGCGGTCTCATCGAAGCAGTGACGAGGCTGTCCTCCACCGTGCGCCCGGCCAGTCTGCGGCTCAGCTGGCGTGCGACGATGCGCTGGAGAACGAACGTGACGGTGCGCTCGACGAGCACACCCACGAAGATGAGGATGGCGAGGGCCAGCCATTGCCAGTACTCGAGGAGCAAACCGCCCTGGCGAAGGGTCTCCGGCACCTGCTGCCGCATCCACATTGCCGGGGTCGTTGGGGTCTCCTCGATCCCCTCAACGAGCTTGCGGTCCTTGACCGCCTCCCAGAGGTCGGGGAGCCGGTCGAGCGTCTCCCGGGAGAAGAGCCACTCTCCCTCGCCCAGGCGCTCCAGCTCGATGGGAATCCCGTCCACCGTCTGCCACGCGTACGAGCTGCGGCCTCCCACGTTCCCGGGAATCTCCTCCAGGTCGACGAAGGCCACCCGGTCGATCACCGCCTTGAGCTCGGCGGCCAGGTCGCGGCCGCGGGTCGCGACGACGTCGTCGGAGTAGCCCTCGCGTCGCAGGTTGAGCGTGGCAATCGCCCGCTCCCACTCGCGCTGGTTCATCGCCTCGAGGAACGTGGCCATGGTGGCCCGTGGGCTGGCCCGCTCCGCCGGAGGAGGCGCGGGCGTGGGCTCGGGCGTCTCGGCCGCCGCTTCGTCCGAGGCCTCCTCGGTGCCTCCCGACAGTCCAGGTAGAGCCTGCGCCCGGGCCGGCGGGGGCAGAACGAGGCTCGTGAGCGTCAACGTAGTGACCAATCCCGCGAGGATGAGGAGCGCGAGGCGGCGCGGGCTCGATGTCCGTCGGTCGATGGCCATGTCAGATCCTACCGCGGGTGGGTTCGCGGCGCCGGATGCCCGGCTCAGCTTCCGAGGACGGGCACCGGCGCCGGAGATGCAACCGGTCGACGGCACGATCGGTATACTGGCCACCGTGTCCTTCGGAGGCTCGCGATCCTTTCTGAGCCGCCTCCTGTG
>JAJDNV010000270.1 GCA_022340545.1 Acidobacteriota bacterium | reverse complement strand
GCCCCTCGTGCCGGAGCCGGGAGGCCCACTACTGCAGATTCAACGAGATCGAGAAGGGACGCCCGTCGCGCAGACCCTTCGCCAGGAGCGAGGTCGCTCCCTGAAGGCGCGGCCACAGGCTGATGAGCGTGGCCATGCCGTCGATCTCGGTACCGTTGATGTTGGTGAGCACGTCGCCCGAGCGCAGCCCGGCGTCGGTGAGCAGGCTGTCCTGGGCCACGCGGGTGAGCCGTACCCCGACGACGCGCCCGTCCTCCGTCACCGGCCGTATCGCGGTCTCGGACAGGATACGGTTCATCTCCTCGCCGAGGCGGCGCTGCACCTCCTCGCGCTTCATGACCCGAGGGGGTTGATCCTCGGGGGGTGGCTCGGGAGCCGCAGCCTGGGCCGCCGTTCTTGGGAACGCCGGTGCAGGGCCCGTGCTGCGCACGGGGACGTCCACCCGCTCGCCACCGAACACGAGTCGCACGCCGTTCCTGGACACCGTGAGGACCCGACCGCCAAAGACGGTGTCGCCCACCGACACGACCCGCGTCCGGCCGTCCGAACGCAGCACGGCCACCGATCGCTCCGGAGACTGCGCGAGCACCACGCCGACCGCGGTCAGATCCGCCGGGGCCGAGACAGCCTGCGCGAGCAGAACGAGCAGAAGCAGCATGATCCTCGAGCGACGCTAGCCGAGGCACCGGCTGCTGTCAACGAATGCGTCGCGGTGCTACATTCGCCCTGATGGTGCGCCCCGTCCTGCCCGCGACGCCCGCGCTCCCAGCCCCGCCGCTGAAGGCGAGACTGCGTCACTCTCTGACCGGGACCTGGCGGGGTCGCATCCTCCTCGGCGCCCTCGCCGTCTGGCTGCTCGACGCCCTGCTGGGCCTCGTCGGCCTGGGCGCCCCCGCGCCCCTGAGCGTTCTGGCCCATCTCGTCCTCGGGATCGCCGCGCTCTGGGGGCTCTGGCGTGGCCTGCGCTGGGTGTCCGCACGCTTCCTCTGGCGGATCAGGACCAAGCTACTCCTGTCCTACCTGTTCGTGGCGCTGGTCCCCGTTGTCCTCCTGAGCCTCTTCCTGAGCATCGGGGCGGTCCTCTTCATGGGCCTGGTGGCCTCGCACATGGTGACCGAGGACATCGATCGTGAGGCCGAGATCCTGCGGGCGAATGCCCGGAGCGCCCTGGCCGGCCTGCCCGCGAGCGACGAGGCCGCCGCCGCCGTCCTCCCGGAGCGCCTCGCCCCTGCCGGTGCGCGTCACCCTGAGGTGTCGTGGACGCTCCTGCGGAAGGGTCGCGTGGTCGCGGCCTCGGGCGACGCTCCTCGCGCGCTGCCGGCCTGGTGGGTCGGCCCCGGCTTCGCCGGCCTGGTCAGGGGCGCCCCCGGCGGGGAGACGTCGAAGGGAGATGTGGTGCGTGGGGTGTGGGGGCGGGAAGAGACCGCCCTCATCGTCGACGTGCCCGCAGACGAGCGGTTCTTCGCCGAGCTCGAGCGCCGAACGGGAGCGCGCCCCTTCACCCCGGGCACGGGGTCGACGACGGGAACGGCCGGGGAGCCGGACACGTCCCCCCCCGAAAGCGGGATCGAGATCGTGATCAGGGATGAGGGCCAGACCGCCACCACGTCGATGGCGTCGTCGTCGGGTCTCGCCTTCGTGGCCTTTCCGGCGCGCACCGACTGGGAGACCGGGGAGACGAGGGTCTTCGGGGGTCGGCCGCTCACCTTTCAGTATCAGCCCCTCGATCTCGTGCGGAGGCTGTCGCCCGGCCTCCTGCCTCGGGAGGCCGGACCGCGGACCCTGCCCGACCTGCTTCTCTTTGCGCTGGGCATCGTGGGCCTGGTCTTCCTCGTCATGTACGGCGTGGCGTTGATGCTCGGGCTCATGCTCGCCCGCTCGATCACGCGAGGGGTGCACGAGCTGTCGTTGGGGACACAGCGCCTGCGGCAGGGGGACTTCGACCACACGATCCGGATCCGGTCTCGCGACCAGCTCGGAGACCTCGCGGAGTCATTCAACCTGATGTCCAGTGGGATCCGGGATCTCATGCGCGAGCAAGCCGAGAAGGAGCGCCTCGAGGAGGAGCTGCGCATTGCCCGGGAGATCCAGATGAGCCTCCTCCCCGGGGGGACGCTCTCCACCCTCCCCGGCATGCGGGTGGCCGCCCTCTGCATCCCCGCGACGGAGGTGGGCGGCGACTACTACGACGTGCTGCCGCTCAGCGACACCCGAATGGGGGTCCTGGTGGCCGACGTCTCCGGCAAGGGCACCTCGGCCGCGCTCTACATGGCGGAGCTCAAGGGGCTCGTGCTTTCGCTCTCCCGGATCTACGACTCTCCGGCCCGGCTGCTCGTCGAGGCCAACCGGATTCTCGCCGAGAGCATGGACTCCCGGACGTTCGTGACCATGACCTACGCGATCGTGGACATCGCCGAGCGGCGCATGCGCTTCGCCCGTGCCGGCCACAACCCGCTCATCCACCTCGAGGCCCGGACCGGGAAGACGCGGGTCCTGACCCCACCCGGGCTCGGGCTCGGGCTGGACCCCGGAGACGCCTTCGAGCGGATCCTCGAGGAGGAGGAGGTCCCGCTCGACCCGGGCGACTTCTTTCTCTTCTTCACCGACGGCCTGTCCGAGGCCATGAACGAGGGCGCCGAGCTGTTCGGTGAGGGCCGGCTCCGACGAATCCTCGAGGAAAGCGAGGGATTGACGAGCGAGCAGCTCCGGGCCCGCATCGTCGAGGAGGTCGAGCGCTTCGTGGGCGACGCCGCCCCCCACGACGACCTGACGATGGTGGTGCTCAAGGTGGTGGAGGAAGAGTCGGCCCCGTGACCGGCGAGAGGGAGAAACGGCTCCACGCCCTGGAGCGTCGCCTCGGCTACCACTTCGGCGACCTCGGCCTGCTGGACCGCGCGCTGACCCATGCCAGCCGTGCCCACGAGGAGGGAGCCTCGGGAACCGGTGACAACGAGGCCCTCGAGTTCCTGGGCGATGCCGTGCTCGGGCTCGTCGTGACCGACCTTCTCCACCGTCGCGACCCCGATGGGGCGGAGGGCCCCAAGAGCCGGCACCGGGCCCGCCTCGTGTCCACACCGAGCCTCGCCCGGCACGCGGCCGAGCTCGGCCTGCCCGATCTGATCCTGCTTGGACGGGGCGAGGAGAGGACGGGCGGGCGGTCCAAGTCGGCTCTCGGGGCCAACGCCTACGAGGCGCTGATCGCCGCCCTCTACCTCGATGGGGGCTTCGAGGCTGTACACCGTTTCATCCGCGACGAGTTCGCCCGGGACGTGGAGAGCGCCGAGGCGACCGAAGACGCGAAAAGCGCGCTGCAGGAGCTGCTGCAGGGCCGGGGACGACCCGTCCCCGAGTACCTCGTCGCCGCCGAGGTGGGGCCGAGCCACCGCCGCCACTTCCGCGTCGAGTGCCGCCTCGACGACGGTCTCGTCACCGAAGGAGAGGGCTCTTCGAAGAAGGCGGCGCAGCAGGAAGCGGCGCAGCGGGCCCTCGACCACCTGCGTGGCCAGGACACCTGACCGGCGCCCCTATACTGGACCGATGCGGGTCGTCGTGGCGATGTCGGGGGGCGTTGACTCCTCGGTGGCGGCTGCCCTGGTCAGAGAGGAAGGGCGCGACGTCATCGGGGTCTCGATGCAGCTCCACGACCAGACGGAGGGCACCGCGCCGTCGTTCGGGCGCTGTTGCGCGCTCGAGGACTTCCACGACGCGAAGGCGGTCGCGGCGCGCCTCGGGATTCCCCACTACGTCATGAAGCTCGAGGAGTCGTTCCACGACGGGGTCGTCTCGCCGTTCGTACGGGACTACCTCGAAGGGCGAACGCCCCTCCCGTGCGCGCACTGCAACACCGTGGTCAAGTTCGCCAGCCTCGTCGAGAAGACCCGCGCGCTCGGCGCGGAGGGTGTCGCCACCGGTCACTATGCCCGCAAGGACCGCGACGGGGATGGGGGCCGCTACCGTCTTCTCCGGGGACGCGACCGCACCAAGGACCAGTCGTACTTCCTGTTCGGGCTGACCCAGGAGCAGCTGGCGCTCGCGCTCTTCCCGGTGGGCGACCTGGAGAAGACCGCGGTCCGCCAGCTCGCCCGGGAACGGGACCTGCCCGTCGCCGACAAGGCCGAGAGCCAGGAGATCTGCTTCGTCCCCGACGGCGACTACGCCGCCTTCGTCGAGCGGCAGGTGCCACCGGCGGACCGCGGGGGGGCGATCGTCGACGCCGCGGGCCGGGAGCTCGGAAGGCACCAGGGCATCCACGGTTTCACGGTGGGCCAGCGCCGTGGCCTTGGCCTGACGTCTCCCCGACCGCTCTACGTGCTGGCGGTCCAACCGGAAGAGCGCACCGTCGTGGTTGGGGAGGAAGACGCGCTTCTCGGCGATCGGCTCGTGGCCCGGGACGTCAACTGGTTGTCCGCTCCGGCGCCGACCGGCCGGCGACGTGCCGACGTGCGGATCCGCTATCGCCACGCGGAGGCGCCGGCCTCGCTGCGTCCCCTGGGCGAGGCCCGCGTCGAGGTGATCTTCGACGAGCCCCAGCGGGCGATCACGCCCGGACAGGCCGCGGTCTTCTACGACGGCGAGGTCTGCCTCGGAGGTGGCTGGATCGAGCGATAGCCGATCGGCTGCGGCCACCCTGGGGTCGTTGCTCCGCCCCCGGGAAGCGCCGGATGAGGAGGGTCGTGACCTCGTCCACCGCCCGCTCGGCCTCGGGCGACAGCCCGGCGCCCTCTCCGAAGCGACGGCCTTCGATTGCGTAGAGGACGAGCCGGGGCGGAAGACAGACGAGAGCGCGGGCGAGGCCGATGGCGGTGGCCACCCCGAAGGAGTGGGTGGACCCGTGTCGCAGGGGCCGCGCGCCGGAGCCTCCGATCTTGGTGACATCGAGCTCGTGGATGCTGCCCGGGGGGCCCGCCCCGCGGCAGGCGTCGACGAGAACCACCTCCTTGGCGCCCTCCCACGCCGCCATGAGCCCCGTGGCCTCGCCGTTGCATTCGCGCACCTCGAGCCCGGGCGCGGCCAGGGCGCGGAGGCGGCGCGCGAGCACGCGGCCGACCCCGTCGTCGCCGCGATCGGGGTTTCCGATGCCGATCACGACCGTCACTCCTCGACGACCTCCAGCTTCAGGAAGTGGGCCGAGCAGGAGATGCACGGGTCGTAGTTGCGGACCGCCTGCTCGCAGCGCCACGTGAGCTCGTCCTTCGGCAGGTCGAGGTGGGACGGCACGAGGTGCCAAAGATCGTTTTCTACTGTCTTCTGGTTCTGCGAGGTCGGGGCCACGATCTTCGCGGCTTCGACCGTGCCCGACCCATCGATCCGATACCGGTGATAGAGAAGGCCCCGCGGGGCCTCCGAGGCCCCGTGCCCCGTACCTGCCCGCGGTGCGACCGCCTCCGCCGGCCTCTCCGGCGGCTCGTAGGACCCGATGATGCGCAGCGCCTCGTGGCAGGCGAAGACGAGCTCGACCGCGCGCACGACGATGCTCTTGAACGGATTGCGGCAGACCGGTCCGAGGCCGGCCTCCCTGGCTGCAGCCTGGGCCACCTCGGGGAGTGCATCGAAGTTCAGGCTGTAGCGCGCCATCGGACCCACGTAGTAAGCCCCGTGCCCCTTGCGCACCGAGTGGAGCGCGGTGGAGTGGGGGACGTGCTCCTCGATGAAGTGGTCCTCGTACTCGGACACGGGGATGTCGAGGCCCCGGCTCGAGACGACGCGTCCCTCGTTGAAGGGATACTCGTCGGGGTGCCGCAGCGCCACGAACTCGTAGTCCCGCTCGAAATCCGGAAAGTCGAACCCTGCCACGAACCGCACGGTCTCGAGCGAGAGGTCGAGGGCCCGCTCGAGCCTCTTCACCATCGGCTCCAGCTCGCGACGGGTCGGCACCCGATAGAAGCCCCCCACCCGGACGTTGATCGGGTGGACCTCGCGACCGCCGAGGAGCGTCATCAGCTCGTTGCCGATCCTCTTGAGCTCGAGCCCCTGCTGCACGGCCTCCGCGTGGTCGGCGGCCATGTGGATGGCGCTCTCGTACCCGAGGAAGTCGGGGGCGTGGAGCATGTAGACGTGCAGGGCGTGCGACTCGATCCACTCCCCGCAGTAGAGGAGGCGCCGGAGTGCCCGCAGCGAGCCTTCCACCTTCACCCCGCACGCCGCCTCCATCGCGTGGGTGGAGCTCATCTGGTAGGCCACGGGGCAGATGCCGCAGATGCGGGCGGTGATGTCGGGGACCTCACGGAAATCCCGTCCGCGAAGGAAGGCCTCGAAGAACCGGGGCGGCTCGTAGATGCGGAGCTTGACGTCGGCGACCTTGCCTCCCCGCAGCCGCACGGTGAGGCCGCCTTCGCCCTCGACCCGGGCGAGGGCGTCGACCTTGATGGTCCGGCTACGGCTCTTGCTGCTCATAGGCCTCGCTCGCGGCCCGGAAGGGAATGGCGGCGGCGTTGTAGGTCCGGAAGGCGCGGACGAGATCGGGGCGCGCCGCCCCCATCGCCTCCCAGCGGGCCCCGAGGGAGGCGGTGTTGGGGGACTCCATGGGCCCGAAGCAGCCATAGCAGCCGCGGTGATACGACGGACACAGTGCCCCGCAGCCGGCCTGGGTCACCGGACCCAGGCACGGCGTTCCATGGGCCACCATCACGCAGACCGTGCCCTGCCGCTTGCACTCGAAGCACAGGGAGTAGGTCGGGATGTTGGGGCGTCGGCCCCGCAGGAACGCCCCCAGGACCTCGAGAAGCTGGGCCCTCGAGATCGGACAGCCCCGCAGCTCGAAGTCCACGCGGACGTGCTGGGCGATGGGCGTGGAGGCCTCGAGCGTCGAGATGTACTCCGGGGTCGCGTAAACCGAGGAGACGAACTCGTGAACGTCCTTGAAGTTCCGGAGCCCCTGGATCCCGCCGGCGGTGGCGCAGGCCCCGATCGTCACCAAGGTGCGGGACATGCGACGCACCTTGTGGATGCGCTCGGCGTCCTCGGGCGTCGTGATCGATCCTTCCACCAGGGCGAGGTCGTACGGCCCCTTGACCACCGCCCGCGAGGCCTCGAGGAAATTGGCGATCTCTACCTCGCCGGCGATGGCCAGGAGCTCGTCCTCGCAGTTCAGGAGCGTGAGCTGGCAGCCGTCGCAGGAGGCGAACTTGAAGACGGCGAGCTTCGGCCGCCTCGGCGCCACGTCACACCTCCCGGAGCCCGAAGAGGGGCTCGATGCGTTCGTACCGGAACACCGGGCCGTCCTTGCAGACGAAGTGGGGGCCGAGCTGGCAGTGGCCGCACAAGCCCACCGCGCACTTCATGTTCCGCTCCATGGAGACATGGATGCTCGCCGTCGTCATGCCCCGCTTCTCGAGCGCGAGCGAAGCGAAGCGGATCATCACCTCGGGGCCACAGATCATGGCCACGGCACTCGACGGATCAAAGGGCGAGCGCTGGATCAGCTTGGTGACGACACCGACCCCGCCCTGCCACTCGATGGTGGCCCGGTCCACCGTCACCTCGACCTCGGCGTCGAAGCGGCCGCGCCAGTCTCGCAGCTCCCTGGCGTAGAGGATGTCGTGCGGTGTGCGCGCGCCGTACAGGAGCACCACCCGGCCATAGAGGGCTCGGTGCCGGAGCACGTGGTAGACGACGGGGCGGATCGGGGCGAGCCCGATGCCGCCGGCGACGAGAACGATATCCTGCCCGTGGGCCTGGTCCACCGGCCAGCGCGTCCCGAACGGCCCGCGGACGCCGACCTGGTCACCCCGCTTCAGCTTCTGAAGGGCGCGGGTCGTGGCCCCCACCGCGCGGATCGTGTGCACCAGGAGCTCCGGCCGGTCGGGGTCGCCGCTGATCGAGATCGGCACCTCGCCCACCCCGAAGACGTAGAGCATGTTGAACTGCCCGGGGGCGAAGGGATGAGGCTGCGATCCCACCTTGGGGACGAGCGTCAGGGTGAAGGTGTCTCCCGTCTCCCGCGCCACCTGCCGCACCTCGAAGGGCTCCGGCCACATAGGGTCGGGGGGCGCCGCGACGGGGGCGGTCCCGCTATCGGGCGTCGTCATCGCCGTAGAGGTCCAGAAGCTGCATCCGGGTGGCCTCGAGGCGCTCCACGATGAGCTGGTTGAAGCGCCGCATGAACTCGTAGCCGAGGACGGTGTCCTTCTCGCACTTGCCACGCAGGCAGGCGCCGTCGAGCGACAGGGCCCGCACGTGGGTGAGGGCCCTCGCGTCGAAGTGGGCCTTGTACGGCGGGAACAGCCACGACCAGCCCAGCACCTCGCCGCCCTCGACCGTCTCGATGGTCACCTCACCCTTGTTGGGCACGAACACCTCGACGGTCACCTTCCCCTCACGGATGACCCAGAAGTGGTCGATGCGCTGTCCCTCCCGGAACAGAAAGTCCCCTGCCGTGAATCTCACGTTGGCCGCGCACCCGACCAGCGTGTCGAGGTGCTCGGGTCGAAGACCCTTGAAGAAGGGGTGCTCCGCGAGGACCTTCTCGAAGCTCTGGATCGTCACGGTCGGCTCCCTGCCGCTTCGGCCGGGCCGCCGATCGCCCGGGCCTCTGCGGTGATGTCGATGCCCACCGGGCACCAGGTGATGCAGCGGCCACAGCCGACGCAGCCGGAGACGCCGAACTGGTCGTGCCACGTCGCCAGCTTGTGGGTGATCCACTGACGATAGCGGGCCCCCGCCGACGTGCGCACGCTGCCGCCGTGCACGTAGGAGAACTCGATGCTGAAGCACGAGTCCCAGATCCGCCGTCGCTCGGCCCGCGTCCCCGGGAGGTCGGTGGAATCCTCCACGGTGGAGCAGAAGCAGGTCGGGCACACCATCGTGCAGTTGCCGCAGCTCAGGCAGCGCTTCGCCACCTCGTCCCAGTGCGGGTTCTCGTAGGATCGTTCGAGCCGTTCCTTGAGCCCCTCCGTCTCGAGCGAGCGGCCCATCCGGCCCTCCGCCTCCCGGAGGACCGCCTCCGCAGCCGTGAGGTCGGCCGGCTCGGCCGGACGGTGGGGCAGGCCCTCCACCACCGCCGCCCCGCGCGCGGTCCCCACCTGGAGGACGAAGTCGTGCCGGGCGTCGTCGACCAGCTCCGTCAGGCCGAGGTCGAAGCCGGGGCCGAAGCGTGGTCCCGTGCCCATCGAGACGCAGAAACAGGTGCCCGCGGGGGAGCCGCAGTTCACGGCGACCAGGAAGGCGGACTCGCGGCGGGAGCGGTAGTCGGGGTCGGCACCGGGGTCACCGAGGAGGATCCGGTCCTTCACGAGGAGGGCCGCCAGCTCGCAGGGCCGCACTCCGACGAAGGCGTAGCGAGGAGGAGGCCCCGGCGTCAGGTCGTCCTCGAAGCCTCCGTCGACTCGTCGACCCCGCCAGCGCACCAGCGACGGCGGCTCGAGGTACCGCCTCCAGGAATGGGGGCCCACGGCGTAGCCGAAGAGGGCCTCGCGGTCGTCGCGACGGAGGCGGTAGTGCCCGCCCTCCTGCTCGTCGGTCCACCCCGCGGGGAGGTCAGACGTGGCGCGGATCTCGTCGTAGACGATGGCCCCCTCACGGACGGTCGGCCCGACCGTCTCATACCCCCGTTCACGCAGGGCCGCGAGGAGGGCATCGAGCACGACGCGCTCGATCACGACAGAATCGCCGGGCTGCATCGAACGTCACTCCGATGCCCGTGGAGCGTGCAAGACGCCGGCCAGGCGCGGGAACCCGCAAAACGCACCGAGTGACCCGATTTGCGTGTCTGGCGGGGCTGTTTTTTCGCGATCCTGCGCGAAAAAGTCGCGACCAGGCGCTGCCGCTCAGCCGCGCCGGGCCGCCGCCGCCTCGTTCAGGAGCTCCCACACGCGGCGGACGTGGCGCTCCTCGGTGCGGATGTTGCCTACCGCGAGCCGCAGGGCTGTCCGCCCACGGAGCTTCGTCGCGGAGAGGAAGGCCTCGCCCGTGGCGTTGACCGCCTCCACCACTTCGTCGTTCAGGCGGTCGTGCTCGGCGTCGTCGCGGCCGGCGAAGAGCGCGCGGAAGCACACGACGGAGAGAGGGGTCGGGGCCATGACCTCGAAGTCCGCGTCCCCTTCGACCCACGAGCGGAAGAGCCCGGCAAGGCGAAGGTGCTCGCGGAGCCGCTCCATGATTCCTTCGCGCCCAAAGGCACGCAGCACCATCCACAGCTTCAAGGCCCGGAAGCGGCGGCCGAGGCTGACGCCGTAGTCCATGAGGTTGGGCGCCAGCCCGTCCTCGGGTGTGCGGAGATAGTCGGGCACGAGGCTGAACGCGGATCTCACGATCTCGGGCCGGCGCGTGTAGAACGCCGAGAGGTCGATCGGGACGAACAGCCACTTGTGGGGGTTCACGACGAGGGAGTCGGCCCGCTCGCAGCCGTCGAGGACGTGCCGGCATTCGGGCAGGATCGCCGCCGTTCCCCCGTAGGCGGCGTCCACGTGGAGCCAGAGCCCCTCCCGCTCGCAGATGTCGGCGATGGCCGGAACGGGGTCCACGCTCGTGGTCGATGTCGTTCCGACGGTGGCCGCCACCGCGAAAGGCGTCCAGCCCGCGGCCCGGTCCTCGGCCACCGCGCGGGCGAGCGCGTCGGGGTCCATTCGGTATCCCTCGTCGACCGGGATCTTGCGGCAGCCCTCCTGCCCGACACCGAGCACGATCGCCGCCTTCTCGATCGAAGAGTGGGCCTGCTCGGAGGTGTACATGCGCAGCCGCGCCTGGCCGACGAGGCCTCTTCGCCGCGCCTCGAGCCCCGGAACCGCCTCGCGCGCCGCGGCCAGGGCGACGAGCGACGACGCCGAGGCGGTGTCCTGGATCACCCCGAAGCGGCCCTCGGGAAGACCAAGGAGCTGTCGGAGCCAGTCGAGGACCACGGTCTCGAGCTCGGTCGCGGCCGGGGAGGTCCGCCAGAGCATCCCGTTGACATTGAGGGTGGCGGAGATCATCTCGCCGAGGATGCCCGGCGCGGACGAGGTGATCGAGAAGTAGGCGAAGAAGGCGGGGTGGTTCCAGTGAGTGATGCCGGGCAGGATCTGTCGCTCGACGTCGGCCAGGATCACCCGGAGCGGCTCACCCTTCTCGGGGGGGCAGGACGGAAGCGCCTCCCGCAGCTCGCCCGGACGGAGGCGGGAGAGCACCGGCAGCTTCTCGCCCTCGGCCAGGTACTCTGCGATCCAGTCGACGAGCCGGCGGCCCTCCTGGCGGAAGACCTCGAGATCGACGTCTCCGGCCAGGGCTAATCCACCTCGGTGACGATGAACATCAGGACGTGGCTCCCGATGCGGAACTCCTGCTGGTTCGCGAGCTGGTGCTGCTCGATCCGGTCCAGCTCGATCCAGGTGCCGTTCGTCGAGCCGAGATCGCGCAGGACAGCGATGTCGCCGACGATCTCGAGCGCCGCGTGCTGGCGCGAGGCCTCCGGGTCATCGAGGTTGATGTCGGTGCCGGAGCGGCCGATGACGGTGCGGGTCTTGGTGATCTGGAAGATCTGGCCGGTGGCCGCGCCCTGGATGACGGCCAGCGAGAACCGCCGGTCGGTGGGGAGCTGGAGCAACCCCATCTGGTGCGCGTCGCCGCCCGCTACCGTCGCCTCGGCGGTGCCCCCGCCGCCGCCCGAGGGCGCGGCGGCGGCGCCGGGTTGGACCGGGGTCTCCTGTGTGCGCTGGGCCTCGGGCGCCGGGGGAGGCGCCGGTGTCAGTGGTTGAGGCGTGGGGGTCGGGGGTGGAGGCGGTGCCGGCATGTCCGGCGGCATCGTGGCCGAGGAGATGGGGTTGTGGATCTCGATGGTGCCCCCGCATTTTGCACAGCGGGTCTTGACCTTGGGCCGGTCGCCGAGCTTCGTCTCGTCGAAGCGATAGCGCGACTGGCAGCTCGGGCAGACGACGATCATCTCGGTCTCCTCTGCTCGTCCCCGGGCTCCCGGGGCGGTCCGGCCATCCCCTCCGCCCGCTGACGAGGGAGAGGATAATACGAATCGTAGCCTTCGGCAGCGGCTATAGCATAATGAAGACGCGGCGCCCGCTGTGGCCGGCCGGGCGCTCCCCGTGGAAAGAGGTGGCTCGAGGAGGCGACGTGAACCGCGACGAAGAGCTGTGGCTGGGGGACGCGGAAGACGAGGACTCGGACGAGCTCGAGGACGACGACGACCTCGATGACGACGACGAATACGACGATGCCGACGACTTCGAGGACTTCGGGGACGACGAAGGCTGGGACGACGAGGACGTGGACGACTTCGAGGACGATGAGGGAGACGAGGATGAGGAAGAGTGAGCTCTAGCGCACCGGCCCGCCTCCGCCGCCCGGCGTGGATCCGAGCCCGGGCCCCGCAGGGGCCGGGCCACGAACGGCTCCGGGGCCTGATGCGGGGCCTGGAGCTGCACACCGTCTGCGAGGAGGCGCACTGCCCCAACATGGGCGAGTGCTGGGGCCGGGGCACGGCCACCTTCATGATCCTCGGCGACGTCTGCACGCGGGCCTGCGGGTTCTGCGCGGTCAAGACCGGGCTGCCCGGCTCGCCCCCGGATGCGGGGGAGCCGGGGCGGGTGGCCGACGCGGTGGAGCGGATGGGGCTGAGGCACGCCGTCATCACCTCCGTGAACCGCGACGACCAGCCGGACGGCGGGGCCTCGGTCTTCGCAGCCACGATCGGTGAGATCCGCCGCCGGGTACCGGGCTGCGCGATCGAGGTTCTCATCCCCGACTTCAAGGGGAGCGAGGAGGCCCTCCGGATCGTCGCGGAGGCGCGACCCGACGTTCTCAACCACAACGTCGAGACCGTTCCCCGCCTCTACCGGAAAGCGCGCTCGGGTGCCAACTTCGACCGCTCGATCGAGCTTCTGGGGCGGTCCAAGGCCGCCGGGCTCCTCACCAAGAGCGGGGTCATGGTCGGCCTCGGGGAGGAGTGGGGAGAGCTCGAGGAGACGATCCGTGCCATCCGCTCGGCGGGCACCGATGTGCTGACCATCGGACAGTACCTGCGTCCCTCACCGAAGCACCTGCCCGTGGTCCGCTACTACACGCCGGAGGAGTTCGACCGCCTGCGCGATTTCGCCCTGGACCTCGGCTACGAGCACGTCGAGTCGGCGCCGCTCGTCCGCTCCTCTTACCACGCCGAGCAGCACGTCCCACGTCCCTGATATTGCGGCAACGTCCCTAACGTCGGTACCGCCGTCGCACCCGCCGGACAGGCGGGCGCTCGGGCGCGTGGACTCGCGGGCCTTCTTGGGCGCGGGGCGGCGTGCGGGGTGAACGTCACCAAGGCCCGCGCCCGCAAGAGGTCGGGCTCATCTGCGAGCCCGTGACATGGCGCGGATGACTCGCGGCGTGTTCGCGGAGTGCGGCCGGCGCGGGCGAAAGGTACTTCCCGCTCCGCGCACTCACGAACGTCCCACCCGCGCCCGGCGCCGCGGCATCGAAGCCGGACCCCAGCGCTGCACGAGCGGCGGCTTCGGTGCCCCGGACAGGACCCGCTCGCTCACGCGCCCTGCGCGCCTCGGCTCCGGCACTGACGACGGCGGCCTGGTTGTCCTGGCAGGCACTACCTCGCGCGTTGGCGCTCGACGCAGGTGCGGATGATCTCGGCGGCGCGGTCGACCTGATCTTCCGTGGTGCCGCGACCGACCGACAGTCGGAGCGAGGACTGCACGCGCTCCGGAGGGAGGCCCATGGCCTTCAGCACGTGGGACGGCTCGACCCCGCCGGCGGCGCAGGCGGCTCCGGTCGACACGGCGACGCCGGCGAGGTCGAGGGCCATCATGAGGCCCTCGGCCTCACAGCCCTCGAAGGACACGTTGGTCGTGTTGGGGAGGCGGGGCTCGTCGCCGTTCAGGGCCGCGCCGGCGAGGGCGAGGAGCCGGGCCTCGAGGCGGTCGCGCATGCCGCGAAGGTGGACCACATCCGCCTCGAGGCGCTGGCGGGCGAGGACGGCGGCGGCGCCGAAGCCGACTGCGCCGGCCACGTTGACGGTGCCCGCGCGGCGGTTGCGCTCCTGACCGCCTCCCCGCACGAGGGGGGCCAGGGGGGTGCCGCGCCGGACGTACAGGCCGCCCACGCCCTTCGGCCCGTAGATCTTGTGCGCGGACAGCGTGAGCAGGTCGACGTCGAGCTCGCTCACGTCCACTCGTACCTTGCCCGCCGCCTGCACCGCATCACAATGCGCGAGCGCTCCCGCCTCGTGCGCGATCTGTGCAATCCGGCCCGTCGGCTGGATCACCCCGGTCTCGTTGTTCCCGAGCATCACCGAGACCAGGGCCGTGCGCTCGTCGACCAGGTCCAGCACCTTCTCCGGATCCACCCGTCCCTCGGCGTCCACCCCCACGAGCTCGACCGGAACACCCTCGTCGCGCATCGCCTCGGCGGTGCGAAGGACCGCGTGGTGCTCGACCGTCGTGGTCACGATCCGCCGGCGGGGCTCCCGGGCCCGGGCGGCGACGCCGCGCAGCGCGGTGTTGTCCGACTCGCTCCCACTCGCGGTGAAGACGATCTCGGAAGGCTGGGCCCCGACGAGAGCCGCGACCTGCTCCCTGGCCACTTCGACCGCGGCTCGGGCCCGCTGTCCGAACCAATGAAGGCTCGAGGCGTTCCCGTAGTCCTCGCGCAGACAGGGCAGCATCGCCTCGAGGACCTCGGGGGCGAGCGGGGTGGTCGCGTTGTGGTCGAGGTAGATACGTTCCACGTCCATGGCGTGGCGGCTCAGGCCGGGCGCAGGACCTTCGCCCGCTCGTGCATGACGAAGACGAGGGTGGCGACGTGAACCGCGAGCACGCTGCGCGCGAGCGGTCCGGGACGGGGCAAGGGCATTGATGGGGCCAGTCTAGACTCCGCGGGCCTCGAGCACCAGACGCGTCTTCAGCTCGTGAAGCTCGACGGACAGCCCCACGGGGTACTCGTGCGGATTCACGAAGCGCGTGATCCCCGGATGAAGGCGCGTGAGCTGATCGGACGCCCGGGCCCGGACCGCGGCGAGAGGCGGCCCTTCGTGAACGACCCGGCCCCCGCGGACAAACGGCTGGAGCAGGTCGGTTGCCCGCGCCTCGGGCGGGATCCGCTTGTGACGCGTCGGGTCCACGGGATCCACGAGTACGGCCTCTTCCGGGAGCCCTTGGTCCTCATCGTAGATGACGTCGGCCAGGAAGCCGGCCTCCGTCTCGAAGCGTCGCACCTGCTGGATTCCCGGGTTCGTCGTCTTGACCGCCTGCTCGGAGACCTTGAGCCGATACTGCCACTCCTCTCCCGGACGACGCACCGCCCCGAGCTTGTACACGCCGTTCAGGGCCGGGTCGTCTCCACCCGTCACGAGACGGGTGCCCACCCCCCAGATCGTGATGGCCGCACCCTGCTCCTTCAGGCTCGCGATCAGGTGCTCGTCGAGGTCGTTGCTGGCCACGATCGCCGTCTCCGTGAAGCCTTCGCCGTCGAGGATCTTCCGGGCCTCCAGGCTCAGGTAGGCGAGGTCGCCGGAGTCGAGCCGGATCCCGGCCAGGTCGTGGCCCCGCTCGCGGAGCCGTCGCCCGGTCTCCACCGCGTGGCGTACTCCCTGCAGCGTGTCGTAGGTGTCGACGAGCAGGACGCAGTTGTTGGGCTGGGCCTCGGCGTAGGCGTCGAAGGCCTCCCGTTCGGACGCGAACGACATGACCCAGCTGTGCGCGTGGGTGCCGCTGACGGGGATTCCGAAGAGCCGTCCGGCGAGGACGTTCGAGGTCGAGGTGCAGCCGCCGATGTGGGCGGCGCGCGAGGCGCTCAGCCCGCCGTCGATGCCCTGGGCCCGCCGGAGGCCGAAGTCGATCACCGGATCCCCGCGCGCGGCGAGGCACACGCGAGCGGCCTTGGTGGCGATCAGGGTCTCGAAGTTTACGACGTTGAGGAGGACGGTCTCGAGCAGCTGCGCCTGCTGGATGGGCCCGCGCACCCGCACGAGCGGCTCGTGGGGAAAGACCACTGTCCCCTCCGGCACCGCGTCCACGTCGCAGCGAAGCTCGAGGGCGGCCAGCTCCTGGAGGAAGGCCGGGTCGAAGAGTGGCCGCTCGTCGTTGCCGACGAGCGAAGCCAGGTAGCCCGTGTCCTCGTCGCCGAAACGGAACGCGGAAAGACAGTCGAGCGCGCGGGCGAGGCCGCAGGCCACCGCAAAGCCGCCGCCGAAGGGATTCCTGCGAAAGAACAGGTGGAAGACGGCCTCCTTGTCCGCGGTGCCGGAGGCCCAGTAGGACTGGGCCATGGTGAGCTGGTAGAGGTCGGTGAGCAGTGTGAGCGAGGTGCGGTAGACGTCTCCGACACGCGTCATGCTTCCTCCTGGCGCACCCGGGGAACGCCCGTGACCTTCGCCATGATGCGACAGATGGGGCGCGCCCGCAGCTGTCGCTGCTGCCGACGCTCGGGCCCCGTCCGCCGGACCGGGCGAGCGGGGCTCGCCGTGGGTCCGGGGCCGGGCGGACTGTGCTAAACTTCGGACCGCGGTAAACTCTGATTGGACGGGGGTTTGTCGCGACCCGTGAGGCATCGCCCGCGGGCAGAAAGGGGGCCGACACACGCATGGTGGAAGACCTCGAAGGCCGCCAGGACGTAGACACCTTCGCCCCGAAGGAGACCCTGACCTTCCAGCACATCCAGCTCGACACGGCACAGGGCATCGTCCGGATCACGCTGAACCGTCCGCCGGCCAACGTCCTGTCCGTCGAGATGATGCAGGAGCTCGGGCTGGCCCTCGAGTCGCTCGAATACCAGCGGGACGTCAAGCTGGTCGTCCTCCTCGCCGCCGGCAAGTACTTCTCCGCGGGCTTCGAGCTGAACGACCATCTCGGCGACCGTGCCTACATGATGCTGGAGGGCTTTCGGGGCATCTTCGAGGGGCTGGCCAAGGTCGACAAGCCGACGCTGGCAGTGGTCGGGGGCCCGGCCCTCGGTGCCGGCTGTCTGCTCGCCGCGGGCTGCGACATCACCCTCGCCGGCGCGAGCGTCAAGATCGGCCACCCGGAGATCCGCGGCGCGGTCTTCAACACGATGGCTGCCGCGTTGCTGCCGCACCTGATCGGCCGGAAGCGCGCCTACGAGATGCTGATGCTCGGGGCCCCGCTGGGCGCGGCCGAGGCGGAGCGCGTAGGGCTCATCACCCGGTCGGTTCCCGATGACAAGCTCGAGGCGGAGGCGGCGGCAATCATCCGGCGTTTCGAGGAGTCCAGCCCTCCCGTCGTCCAGCTGGCCCGTCGCGCCATCGCCGGAGGCCTGGACCTGCCCCTCGACGAGGCGGTGAGCCACGCCGAGGACGTCTATCTCAACATGCTGCTGGGCACCGAGGACGTCGAGGAGGGGCTGAAGGCCGTCGTCGAGAAGCGCAAGCCCGTTTGGAAGGGGCGTTGAGCGGAAGCCAAGAGCCGGCCCCGCGAAGGGACTGGGAGGTCGTTGCCGAGGTCGCCCGACGCTACGAGGCGGAGCTCATGGCCGGGCGCCTGAGACAGGCGGGCATCGACGCCCGCGTGATCGACAAGAGCTTTCGCCAGGAGCCCTTGCCCAGCGTACGCTCCTTCGCCATCGTGCGAGTCTACGTGCCCACGGCGTCCGCGGAAGAAGCGCATCGCCTGCTCGCCGAGGAGGTGGAGGCGCCTCCGGAGGGCGGGGGCGTGGAGACGTGATCGACCTGGAGCTCGGCGAGGAGCACCAGGCCCTCGTCGACACGCTTCGCGAGTGGGCCGGGCGCGAGGTGGCACCGAAGATCCACGACCTCGACCGGGCCCACCGTTTCGAGCCGGCATTCCTGCGACAGATGGCGGAGCTGCAGCTGCTGGGCATCTGTCTCCCCGAGGAGTACGGCGGGGCGGGGATGGACTACGTGAGCCTCGGCCTCGCCTGCGAGGAGCTCGAGTACGTCGACACCCACCTCCGGGTCGTGATGTCCGTGCACGTCGGGCTCAACTCGATGACGTTGTGGTGCTGGGGCTCGGAGGAGCAGAAACAGAAGTACCTCGTCCCGCAGGCGAAGGGCGAGAAGATCGCGACCTACGGGTTGACCGAGCCCAACGCCGGCTCGGACGCGGTCGGGATCCAGACGACGGCCGTCCGCCGGGGCGACTGCTACGTGATGAACGGCGAGAAGACCTGGATCAGCCTCGCCGACGTCGCCGACCATTTCCTGGTCATCGCCTGGACCGATCAGGAGAAGAAGAAGAAGCGCGACCACTCGGGCCTCAGCGCCTTCATCCTCGAGCGCGGCTTCGCCGGCTTCGACTCGTACACGCTCAAGGAGAAGTGGGGAATCCTGGCCGGCAACACCGGGGGCTTCTCACTCCAGGACGTCGAGGTCCCGGTCGAGAACCGGTTGGGCGAGGAAGGCGAGGGATTCAAGATCGCCATGTTCGCCCTGGAGAACGGCCGCTACACCGTGGCCGCCGGGGCCACCGGCCTCATCCGGGCGTGTCTCGATGCCTCGGTCGCGTACGCGCAGGGGAGAAAGACCTTCGGAGTGCCGATTGGCCAGCACCAGCTCGTCAAGGAGATGATCGCGCAGATGGCCTCGGACTATGACGCGGGCCGGCTCCTGTGGCTGCGCGCGGGCTGGATGAAGAACATCGGGCGGCGGAACACCCGCGAGACCTCGCTCGCGAAGTGGTTCGCCACGGTGGCCAGCGAGCGAGCGGCGGCGGACGCCGTTCAGATCCACGGAGCCAACGGCTACTCCGACGAGTATCCGGTCGGGCGCTACTACCGCAACTGCAAGGCCGCCGTCATCTACGAGGGGAGCCGGGAGGTCCACAAGCTGATGCAGGCCGACTACGCCCTCGGCTACCGGCGGGACAAGCCGAGGCGGGTGGAGCTTCCCCCGTACCTCCCGTGATTCCCGCCGACCTTCCGCTCGAGTTCGTCCGGGTGGTGGAGCGGGCGGCCATCGCCGCCGCCCGCACGATGGGGCGGGGCGACGGGAAGGAAGCCGACCGGGTCGCGGTGGAGGCCATGCGCCGCGAGATGGAGAGCGTCGACATGGTCGGCACCATCGTCATCGGCGAGGGGGAGCGCGACGAGGCACCGATGCTCTACATCGGGGAGAAGGTGGGCACCGGCCACGGCCCCTCCGTGGACATCGCGGTGGATCCTCTGGAGGGCACCAACCTCTGCGCCACCGGTGCCTCCGGCGCGATGGCGGTCCTGGCTGCGGCGGAGCAGGGGGGCTTGCTCCATGCCCCCGACATCTACATGGAGAAGCTCGTCGTTCCGGGCGCCGCACGTGAGAAGGTCGATCTCGACGCCTCGGTCGCCGAAAACCTCGCCGGGATTGCGGACGCCCTGAATCGCGACGTGGACGACCTCGTGATCATCGTCCTCGACCGTCCCCGCCACGAGGAGCTGATCGCCAGCATTCGAGAGGCGGGAGCCCGCATCCGGCTGATCGGGGACGGCGACCTCTCGGCCGGCATCTCCGCGGCGGTCCTGGGCACCGGGGTGCATGCGGTGATGGGGGTGGGGGGGGCCCCGGAGGGCGTGCTCACCGCGGCCGCCATGCGCTGCCTGAACGGCTCCATCCAGGGCCGCCTGGTGCTGACGCGCCCCTCGGACGCGGACCGCCTGAAGAAGATGGGCATCACCGACCTCGGCCGCGTCTACCAAACCGAAGACCTCGCCCCGGGGGAGAACATCATCTTCGCGGCAGCCGGGGTCACCCGGGGGACGCTGCTGCAGGGCATTCGGTTCTTCGGCGACGGGGTCCGCGCCCATTGCCTGGTGATGACGACCCGTCCGCGGCAGGTGCGGTTCATCGACGCAATCCACGTCGACGACGAGTCCCGGGCGGCGGTGCGGTTTTGACTATTCAATGACCCCCCACCCTAACCCTCCCCACGTAGGGGGCTCGGGGGACGCGAAGCCGAGCTTGCGAGACGAGCGTTGACCCCGAGTGTACGCCGCGACGCGACAGCGTCGCCTCCGACAGGCTTGGAAATGCTCGAGATAGGCCACGTCCGCCGGCATGTCCTCAGGGAGAGGACATGCCGGCGAGTGTAGGCCTGTTGGCCAACTGCACCTGCTCTATGACCCCCCACCCCAAACCACTCTGGGACCGCAGCGGGGAGCGACGTTCCCGGAGTATTCCGTTCTTTCTTCGGTAGGCGTCAGGAGCTGCAGAGCGCGGGCGGAGCGGCCTGGTGGCCGTGGCACCTGTACCCCCACTCACGCTCGGCCGGACGCGTGGTCGCGTCCGTTCGCATCACTGGCCTCTTCTGCGACGTTTTGTGATACCCGACACTTACCTCCGTGGCCATTCGGGCCGTTAATGGCCTTTCGCCTGCGGGGCGGCGGGCCGCCCGAAGGCGGCCGGCCGGCCGCCAGAAGGCGGCCTGGGGGGCCTGTGGGCGGGGGTCTAGTGCTGTCGGGGGTTTACGTGCCGAATCCTCAGTTAAGGCTTGACATGGTCTGGGGCCGATGGTACGTTCAGGCGGAACTTTAACTATCTTTGATAAGTGTGGATTGAAACTGAGTTCTGAGGGTCGGACGCGGGAAGCGACGGAGAACCTGGAAACGGCTGACGACATCGGGAGCGAGCAGGTTCACTAGAGGGAGAGACGCCCGTGGGTCTTTTCGGATCGAAGAAGGGTCTGGTCGGCGTCGACATCGGCTCTTCGGCTGTCAAGGCAGTGGAGCTCAAGGTCGGCGGCAAAGGCGGTGACGAGTACCAGCTTCTGAACATCGGCCTCGAGGGGCTGCCTCCCGAGGCGATCGTCGACGGCGCCATCATGGACTCCGGCGCCGTCATCGACGCGCTCCAGAATCTGTTCCAGGACAACCGGATCAAGACGACCGACTGCGCAACGGGGGTTTCCGGCAACGCCGTCATCGTCAAGAAGATCAGCCTGCCTCAGATGAGCGAGGAGGAGCTGGCCGAGTCCATCCACTGGGAGGCGGAGCAGTACATCCCGTTCGACATCCAGGACGTCCAGCTCGACTACGAGGTGGTCGAGGGCGGCGAGGCCGCCGGCAACATGGACGTCCTCCTCGTGGCGGTGAAGAAGGACAAGATCAGCGAGTACACGTCGGCGATCACGCAGGCCGGACGGAACCCGATCATCGTCGACGTCGACGTCTTCGCTCTTCAGAACTGCTACGAGGTCAACTACGTCCCCGACCCCGGGCGGGCGGTGGCGCTGCTCAACATCGGCGCCTCCATCATGAACGTCAACGTGGTCAGGGACGGCTCCTCGGTCTTCAACCGCGATATCGCGGTCGGCGGCAACCAGTATACCGACGCCATCCAGAAGGACCTCAACCTCTCTTTCGAGCAGGCGGAGGCCCTCAAGCAGGGGGAGCAGGTCGATGGGGCCTCCCCCGACAGCCTCGTCTCGATCTTCCAGGCGGTCTCCGAGAACATCACCACCGAGATCCAGAGGACGTTCGACTTCTTCCGGGCGACCAGCCAGGACGACCGGGTCGATCAGATCTACCTTTCCGGCGGGGCGGCCAAGGTCCACGGCCTGCGCGACCTCCTGAGGGACCGGCTGGATGCCCCGGTCGAGCTGCTCAACCCCTTCCTCAACGTGCGCTACAACGAGAAGGACTTCGATCCGGACTTTCTCGACGACATCGGGCCCTCGGCGGCGATCGCGGTGGGCCTGGCCGTGCGCAGGGTGGGTGACCGATGATCCGCGTCAATCTCCTCGCGCCCGAGAGGGCGACAAAGAAGAAGACGGGCGGTGGGCCGGCGCTTCCGTCGGGGGGGACGCTTCAGAGCTACCTGCTCCTCGCCCTGTTCGCCGGGGGGGCGGCGGTGCTCTGCGCCGGCGCCTGGTGGCTGCAGAGCAACAAGATCAAGGACCTCGACACCCGGATCGCCGCCGACACGAAGCGGCGCCAGGATCTGCAGGCGATCGAGCAGCAGGTGAAGGCCTTTCAGCAGAAGAAGGCGACCCTCGAGAACAAGGTCGCGGTGATCGAGATGCTCCGGGCCGCGCAGAAGAGCCCGGTCCACATGCTGGACGAGGTCTCGCAGGCCCTCCCGGATTACGTGTGGCTCACCCAGATGGACGAGACGCGGGGGAGCGTGGTCTTCGGCGGGCAGAGCAACAGCCTCGCCGCGGTCGCCGACTTCATCAGTGCCCTCCAGACCAGCGGGTGGTTCCCGGTGGTCGAGCTCGTCTCGAGCCAGGAGGCGAACGCCCTCGTGACGTTCAACCTGCGAGGCAACTTCAACGACCCCGAGGTCGCGGCGAAGCAGAAAGCGGCCGCGGAGGCCGCCGCCGCCGCCGGAGTGGCCCCCGCGCAGGGCGGGCGGTAGGGAGGAAGAACGGGAATGGCTGACAACGCCCTCGCGAAGCTTCCACTCGCCGGTCAGCTGGGAGTGGCGGCCCTCGTGGCCGCGATCATCTGCGGCGGCTTCTACTGGTTCTACTACTCGGACGCCCTCGAGGAGCAGAAGCGGAAGGAGCAGCAGCTGGCCGAGCTTCAGAAGCAGATCCGCGCCCTCGAGGCAACCGCGAATCGGCTGCCCGAGTTCCAACGGGAGGTGCAGGCCCTCGAGGCGCGCCTCGAGACGCTGAAGCGGATCCTCCCGCCGGAGAAGGAGATGCCGGACCTCATGCGGCGCGTGCAGTATCTCGCGGCGCAGTCCAGCCTCGCCATCAAGAGGTTCAACCCGGCTGCGACCGCCCAGCGGGACTTCTACATCGAGGTCCCCGTCAACGTGGACGTCGAGGGGACCTACCACAACTTGGGTGCCTTTTTCGACCGCATCAGCCGCATGTCGCGGCTGGTCAACATGGGTAACGTCAAGATCAAGGCTCGCGGCGAGCAGACTATCAACAACACGATCAGCGTCTCGGCGGTGGCCACGACGTACGTGTACCAGGAGCTACCGCCCCAGGGCGGAGCGCCGGGGGCGCAGCGATGAGGGGGCACGTCATGAGGACCCTGCTGCTCGCGGTGGTCGTGGTGGGCCTGGTCGGGCTGGCGCCGGGGCCGGCGGCGGCCCAGGAGCCGGCCGCGGGGGCGGCGGCTCCCGAGGCCGCACCGGCAGAGACCGGCGCCGCGCCAGCGGCGGCCGAGCCGGAACCGGTTGAGCGCCCGCCGCTCGACGTGGAGTTGGAGACGGGCGGCTACACCTATCAGTCACAGGGACGAAGAGACCCCTTCGTGAGCCTCCAGCGCCCGGTGGCCGCGGACCGGGGTCCCAAGACGCGCAAGCCGGGGATGGAAGGGTTCCTGATTCAGGAAGTGGCACTGAAGGGCGTTGTCAGGACGGCCGGGGGCGGGACCGGGGTCGCCGCTCAGCCGGGCTTCATCGCCGTCTTCCTCGGTGCGGACGGCAAGTCGTACTTCGTGAGGACGGGGCAGCGGCTCTATGACGGTGTGATCACCGCCGTGGACGCCACCTCCGTGACCTTCCGGCAGGACGTGACGGATCCCCTGTCGCCGGTGAAGTCGCGCGAGGTCCGCAAGAGTCTGTATGCGTCGGAGGAGGCGAGGCAATGAGAGTGAAGCTCGCTGGGGTCTGCCTGATCGCGGCCGCCCTCGCGCTGGCGACGTCGGTGCCCGCGCAGGACGGGACCCTGACGACGATCACCGATATCCGCCAGGAGAGTGACGAGCAGTCGACGCGACTGATCGTCCAGTGCACGGGGCCGCTTGCCTACACGTACTACAGCCCGGATGCGCTCACGCTGGTGGTCGACATCCCGGAGGTGGACGCCTCGCAGGTCCCCGCACGCATCGACGTGGGGACCCGTGAGGTGGAGTCCCTCCGCATCACGAGCCTGGCAAGGGCCGACGGCCGCAGCCTGGCGCGCCTCGAGGTGCGCCTGGCCAGCCTGGTGCCCTACCAGATCTTCTCGAAGGACAGGGACCTGACCCTCGTCTTCGAGCGATCGGCCGCGGCCACAGCCCCGCCGGCGCCCGAGCCCCGGCCCGAACCCGAGCCGGCGGCACCCGCCCCGGCCACTCCGGTCGTGGCCTCCGTCCCCGAGCCAGCCCCACCCAGCGCGGCCCCGGCCCCGGCGGAGGTGTCGGCCCCGGCGGAGATCCCCGACGGTCCCCGGGCCACCCGCATCGTCGCGGTGGCGCAAGAGGAGGGCAGCGGCGATCTGCCGTCGTTCACCATCAAGGCCGACGGACGCCTCAAGTACCAGGACTTCACCCTTCCCGGTCCCGACCGGGTCGTCGTCGACTTCGCGGACGTCACCGCGAGCCCCGCGTTCCGGTCCATGGACGTGGACCAGGGCCCGGTCAGCCGGGTCCGTCTGGGCCAGTTCAGTGCGGCCTCCCCCAAGGTGGCCCGCCTCGTCGTCGACCTGACCGAGAAGACGCCCTACCGGATCGTCGAGGGGGCGGACACGATTCGCATCCTCTTCGGAGAGGAGGGCGAGCCCCAGCCGCCGGCGCATGCCCCGATGGCCGCGCTGCGCAGCCCGGAGCCCGCGGAGCCGGCCGAGCCCCTTCCCATGGTGGCCGAGGCTGCGCCCCGCCCGATCGCCCTCGAGCCGCTGGCCCTGCCGCCGCTCCAGGAGCCGCAGATGCCCGCCGACGAGGTGCCCCCGGACATGCCGCCGATGCCGGAGGACGACGCCATCGGGACCGCCTGCGGCGTAACCGGTAACCTGGGGACACCGATCAGCCTCGACTTCAAGGACGGGGATCTCCAGGACATCTTCCGGTTGTTCGCCGACATCTCGGGCCTGAACGTCGTGGTCAACCCCGGCGTGTCCGGGAAGGTCACCCTGGTGCTGAACGAGGTGCCCTGGGGTCGTGCGCTCGAGCTGATCCTGAAGACGAACGCCCTTGGGTGCGTTCTCGAGGGGAACGTGATCCGCATCGCGTCCCTCTCGGAACTGGAGCGCGAGGAGGAGGATCGCCGCAAGCTGGCCGAGGCCAAGGCCCTCGCCGGTGAGCTGGCCGACTACACGAAGCGTATCTCGTACGCCAAGGCGACCACGCTCGGCGGGGTCCTCCGTCAGGCCGGAGCCCTGTCGCAGAGGGGCCAGCTCAACATCGACGAGCGGACGAACACCATCATCATCCGAGACCTTCCGTCGTTCATTGACAAGGCCAGGGCTCTCATCGCCGAGCTCGACACCGCGACACCCCAGGTGGAGATCGAGGCCCGCATCGTCGTGACGTCCCGCAACTTCACGCGCGACCTCGGCATCCAGTGGGGCTTCAGCAAGGAGAACTCGACGCGCTACGGGAACACCACGAACCAGTCCTGGCCCAACCAGATCATCCTGAACGGCAGCGGGGTGCCGAGCACGCTCGGACTGCCCGCCGACAACCTCGGGCCCGGAGGCCTCTCGTCCGACGCCGGCATCGGGACGATCGGGCGCGGCTACGCGGTGAACCTCCCGGCCAATGGCTTCAACAGCGCCCTCGGGATCTCGACCGGGAACATCCTCGGCAGCTTCAACCTCGACCTCGCATTGACCGCGCTCGAGCGACAGGGCCGCGGCCGCCTGCTCTCGACTCCGAAGGTCACGACCCAGAACAACCAGGCGGCCGAGATCAAGCAGGGTCTCCAGATCCCGATTCAGACGGTCGCCAACAACACCGTCACGGTGCAGTTCAAGGATGCGGTGCTGACCCTGCGTGTCACCCCGCAGATCACGGACGCGGGCACGGTGATCCTGCAGCTGGAGGTCGAGAACAACTCGGCCGATTTCGCGAACCTGGTCAACGGGATACCGCCGATCAACACACAGTCGGCGAGAACCATCGTCCAGGTCACGGATGGCCAGACGGCGGTGGTCGGCGGCATCTACCAGAGCACCGAGAACACGACCGTCAACCAGACGCCGTTCCTGAGCAAGATCCCGCTACTCGGGTACCTGTTCAAGAACAAGGCCGTCAGCAGCCAGAACAACGAGCTGCTGCTGTTCATCACGCCACGCATCGTCAAATCGTAGAGGTGAGAGGAGCTATGAGGACCTCCAGGCTCAACACACTCAGGGGAGGGCGCCCGATGAGGATGATTGGCGCTACAGTGGCGGTGGCGATGGCCTTCGCGCTCAGCGGGTGCGACACCGCCGACTACGTGACGGGCAGTCAGGCCTCGGTTCTGCTGGTCGTTGCCGCGATCAACGACGGGGAGGTTCTGGACTCGGACGTGCGGAACGGGGAGAACAGCAACGTCATCTGCCCGGACACCGTGCTCGTCTCGCTCGCCGTCCGGAACAAGAACCCGAACGCAGAAGCGCCACGGGTCCCGGGGGCGGTCCTGGTCCAGCGGTACGAGGTCAAGTACACCAGGTCCGATGGTCGCGGCGCAGAGAACCAGGACGTCCCCCACACGATCGTGGGAGTGCTCTCGACGGCGGTCGACGTGGCGACCTCGGGGACCACCGAGGTGCCGATCGAGGTCGTGAGGCGACAGGCCAAGCTGGAGCCGCCCCTCAGCAACATTACGGGGTACGACGTTGTGACCATGTTCGCGACGATCACGATCTCCGGTCAGACCGTGTCGGGTGACACCGTCACCGGCAGCGGGAGCATGCAGATCGACTTCGCGAACTACGGCGACAGCAACGAGACCTGCCCGGGTACCTAGGGAACGAGGAGAAACCGGTGATGCGAGTTGCGACTCTTGGAAGGCACCCCGGCTCGGTGGCGGCCGCCGTGCTCTCGGTGGGCCTGATCTTCTTGCTGCCGGGTTGCGCCCTCGACAAGGACGACCCGCCCGCGCTCAATGGCCCTTCGGAGACCGGCCTCTCCGCGGACCTCGTTGCGCTTCCAGACACCATCAACGCCGACGGCGTGACCTCGGCTGAGATCCGACTGGTCCTGCGGGACCAGACCGGCGCGGCGGCGTCGGGGCGTGCGGTTCTGTTCGAGCTGCTGACGGGCGACGGGACGATGATGCCGGCCGCGGTATCCACGTACGTCGGGCCGGTGCAGACGGGTCTCGTGATGGCGACCGCCGAGGACGGCTCGGCGAGCGTCATCTACGTGGCGGGAACGGCGATCACCACGGCCACGATTGGCGTCCGGGCCTACGGCTTCGATGCCGCACGCGACTACCTGAGCACGATCGAGATCATCCAGCGGTGAGGCACTAGGGGACCCGGGCCACGGGTGGGGACCCCAGACCTCTCGAGGCACCGTGGCTGACAGCCGAATCGAGGAGCTCCGGCGTCGGATCGAGCGTGATCCGGAATCCCGCCTGTTCGCTCAGCTGGCCGAGCAGCTCCGGAAGGAAGGGGAGCTCGAGGAGGCGATCGGCGTCGCCCGGGCCGGTCTCCAGCGCCATCCGGACTACCCCTCGGCGCGGCTGACCCTCGGCCGCGCCCTCCTCGACTCCGGAGATCCCGCGGCGGCCCGCACCGAGCTGGACGCCGCGGTCAAGGGGGCACCCGACAACATCCTCGCGAGCCGGCTGCTGGGAGAAGCCCTGGAGACACTGGGCGATCTCGGGGGCGCCGTGCTCCAGTACCGCAAGACGCTGGAGATGGCACCGTCCGACCGACACGTGGAGGCCCGGATTCAGGCCATTCAGGAGCGGCTGGGGGCGCCAGCCAAGGGGGGAGAAGGCGCGGACGATGCGCGTGCATCGGAAGGGCGGAGCGCGGACCTCACGAAGCCCATGAAGGCGGTCAGGCGGCAGGACGCGCCGCCGCCTCCGCCCGCGGGAGCAGGCGCGGAGGAGCCGGGGCTCCCGCCGACGATCCGCATTCGCATGCCGGGAGACCCCGGGGGGGGTGTGCGGGCGCCGATGCCACCGCCGACCGAGCGGGCCCTCGCGTCGAGAGAGACGGCGCCGCCGGCGGAAGGGGGGCGAGCGCCGGCGGGCGAACCCTCGAAGGAAGAGTCGACGCTGCCAGCGCGAACCCGGGGCGCTGAGGAGGGCCTGCCGGGCACGCTTCCGGGCCGGGGGGGAGCCGGGGAGGCGAAGCCTCCACCGGACAGCGACCTCGCGCCAACGCTGCCGTCCTCGAGGGCGGCAGAGTACGCGGCTATCGACGAATCCCTCCCACCGACGGTGCCGCCCGGCAGCGTGACGACTCCCGCGGGCCTGGAGGCAGAGGGAGGGGCGGCCGTCACCGGCGCCCGCGAAGAGGCGGGTGTCGACGGGGAGGGGCCGGCCGCACCCGAACCGCCGCCGTCGGCCTCGCCGGAGCCGCCAGCCGCCACGCCGGAGCCGCCACCGCCCACGCCGGAGGCTGCGCCGCCGCTCGCCGACTCCCCGCCTCCGGCGGTGGAGCTGCCCGCACCGGAGGCGGCCCCGCGCGAGCCTCCCGAGGCCGAACCGTCCCTGCTCGCGACCGAGCGGCCGTCGGTGGTCGAGCCGCCGGCCGAAGGGACGCCCCCGGCGCCAGTCCCCGCGACGGCCTCGCTGGAGCCGGCCGACAAGACGGGGAAGCCGCTCTCCTCGGGAACCCTCGCGGAGCTGTACTTCCAGCAGGGGCTGCTCGACCGGGCGATCGCGGTCTACCGGGAGGTCATCGCGGGGGAGCCCGGCAACGAGGCCGCACGAGCCCGGCTGGCCGAGATCCAGGCCGAGGCGGAGGCGTCAGTCAGCGGGGGGCCGACCCGGCCGCCGGCCGAAGTTGACGGGCGCGCGTCGCGGCGCCGCGTCCTCGAGCGCACCATTGCACGCCTCGAGGCCCTTTTGGCCATCGTGCAGGGGAGGTAGGGGATGGCCAGCTTCGGGGAGGCCTTGAAGCAGATCGCCAGCCGGGTGCCGGAGGTCGAGGTGCTCATGGTGATCGGCACCGACGGCATTCCCATCGACAAGCTCGCCGTCCGCCCCGCCCCGGACCTGGAGGCGGTGGCCGCGGAGCACACGACCCTGCTGCGGGCCAGCCTGTCGACGGCCGGAGACACCGGCCTGGGGGGGCTGCAAGAGCTGGCGGTCGTGACGGACCGGATGACGACCCTTCTCGTGGCCATCACGCCCGAGTACTTCCTGTTCGCCGCGCTCAGCCCCGGTGCCGTCATCGGGCGGGCGCGCTTTGCCCTGCGGCTCGCCGGCCTGAGCCTGCGCGAGGAGTTCGAGTAGGACCGGCGCGGACCGAGCCGCCCGCCGCGAGCCCGATCCTTGACAAGGTCCCGGACGGCGCAAATAATAGCTGCCTTTCGAGATACGGCCGCAGGGCCCCCAAGGAGACCGCGTGGATCTTTCCGAGCTCAAGGACATTCTCCGGATCCTGGAGGAGCAAGAGATCACGGAGTTCGAGCTCGAGCACGACGGAGTCAAGCTGCGCGTCTGCCGCTCGAGCCCGCCGGTACCCGCTCCCCCCGCGCCGCCGGGGAGCGTCCTCGCGGCCCCACCGAGCCCGGCTCCTCCGGCTCCAGTCGCCGGAGCGGTGGGCGGGCCCGCCGCCGGAGCCGCCGCGATCGGGGACGCGATGTCGGAGGAAGCGGCGGAAGAGTCCGAGGCGAACGGCGATTCCCCGGTGCCCAGCCCCATTGTCGGGACCTTCTATCGCGCCCCGGACCCGAACTCGCCGCCCTTTGTGAACGTCGGCGATCGAGTGCAGGTCGGGCAGGTCCTCTGCATCATCGAAGCCATGAAGCTCATGAACGAGATCGAGGCTGAGGTGGCCGGCGAGATCGTGAAGATCCACGCCGAGAACGGACAGCCCGTGCAGTACGGGGATCCCCTCTTCACGGTTCGACCCGCCTGACCACGGGCGGAGACGCGCTCCGGGGACGATGTTCAAGAAGATCCTGATCGCCAACCGCGGGGAGATCGCGCTCCGCGTCCTCTGGGCGTGCAAGGAGCTCGGGGTCAAGACCGTGGCCGTGTACTCCGAGGCGGACGCGAACAGCCTCCACGTCCGCTTCGCCGACGAGGCGGTGTGCATCGGACCCCCGCGAAACATCGACTCGTACCTCAACATCCCCGCGATCATCAGCGCAGCGGAGATCACCGGGGCGGATGCCATCCACCCCGGGTACGGCTTTCTCTCCGAGTCCGCATACCTGGCCGAGATCTGCGAGGCGTGCAACCTGAAGTTCATCGGCCCCGGTCCGCAGGCCATCCGGCTGATGGGCGACAAGAGCCGGGCCAAGAAGGCCATGATGAAGGCGGGTGTCCCGGTGGTGCCGGGCTCGAACGGCGTCGTGGAAGACGAAGAGAAGGCGGTCCGGGTCGCCCGTGACATCGGGTTCCCCGTCATCCTCAAGGCCTCGGCCGGAGGGGGGGGGCGAGGCATGCGGATCGTGCGCAGTCCCGGTGACCTCGCCCAGGCCTTCCGGGCGGCGCAGGCGGAGGCCCAGGCCGGCTTCGGGGTGCCGGACGTCTACATCGAGAGGTACGTCGAGGGCCCGCGGCACATCGAGGTGCAGGTGATGGCGGACAGCAAGGGCAACGTCGTGCACCTTGGGGAGCGCGAGTGCTCGATCCAGCGCCGCCACCAGAAGATCATCGAGGAGGCTCCCTCGACGGTGTTGAGCCCACGGCTGCGCAAGAAGATGGGAAGGACGGCGGTCGAGGCGGCCGCGGCGGTGCAATACGCGAATGCGGGCACCATCGAGTTCCTCCTCGACGACGACGGCAGCTTCTACTTCATGGAGATGAACACGCGCATACAGGTCGAGCACGGGGTCACCGAGCTCGTGACCGGCCGCGACCTCGTCAAGGAGCAGATCCACGTGGCGGCGGGGGAGCCGCTGTCCTTCAGCCAGAAGGCGGTCCGTTTCGAAGGGCACGCGCTCGAGTGCCGCATCAACGCGGAGGATCCCGTCACGTTCGTGCCGTCCCCGGGGACGATCGAGCACTTCCACCAGCCGGGAGGGCCTGGTGTGCGAGTCGACACGTTTGCGCACGAGGGCTGTGCCATCTCGCCGTACTACGACAGCATGATCGCCAAGCTCATGACGCACGGGCGTGACCGGGCGGAGACGATCGCCCGGATGCGGCGCTGTCTCGAGATGATGGTGGTGGAGGGCATCAAGACCAACATCGACCTCCACCGGCGGATTCTCGACGATGCCGACTTCGTGGCGGGGACATTCGACACCCGCTTCATGGAGCGCTTCCTGGCCCCGAAGAAGGCGACCGCGGCTTCGTGACCCGCGTGCCCTCCCCGCCCTCCTCGTCCAAGCGGGGGTGGGGTCGCTGGCTTGCCGCCCTGCTCGTTCCCGTCGCCCTCCTGCCGGACCTGGCCGCGGGCCTTCCCCTCCGAACGTACTATTTCCGCGACTTCACCGCGACCTTCTATCCCCTCCGGCTCTTCGCCGCGCGCGAGATCCGCGAGGGGCGCTTCCCGGTCTGGAACCCCTTCATCTTTGAGGGTTCCTTCCAGACCCCTGCGCTCTACCCCCCCGACCTGCTGCATGCGCTGTGGCCGGACCCGGTGTTCGTCTCGTGGCTGCTGACCCTCCACCTTCCGCTGGCGGCTCTCGGGGCCTGGTGGCTCGCCCGCGAGCTCGGCGCCTCCCGGGAAGGGGCGTTCGTGGGCGGGGCAGTCTACGCCCTCGGGGGCTTCGCCCTGTCGACCCTGAACCTGTACGTTTTCCTGCAGGCGCTGGCCCTCGCCCCCTTCATCGCCGGGCTCCTGCGCCGGGCCGCCCGGGAAGGTGGTCGGAGCATGGTGGTTGCGGGGGCGGTTCTGGCCCTCGGTCTCTCGACCCTTGCCGTCGAGTTCGTGGGGCAGGCGGCGGTCCTGGGGGTGCTCCTCGGCATGAGCGATGGATCCCGGCGCAGGGCCGGGCTGCGTCTCCTCGGTGCCGGGGGGCTGGGGATCGGCCTGGCCGGCCTGCCGCTGGCCCTCACGCTGGGGTTGCTGCCGGAGACCGTGCGCGGGGCCGGCTTCGCGCCCGACGTCCGCCTCGGGAACGCGGTGCACCCGGCGGTTCTGTTGCAGACGCTGCTGCCGAACCTCTTCGGTGTCCCCCAGGCCCCGGCGGAGGCGTGGTGGGGCGGGCGGTTCTTCAGCAAGGGTCTGCCCTACTTCTTGAGCCTGTACGTCGGGCCCGTCGCCCTGGCCTTCGCCGGACTCGGGTTCGTGGCCATGGCCCGCGCGACGCGCGTCGTGCTCCTCGCGCTCGGGGGGCTCGGCCTGTGGTATGCGCTGGGAGAGTGGGGGGGGCTGGCCCCGCTCCTGGCCCACTTGCCACTGGCCGAGGCCTTCCGCTTTCCGAGCAAGGCGGTACTGCTCCCCTACCTGGCGATCGCCATCGCCGGCGCGTTTGGTGTCGACCGGCTTCGACGGGAGCCGAAGTCGTGGACCTGGCTCGCGGCCGGAACCGGCGCCGGGGCGGCTCTCGCGATCGCTCTGGCTGCAGTGTTCACGGCCCCAACACCGAGCTTCGTGTCCTGGACGGGCGTCGAAAACGACTTCTGGCCACGGCTCACCGAGGTCGTGGCGAGGGACGCGGCGTTTGTGGTCCTTGCCGCGGCGGTGTGTGGCGGGCTTGCGGTCGCGGTGCGGCGGGGGCGGCTGGCTCTCGGGCTGGCCACCGCCCTCGCGTCGGCGCTGGCCGTCGGCGATCTGGTTCGGGCCGGGGCCGGGCTCAACCCACAGACCCGGGCCTCGTTCTTCGACCCGCTCCCGGAGATGACGGCGCTGCATCTCGACGACCTGGAAGGACAGCGAGTCTTCTCGTACGGACTCGATCACAGCCCGGCATTCGGTGCGTTTCTCGCGCGCGGGGGCCCGAGGCTCACGCTGGCCGGGACCTTTCTCAGCCGACAGGTCCTCGCGCCCTACAGCAACATCATCGACCGGGTGGAGACACCTGAGGCGAAGGACCTGACGTCCTTCGTTCCGCGGGCGCGGGAGCTGGGGCCGGACAACTACGCGCCGGAAGCCGTGGCCCGGCTGCTCCCGTGGCTGCGCAACGCCGCGGTGAGCCGGGTGGTGAGCCTCGACCCCCTGGTCGATCCCGAGCTCGAGGAGATGGCCACGGTGCCCGCGGGCCCGCCGGGCCTGGCTCTCCATGTCTATCGGCTCGCCCGCCCCTGGCCGCGGGCCCACATCGCCTGCCGCGTGGTGCCGGCACCCGTGGGTGAGATGGCGCTTGGGGTCCCGTACCGTGACGGCTTTGACGGCACGCGCGACGTGGGTCTCGAAAAGGGACCGCGGGCCGACTGCCGGGTGGGCCGGGCCCGCCGGATCGCGGCCGTCCCCGGCGCCGAGCGCTACCGGGTCGAAGCCGACGGGACCGGCTACCTCGTGGTGCGGGCCAGCTTCGCCCGGGGATGGCGCGCGTGGGTGGACGACGCCGAGGTCCCGGTGGTCCGGGCCAACGGGAAGCACCGCGCGGTGCCGGTGCCCGCGGGGGAGCACGACGTTCTCCTTCGTTACGACCCGCCGGGGCTGTGGCCGGGGCTGGTGCTCACCGGGCTGTCCGTTCTCGTCGGGCTGACTGCCTGGGCGGCCGCCGGGCCGGTGAGGCGCCGGGGATGACGGGGGCGGCGGGGTCGGGACTGTCGCTGGTCTGTCCGAGCTGCCGCATGCTGCTCACCGCCGGCGCCGGTGCGGCCTCTTGCGCGAGATGCGGCGCCCGCTACCCCGTCGATCGTGGGATCCTGCGCCTGACCCTCGGGCGGGCGGGCACGCCGAACTACGATCCCCACTACTTCGACACGCTCGACCGTGTCGAGGCGCGCCACTTCTGGTTCGTTGCCCGGCGCGAGATCGTGCTCGAGACCCTCCGGCGCTCGGTTTCCGATCTCGACCAGCGGCATCTCTTCGACATCGGCTGCGGGAGTGGCGGGCTCCTCGAGTACCTGTCCGGGCACGGTGTGGCGCTGGCCGGGGCCTGCGACGCATACGCGGAGAGCCTGGAGCTCGTCCGTCGGCGTGTCGCCGCGCCCCTTGTCCTGGTCGACGAGGGGCGGCTGCCGCCGCTGGGGCCCGGGTACCGGCTCCTCACGCTCTTCGACGTGCTGGAGCACCTCGACGACGACCGTGGGATGCTGCGCTTCCTTCACGACAGCCTGGCCCCGGGCGGCGTCCTCGTCCTGACCGTGCCCGCCCACCCCTTTCTCTTTGACGAGAGGGATGAGCTGGCCTGTCACCGTCGTCGATACCGCCGTCGCGAGCTGCGGACGAAGCTGGAGGAGGCGGGCTTCGAGGTGCGGCTCCTGACCCACTTCATGGCGCCGCTCGTGCCGCCCCTGCTCGCGATACGCGCGCTCACGGGCCTGCTGCCCCGCTCGTGGCGACGGAGCCGGGAACGACAGGATCTGGAGTTCCGCGTCGTGCCGGTGGTCAACGGAATGCTCCGGGCGCTCCTCGGGCTGGAGCGCCGGTTCCTTCGGACGTGCTCGTTGCCCTTCGGCTCGTCGATCATCGGAGTGGCGGCGCGAGGAGGAGGATCCCGCTGACGGCAGAGGGCAGGTCGGGAAGCAGAAACCCAGAGCGGTGGGGCCTGCTGCTGACCCTGGGCGCGGTCGCCGCCGTCTTCTGGACGCAGTGGTTCTGGGTCCGGTCGACGAACTTCGGGGGCGCCGACGAGTGGCTGCTCATCGACCTCAGCTCGAGGGGCGTGTTGGCGTTCCCCTACGCCAACCGCCCCCTGGTGCTGCTCTGGACGGTGATCGCTTCCCAGTCCTGGCCCCATGATCTTCGCGCGTACTGGCTCTTCAGCGGGCTCTACCTCTGCGGGGCGGCGTTCCTGACTACGGTCCTGGCCCGCCGACTGTGGCCTGCGTCTCCGCGCCTCGCGCTGCTGGCCGGTGTCTTTGCCGTGGGCTGGGCGCCGCTCGACGCTCTTCGCCTCTCGGGGGTCCTGAGCTGCAGCTACACCGGCTTCACCCTCTGCACGATGGCCGCCCTCACGCTCTTCGTGGAGTCCTGGCACCGGCGCCGCCGGGACCTCCTCGTCCTGGCCGCGCTGCTGGGGTTCGTCGCGGCCCGGGGGGTGGAGAGCGTCATTCCGGTCCTGATCGTGGCCCCGCTGCTGGTTGCGGAGGCGGCCTGGCCCGATCGACGGCGGCTGGCGGGCTGGCTAGTGGTGTGGTACGGCACCGTCGCCCTCGAGCTGGCCCTGGCCCTGCGGCCGATGCTCACCGGGGCTCCGTCCTATCAACAAGGAGCTCTCGGTCTCGACCCTCACCCCGTCCGGGCCCTGGCCCGGCTGGCACAGCTCCTGTGGATGCAGGCCGGGCCGCTCGTGACGAGCCCTCCGGCCGAGCTGTGGGCGCCCGCGGTCGTCCTGGCGGTGGCCGCGTTCCTCGCCTTCGCGGTCGCGGCGCAGACGTGGGGTGCGCGACCGCCGGCGACCGTGGCCTCGGCCCGCGGCGCGGCGCTTCGGGCGCTGGGGGCGGGCCTGCTCCTCGCGGCCTCCGCCCACGCTGGCCTCGCCCTGACCCTCGCCATCAAGACCCCGTCCCGAACGCAGATCCTGTCGGGGCCCGGCTTCGGTCTCGCCCTGGCCGGCCTCATCGTCCTGCTGAGCTCGCTCGGGCCCCGCCGGACGGCATGGGCGGCGACCCTGGCGCTCGGCGCCTGGGTCGTGGCGGTTGGCGCCGGCCGCACCGTGGCCTTGCAGCGGGAGTGGGACACCGTTCAGGGGGTCTATCCCCAGCAGTACCGGACGCTCGGTGGTCTGGTGAGCGAGGCACCGGGACTGAAGCCGGGGACCCTCGTGCTGCTGATCGACAGCACACGGGTCTGGCCGTTGAGCTTCACCTTCCGCCACGCCGTGAGCTACCTCTACCCGGGGCAGGCCCTGGGCCTCGTCCCCGACGGAAACGACATGCTCTACCCTTGGTCTTTCACCCCAGCGGGCGTCGCCATCGCGCCCTGGCCCCTGAACCGGGGGCCCTGGGGCGTCCGGCCGAGCTTCCATCCCTGGGATGCGCTGGTGGTGGTGGGGCCGGGGGCGGCGGGCGCGGCGGAGGTGCGTCCGCGCTGGCCCGAAGGGGTACTGCCGCCGCTCCCCCCGGGGGCGCGGTACGCGCCCTTCGAGCGTATCGTGCGCGACGGCCCAGTGCCGGCATCGCGCGGGATCCTGCGCGCGCCCGAGGACGACGGGCGTTGAGTGTCGCGAGGCGTCGGCCTTATGATCGCCCCGATCCCCGGCGGCGGAAACGAGAGGAGGCGCGAACGGTGACGGCGCAGCGACTGGACGGGAAGGCGACGGCACAGGCGATCCGGGCGGAGCTTCGAGAAGAGGTGGAGCGACTCACGGCCGCGGGAGCTCGCCCGGGTCTGGGGGTGATTGTGGCCGGCGAAGATCCCGCTTCCGTGGTCTACGTCCGGAACAAGACCGGGGCCTGCGAGGAGCTGGGGATGCACCACGAGACGCGAGGTCTGGCCGCCACCGTCACGACCGAAGACGTCCTCGCCGCGGTCGTGGATTTCAACGGCCGGCGGGACATTCACGGCATCCTCGTCCAGCTTCCGCTGCCGTCCCAGGTGGATGCAACCCGCGTGCTCGATGCGGTGGACCCGGCCAAGGACGTGGACGGCTTCCATCCGGAGAACGTCGGGCGCCTGGTGCAGAAGCGTCCCCGCTTCGTGCCTTGCACCCCCGCCGGCATCATGGAGCTCCTGGCCCGCCACGAGATCGGCGTTGCCGGCAAGCGCGCGGTCGTGATCGGCCGCAGCGACACCGTCGGAAAGCCGATGGCGCTGCTCCTCATGCACGGCAACGCCACGGTCACGGTGTGTCACTCGAAGACGGCCAACCTCGCCGCGGTCGCCCGCGAAGCGGACCTGCTGGTTGCCGCGATCGGTCGCGCCGGCTTCGTCCGAGCGGACTTCGTCAAGCCCGGTGCGGTGGTGGTGGACGTGGGCATGAACACGGTCGAGGACCCCGCCGAGGCCCGGGACCTTCTCGACCCCTCCCGGCTCCCCGGCTTCGAGAAGAGGGGCCGCGCCCTCGTGGGCGACGTCCACGCCCCCTCGGTGGCCCGCGTGGCCGGCGCTCTCACCCCGGTCCCGGGGGGCGTCGGGCCCCTCACCGTCGCGCTCCTCATCAAGAACACGGTGAGAGCCGCCGCCGCGACGGTCGCCTGAGGGGCGGGCCCACGATGCTCCGGGTCGGCCTCACCGGCGGGATCGCCTGCGGGAAGACGACGGTCCTGCGCCGGCTCGCCGCCGCCGGCCTGGCCACGCTCGACCTCGATGTGGTGGCTCACGACGTCATGGCCCCGGGCGGCCCCGCCTTCGAGGACGTCGTCGCGGCGTTCGGGGCCGACATCCTGGCCGCGGACGGGACGATCGACCGGAAGGCGCTCGGGAGCCTCGTCTTCGGCAATCCCACCGCGCGGTCCCGCCTCGACGCCCTGGTTCACCCCCGCGTCCGCGAGGAAGAGGCGCGTCGTGCCGCGCGGTTCGAAGGCGAAGGACGCGACGTGCTCGTGAGCGACGCCGCGTTGCTCGTCGAGGCGGGCGTCCACCTGCGGTTCGATCGCCTCGTGGTCGTCCACTGCCCGGCGGGTGTGCAGCAGGAGCGTCTCATGGCGCGCGACGCGATCCCGGCGACGGCGGCCCGGGCGCGGATCGACTCCCAGATGCCAATCGCGCAGAAACGCCGCTTCGCCCACCTCGAGGTGGACACGTCCGGCTCGCTGTCCGAGACCGATGCGGCGGCGGACGACCTCGCGCGGGACCTGCGAGCGCAGGCGGCGCACTCGCACCCTTCACGCTCGCCCCCGAGGGCGCGAGTGCTCGGCGGTCTGGTGCACGGTGCTGGCGGTGGCCCCCGGGGACTCGATCCGGCGACGTTCGTCGAGGTCCTGGCCGAGCGGGGAGGGGTGGAGATGTCGGCGCTCGCGCGGCGACTTCGGCCACCCGCGGCCGGCCCCTGGTACCGCGCCGCCCGGCCGGACGAGGGGGAACCCTGGCCCGAGAACCTGGCCGTCCCCCTGGTGCTGTGGGCCCTCGGCCGCGGGCGGGATGAGGACTGGATCCTGGGCGCCGCGGCCTCGCTGACCCGACTCACCCACGACGCCTCCGACGCGGTGGTGGCGGCCGCCGTAGCAGCGCTGGCCGTGCTCGCGGTGGCGTCGTCGGGCCGCGTGGAGGGCATCGCGGGCCGACACGACGAATGGGCGGGGCGCTCCCGCCGTTGGGGGGGTGCCGCCCCGGCGCCGCGGGTGCGACGATCCCTGGAGGCGGCCTCGCTCCACCCGGACGACCCGGGCGCGGCACGGGAGGCGGCCGAGGCGGCTCGCGGGGAGCCCGCCCTGGCCGGAGGTCTCGTGGGGATGGCGCTGGGCGTCGCCCCCGCCGACGCGGATCCGGCCCTCGTGAGTCTCGCCGAACGGCTCGGCTGAAGCCGGGGCCCGCGCGGGCGGCCGGCTACACCTGGCCGCCGGCGGCGGGGCCCACGCGCTCCTCCACGAAGGTGTTCCACTCGTGGCAGTGGGGGCAGCGCCAGAGCATGTCGTCGGCCCGATAGCGGCAGACCGTGCAGATGTGGGGATCGACATACAGGGCCGACTCCTCGACGGTCGTCACGTAGCGTTGCTCATCCGGTCCGAGCTGGCCAAGGGCCCGCAGCGTCCTCCAGACCTCGAGGTGAACGAGCAGGACGTGCGGGTTCGACTCGAGCGCCCGGAGGAGGAGGCCCAGCGCCTCTCCGGGGCGCCCCTCGGCTCTCAGATGGCGAGCCAGGGCGAGGCGGGCCCGCCAGTCGCGAGGATCCTGCTCGATCAGCCGCTCGCACAGATCCACGAAGCGCGAGTGCTCGCCGCTGCGGGCGTAGGCTTTCTCCAGCGGCGCGAAAGCCAGATAGGCGCGCTCCGGCGCCGCCGCGATCGCGCTCTCGAGAATCGAAGCTGTGCGGGCGGGGTCGCGCTCCGCCCACAGGTCGGCCAGGGCCAGGTAGGCGGGTGTGGCCCGCTGGTCGAGAGAGAGGGCGGTCCGGAACGCGGCTTCAGCCTCCTCCCACAGCCCGGCGAGCGCCGCCTCGTGACCCATCTCCGTCTGGAGGTAGGCGAGCACGAGGCCGTCGTCCGACTTGCGCAGCCGGGCCAGGCGGGTCTGGGCCTCATAGGCCTGCCGCCACTCCCGCCGCTCCTCGAACAGCTTTTGCTGCCCCTCGAGGGCGAGGAGATTCCGGGGGTCCACCTCGAGGGCCTCGTCGTAGGCCTGGGCGGCGCGATCGAGGAAGCCGGCCCGACGATAGTCCGTACCGAGGCTGGCGAGGGCGTGGGCGCGCTCGGCGCGCGTGAGATCCGATCGGGCCAGGAGCGTGCGGTGTAGATCGATGGCCTTCTCGACCTGTCCGACCTCCCGATGGAGATGGCTCAGGACCTGCTGCACCTCCACCGCGTCCGGGTGCTCACGGAGGACCTTGGCCAGCTCGTGGGTCGCCGGGTCCAGCTGCCCGGTGGCGAGGTAGTGCAGCCCCTGCGTGTAGTGGGGAGACGCGCGGAACGCGGGGCGGCCCTCCCGCGGGCTCCGCTCCCGGCTCGCCGCCCAGGCCCGGCCCGCCAGGATCCCGCCCACGCCGGCGATGAGGACGGCCAGGAGCGCCGTGTCGGTCATGCCCTCACGACCGGCTCAGCCCGACGGCTGCGGCCGCGCGCTCCCTGTCCCCGCGCGCGGGAAAGGTGGCCTCGACAACCATTCAGACCATCTCCGTCTTCCACAGGTCGTGGAGATGGAGGACCCCTTCGATGCGGCCCTCCTCGTCGGCGACGAGCAGCGACGTGATCTTGCGCGCCTCGAGCAGGTCGAGGGCCGCGGTGGCGAGCTCGTGGCGGCCCACGAGAACAGGGTTCCTCGTCATACACTCGGCGGCCTGTCGGTCGAGGAGCGAGTAGCCGTGCTTCTCCATGAGACGGCGGAGGTCTCCGTCGGAGATCATCCCGACGAGCGTCCCGTCGGCCTCGGTGACCGTCGTGAGGCCGAGGCGCTTTCGGGTCATCTCGAAGAGCACATCCTTCATGGTCGTGTCCGGCTGCACCCGCGGTATGGCGTCGCCGGTGTGCATCAGATCCTGGACCTGCAGGAGCCTCTTCCCGATCCGCCCCCCCGGGTGGAGCACTGCGAAGTCCTCGACGGTGAAGCCCCTCCTTTCGAGGAGGGCCATGCTCATGGCGTCGCCCATGGCGAGTGCGGCGGTGGTCGAAGCCGTGGGCGCAAGCCCCAGCGGGCAGGCCTCGATCTGGATGGACACGTCGAGGTGGACGTCGGCGACCTGTGCGAGAGGGGAGCGTGGGTTGCCGGTCAGGGCCACGAGCGGCGAGCCCAACCGCTTGACCCAGCTTGCGAGTGCGAGAAGCTCCTCGGTGTCGCCGCTGTTGGAGAGCGCGACGAGGACGTCGCCCTTCACGATGCGGCCGAGGTCCCCGTGGGTGGCCTCGGCGGGGTGGAGGAACAGTGAGGGCGTCCCGGTGGAGGAGAGGGTCGCGGAGATCTTCTGTCCGATGAGCCCGCTCTTGCCCATCCCGCTGACGACCACCCGGCCGGAGCAGGCGTGGAGGGTGTCGACCGCCCGGTCGAAGCTCTCGTCCAGGCGCGGGATCAGCTCCCGGATGGCCTCGGACTCGATCTCGAGAACCTTGCGGGCGGTGTCACGGGACATGCGGGTCAATCCTACCCCGGATCGTCGCCAGACCCCGGCGCGACGCTGGCGGGCGCGGGGTGCCGCAGAGGGCCCGGTGAACGGCGAGGACCGGGGCCGAGCGTTCTACGGCGAGCCCGCGCGAGGCGGGGCATCGGCGGTCCGAGAGTAGACGGCGAGGCCGCCGTCGGGTCCCTCGATCTCGAGGCGGCGCCGGTACGGGGCTCGCGGGGGGAGGCCGCCACTCGGCCAGTCGCGGGGCACGACGACATGGGCGATACCGGCCTCTTCGAGGAAGCGACCGCGGTCGATCGGTGAGCTGGAGTAGAAACGCCGAGTCGCCGCGTCCCGGGAGTCGTGCTCCGGCGACGCGCGGTGCGAGACATAGGGCCAGCAGGGGCTGAGGCCGCCCAGGTACAACCCGATGTCGGGGGGAGCCAGCGCGAGCTCGCCCGGCCGGCAGACGGCGCGGAGCGCCTGGGCCACGCGCCACCGCGAGGCCGGGACGTGGGAGGGGTGCGGCCCGGCCAGGCGCCAGGTCACCACGAGCGCGGTGATCGCGAACAACGGAACCGCCGCCTCGAGCACTCCCCTCCGCATTCGCCCGAGACCGATCGCGCCCAGGACGAGGAGGGGGACGCCGACCCCGGCCAGGAACTGCAGCGAGAAGGAGACCGGGTGCAGGACGACCAACAGGATCGCGAGCCCCGCCCACAGGGCGAGGTAGAGCCGGTGTCGTCCCGCGACGACGTCCCGGTCGGAGCGGATCCGGAGCGTGGCGAGGGCGGCGAGGACGGCGGGCCCGATGGCGATGGCAAGCTCGAGCAGGGACGGAACGGAGCCGGCATAGCGCGGGCTCGAGAAGACGCGAAACCCGGGGCTCCAGAGGAAGACCCAGGCGTTGTAGGCGAGGACGGGCGCGAGCGCGGCCACCGGGACGAGCCGTCGCGGCCACTCTCGCGCCGGCCAGCGGACGAGCACGGCCAGGCCTTCGACCCCGGCCAGCAGGGCGGCGTCGTAGGGGCGGACGAGGCCGAGAACGGTCCCAAGCAGGACCGCCCGGCCCGGACGGTCGGCGGCGAACGCCGCGAGCGCCGCCGCCAGCAGCGTCGTGCCGAGAACGAAGTGGGGGTTGGCCACCGTCTCCACGAAGGCATACAGGCCGGCGAAGACGTCGTACGGCCGCAACCCGCCGATCCGCCCCGTCGCGACGAGCAGACCGCCGAGGCCCCCGCCGGTGAACACGAGCCACAGGCCGGCCAGGCGCCGGGGAGGCGGCAGCCCGCCCCGCACCAGCCAGCGATCGACGACGACGACGAAACCGGCGAGGGCCAGAAGGCCCAGGAGCCAATAGGCCACGAGCGGCGCCCCGCCCAACAGCAGCGAGAGCCAGCCCACGAGCAGCCACTCGAGGTTGACGAGGGCCGCGGGCAGCGTGGGCGAGGCCAGCTTGTTGCGGAACACGAGGGCTCCGTCCTCGGCCTGCTGCGCGTAGCTCAGGTAGTTGTAGAAGTCGTCGACGTAGTAGAAGGTTCCGACGAAGACCGTCCCGGGGGGCGGGCTGAGGGCGGCTCGGAGAAGAAGCGACCCGGTGAGGGCGCCGAGCAGCAGCCAGGTGAGGACGACCGGGCGCGCCCACTCGGCCCGGTTCACGTCAAGTACGCTCGAGATGGGCGGCGCGCTGCACGCGCAGCAGCCGGCGGAGCAGCGCCCGCAGGCGGCTCAGGCGGTACGCGTTCGGTCCGTCGGACAGGGCCCGCGACGGCTTGTCGTGCACCTCCATGAAGAGGCCGTCGACGCCCGCGGCGACCCCGGCCGGGGCGAGGGTGTCGATGAGGTGCGCCTCCCCTCCGGAGCGGTCGCCGAGCCCGCCAGGTCGCTGCACGCTGTGCGTCACGTCGAAGACGACGGGGTGGCCGATCTGGCGCAGCGCGGGAAACGCACGCATGTCGACGACGAGGTTGTTGTAGCCGAAGCTCGTGCCCCGCTCCGTCACCATGACCCGGCGGTTCCCCGTCGAGGTCGCCTTCTCGACGATGCTCTTCATGTCCCAGGGGGCCATGAACTGGCCCTTCTTGATGTTGACCACCTTGCCGGTGGCGGCGGCGGCCACCACGAGGTCGGTCTGCCGGCACAGGAAAGCGGGGATCTGAAGCACGTCCGCCACCGCCGCCGCCTTCTCGACCTGCTCGACCTCGTGGACGTCGGTCAGGATGGGGACGCGGTGTCGCGCGCGCACCGAGGCGAGTATCTCGAGTCCCCGCTCCAGGCCCGGCCCGCGATAGGTGGCGAGGCTGGACCGGTTGGCCTTGTCGTAGCTGGCCTTGAACACGTAGGGGATACCGAGCTCGTCGGTGATGGCCTTGACGCGTCCCGCCACCGCATGCGGGTGGCGGGGGTTCTCGATGACGCAGGGCCCGGCGATCAAGAAGAGCCGTCCCCGCCGGGTGAGGGCCCGCCAGAGGGCGCCCGTGGTGAGGAGGGAGCCTTCGGTCACGTCTGGCTCACCGTGTCCACCCGGGCCTCGCCGCGCCGTGCTTCGCGGTGGGCGAGGCTCGCCCGGACGAACTCCCGGAAGAGCGGGTGGGGGCTGAGGGGCTTTGACTTGAACTCGGGGTGGTACTGGACCGCCACGAACCAGGGGTGGTCCGGGATCTCGGCGATCTCGACGAACTTGCCGTCGGGGGTCTTGCCGGAGATCGACATCCCGGCGCCGACCAGGGTCTGCTCGTAGGCCTGGTTGAACTCGTAGCGGTGGCGGTGCCGCTCCCGGATTTCGGCCGTCCCGTAACAGCGCTCGGCGAGCGAGCCCGTCTTCAGCCGGCATGGGTACGAGCCCAGCCTCATCGTGCCCCCCATCTCCTCCACCCCGAGCAGATCCTGGAGCTTGTAGATGATCTTGTGCGGTGTGTCGGGGTCGACCTCGGTGGAGTTCGCCCCCTCGAGGCCGCAGACGTGCTGCGCGTACTCCGTGACCGCCCACTGGAACCCGTAGCAGATCCCGAAGTAGGGGGTGCCGGTCTGCCGGGCGAACTCCGCGGCCGCGGCCATGCCTCCCGTGCCCCGGCTGCCGAATCCACCGGGCACGAGGATGCCGTCCACCCCGCCGAGCATGGCCTCCGCGGTCTCGGAGTTCAGATCATCGGACTCCACCCAGCGTCGCACCACCTTGACGTCGCTCGCGAACCCCCCGTGGGTCAGCGCCTCGTTGAGGCTCTTGTAGGAGTCCTCGAAGGTCACGTACTTCCCGACGATCCCGATCGTCACCTCGCCCTTCGGGCTCTTGATGCGGCGGACCAGGTCCTCCCAGGCCGTCATGTCGCGCCCGGAGGAGTCGAGCCTCAGCTCCTTGAGGACGATCTCGTCCAGGCCCTCCAGGGAAAGCACCAGGGGAACCTCGTAAATGGACTCGACGTCCCTCGCGGTGATGACCGCCTCCTCCGGGACGTCGCAGAAGAGGGCCAGCTTGGCCTTGAGATCGGGGGGCAGGAGGCGGTCGGTGCGGCACAGGAGGACGCTGGGCGAGATTCCGATGGCCCGCAGCTCGCGCACGCTGTGCTGCATCGGCTTGGTCTTCAGCTCGTTGGCGGTCTTGATGTAGGGCACCAGGGCCAGATGGACGAAGATCGCGTTGTCCCGTCCGACGTCCTGCCGGAACTGGCGGATGGCCTCGAGGAAGGGCAGGCTCTCGATGTCGCCGACGGTGCCGCCGATCTCCACGATGACGACGTCGACGTCGTGGCCCAGGGCGCGGATCGAGGACTTGATCTCGTCGGTGATGTGGGGGATCACCTGCACGGTGCGGCCCAGGTAGTCCCCTCGGCGCTCCTTCGCGATCACCGAGCCGTAGATCTTGCCGGTGGTGACGTTCGAGGCCTTGGAGGTCTCGCAGTGGGTGAAGCGCTCGTAGTGCCCGAGGTCGAGATCGGTCTCGGCCCCGTCCTCCGTGACGTAGACCTCGCCGTGCTGGTAGGGACTCATGGTGCCCGGGTCCACGTTGATGTAGGGGTCGCACTTCATCATGGAGACCGTGAACCCGTGGCCCTCGAGCAGGGCGCCGATCGAGGCCGAGGCGAGGCCCTTCCCGAGGGACGAGACGACGCCTCCGGTCACGAAGATGTACTTTGTCAAGCCACCCTTCCCTTCTCCGGGGCCCCTCGCGCCCGCCCGCGCTCGAGGTCCTCCGGCTCGTCGACGGCCGCCCCGCTCGCGCCCACCGCACCCGGCGCCGGACGGGCACGCACGCAGGTCCTCCCGGTCAGGTTCCGGCCGGGGATGTCCGAAAGAGGCATCCCCGCCCGGCGTGTGAAGCCGTAACGCGCGGGGATGATGCCGACGATGGCCAAATCGTGCTCGGGGCCTTCGTGTATTCGGCATCCTACCCAGCGCTTCGGTGGCAGTCAAACTCCGGGGCCTGGCGATCGGATTCGCGCGGTTCCCGCGCCCGCCGTTGCCCGGCCCTGCGCCCGCCGGTACACTGACGCCACTGTGTGGGGGCGTGCCCAGGTCGACACCGTGGCGTGCCGCTGGGCCGGCCCGGTCCCGGACGCACGGCCGCGGAGCACGACCCCCTGGTGAGCCCGGCGCCCTCCCCGACGGCGCCCGCGCCCGTTCGCCCCCTTCTCGCTGCCCTCTTCGTCGTCAGCGGGTTCAGCGCCGTCGCCTACCAGGTGGTCTTGAGCCGCTACGTGCAGCTGATCGTGGGCTCGACCGCCTACGCGATCAGCGCTCTTCTGGTGGCCTTCATGATCGGGATGTCGGCGGGCTCGGCCCTCGGCGGGCGCTGGACCGATCGCACCACGCACCCCCTCCGTCTGTACGCCCTCGCCGAGGCGGCCATCGGCGCCTACTGTGTGGCGTTCCCGGCGATCTTTCCCGCCCTCCAGGCGTTCTACCTGGAGGTGGCCCCGCCGATCGAAGGGCCCCTCGGACCCCGCAACCTCGTGCGCTTCGTCCTCGGCGTGGCCGCGTTCGTGGTGCCCTCCTTCTTCATGGGAATCACCACCCCGGCCTACACGAAGGCGCTGGCGGCGGGGCGGCCCGACATGGGCCGCCGGGTCGCGAGGCTTTACGCCCTGAACGTCTTCGGCGCAGCCGCGGGCGCGTTCGTGACCGCCTACGTGCTGGTCCCGCGCCTGGGCCTCGTGGGGTCGATCGTTCTCGGCGCGGTGCTCAACCTGGGGGTCTGCGTCATCGCCTGGCGCCTCTCCCGCCCCGTCGCCACCGACGTGGCGTCCTCCCCCCCTGAGTCGACGGGCCGGATGCCACCCTCTCGCCTCGCGGTGCTGCTCTTCGCGGCCGCGGCCAGCGGGCTCCTGTCCTTCGGCCTCGAGATCATCTGGACCCATCTGCTCGCCATCCTGATCGGGAACTCCGTGTACGCCTTCGGTCTCATGCTCGGGACCCTCCTGCTTGGCCTCGCGCTCGGGGCGCGTCTCGCCGAGGGTTTTGCCGAGCCCGAAGGGCGGGCCTCGACCGCGATCGGGGCGAGCCAGATGCTGGCCGGGGCGGCGGTGATCGCCACGCTGGGGGTGTGGGACGAGATGCCGGCGGTGTTCCTGCTGTTCGCCCGCTCGTCGCCGAGCTTCCTCTTCATGGAGATGGTCCGCTTCGCGGTGGCCCTGATCCTGATGTTGCTTCCCACCGCGCTGATCGGGATCGGCTTCCCCCTGATCATGCGCTGCGTCGGGTCCGAGGCCTCGCACTTTGGCCGCAGCATCGGGCTCGCCTACGCCGTGAACACCGTCGGGGCGGTGGGAGGGGCGATCCTCGGCTCCTACTGGATCTTGCCCGCCCGAGGGAGCCTCGGGTCCCTGCGTCTGCTGGGCGTGCTTCTCATCCTCGCGGGAACGGCGGTGCTGGTCGGGCTCGCGCGGGGACGTCGCCGGTGGTTGGGGGCGGTCGTGGGCCTCGCCGGCGCCCTCGTCGGGGGGTGGGTGCCCGTCACCTGGGACCTCAATGCCCTCAACGTGGCCGCCGCGATCTATCTCGGGCGCTCCGCGAGCGGTGAGGGGACCATCGTCTTCGAGCGCGAGGACCCCACCGGGGGGCTCACCACGGTGGTCGAGAGCCGCGGCGTCAAAACGCTTCTCACCAACGGGAAATTCCAGGGCGACGACAGCGAGGAGGTGCCGATTCAGCACCGCCTGGCCAACATCCCGACCCTCTTCACCGCGGGTCGCGAGCGCGCGCTCGTGGTCGGCCTGGGCACCGGCGTGACCCTCGCCGCCCTCGTCGCGCACGGCTTCCACGAGGTGGTCTGCGCCGAGATCAGTGGTCCGATCGTCGAGGCCGCGTCCACCCACTTTGGGCGGGTCAACGGGGACGTCGTGAGCTGGCCCTCGGTCGAGATCATCCCGGACGACGGGCGCAGCGTGCTTCTCGAGCGCGAAGACCTCTACGACGTGGTGAGCGTAGAGGTCACGACGATCTGGTTCGCCGGCGTGGGGGCAATCTATAGCGACGACTTCTATCGCCTGGTTTCGAGGCGGCTGAAGCGGCACGGGGTGCTGCTCCAGTGGTTCCCGATCCACCACCTCTCCGCCCGCAACCTCTTCCTGGTCGTGAACACCGTGAGGTCGGTCTTCCCCTACGTGAGCGTGTGGACGCACCGGCACCAGGGCTTCGTGGTGGCGAGCAACGAGCCGCTCGAGGTGAATCTCGACTCCGTGCGCCAGGACCTCGACCGCGAGTCCCTGCGCCCCTATCTCCGCGAGCTGCAATCGGGATCGCCTCTCGAGCTTCTCTCCGATCTGGTGGTGACCGACCGGGATGTCGACCGCTTTCTCGATGCGACCGCGGAGCTCCTCTTCGCCACGCGAGACCTGGTCTCGACGGACGTCTGGCCCGTCCTGGAGTACGAGACCCCCAAGGACGTCCTCCGCAACTTCCTCTACTTCCAGAACCGCGCGACGTTCGGACGGTTCCGCAGCCGCCGGCCGTTTCCGTTCCGGGGCACGCCGCGGCCCGCCGAGCGGTCCCTTGCCGAGATCGCCTTCGTGCACGGCTGGTCCGATCCCCGGGCCTTGGCACGAGTGTCCGAGACCTGGGCCTCGACCCCGGGCTTGTCCCGGGTGGCCAGCCGGTGGCTTCTCGACGAGCTGACGGGGTCCGACGTCGAAGGGGACGGCTTCGACCACGACCCCGCCGCCGGGCTGCGGGCGGCCGCGCCGTCGCTGGGGAAGATGGTGGCCGCGGCGGCGCCCGGGGCCGAGTGCCGTCCCGTTCCGAGCTTCGTGGATGACCGGCGAAGCGTGCCGCGGTCGGTCGTCGGCGCCTTTGGAGAGACGCTCGATCCCACGCAGCCGGAGGCGGCGGTGGACGACGAGGCGAGCCCCGAGTGGGGCCGGGGCTGGCGGGTCAAGCCCGACGGCGCACCGCCGCGACTCGAGATCGCCTTCGACCGGCCCCGGCACCTCGATTCCATCCACGTGGTGGTGAGGCCGATCGACGGCTCGGTCGTGCGCACGCGGATCTTCGGCCGCGACCCGAGCGGGCGGTGGCGACCCCTCGCGAGTGGCGGCCAGGTCGAGGATCTCACCTGCCAGGACATGCGCGTCTACCGACTCCCGCCGGAGGGGACGCCGCTGGATCGCCTGCGCGTCGAGTTCCAGGGCGAGGCCTTCTCGCACCGCCTCGCCGTCCACGAGGTGTGGGCCCTGGAGCGACGGTGAGCAAACGCCGAGCCCTTCTCGAGTCGGGCCTCGTCGGGGCCGCGGTGTCGCTCGCCCTGTGGCTCGGTGACGTCCTCTCCCTGAGCCGACTCAGCTTCGCCGGGGTCTCCGACGCCGAGGCCCAGAGCCGCCTCCTGGACCTCGCCCTGCCCGCAGTCGTCTCGCTCGAGGTCCGCCTGCTCGCGCTGCACCTGCTGGCGGGCGTCCTCCTCGGAACGCTCGCCGGTGTCGCGTTCGCCACAGACGTGGGCCCTTCGCGAATGCGCCGCGGACTGACCGCCGCTGCCTTCGTGCTGACCGCCCACGGCCTCGCGCTGATGGCGATGATGGGGCGCTACCCGCAGATCTATGCCGACTCGTGGTGGCTCTCCGGGGGGTGGCGCGCGGGCCTGCAGTGGCTGGCGACACACGGGCTGGGCCCCCTCGTCTTCGACGGGCTCTTCCTGCTCCTTCTCCTCGCCGCGGGCCTGGCCGTCGTGCGTCGCGTTGCCCCGCACGTGCGCGGCCTGCGGGGGCGCTGGCTCGCCCCGGCCGTGGGTGCTCTGGCCGCGGTCGCGCTCGCCGGCGGCGCACTCCGCTCGGCCAACCGCCAGGCCCCCCCGAGGGACGGCCGGCCCAGTGTCCTGATCCTCGCCCTCGACTCGCTCCGCTCGGACCGCATCGAGTCTACGGAGGTGATGCCGCGAACCTCGGCGCTCGCCGGCCAGGGCACGCTCTTCCTGCACGCCTTCACCCCGGTGGCGCGGACGTTCCCGAGCTGGGTGTCTCTTCTCACCGGGCGTGAGCCGAGACACACGGGCGTGAGGACGATGTTTCCGAGCGTCGAATCGCGTCAGGACCTGGGACCGACGTTCATGTCCGAGCTGCGCGATCGTGGCTACCGGACCTTCGTGGTTTCGGACTTCGCGGGGGACATCTTTCCGCGCTTCCGCGCCGGGCTCGACACGATCGACGCCCCGACCCTCACCGCCGACCGGCTCGCCCGATCAACCGTCCTGGCTGCCCACCCCTGGTCGCTTCCATTCCTCCGACTCGCGTCAGTTCGCGCTGTCCTGCCGGAGTGGCGCAACCTCGCGAGCATCAGTGATCCTGAGTGGCTGGTGGACAAGACCCTGACCCACGTCCGCGACGCCCACCGACCGTTCGCGGGCATCGTCTTCTTCTCCACGCCCCACTTCCCATACGTGGCTCCGTACCCGGACTACCTCTGGCGAGCCGGCGACTACAAGGGCCGGTACCTCTACCATGTCCCGCCGGTGGCGGGGGAGACGCGACCGTCCGACGAGGACGTGCGCCAGGTCCGGGCCCGGTACGACGGCGCGATTCGGGCCACGGACCGGGCGATCGGCCGCCTTCTCGACTCCCTCCGCCTCGGCGGCGCTCTCGAGAGGACGGTGGTCGTCGTCACCGGCGACCACGGAGAGGAGTTGTACGAGGAGGAGGGGATCGCCGGCCACGGCGACACCGT
>JAJDNV010000267.1 GCA_022340545.1 Acidobacteriota bacterium | reverse complement strand
GGACGTCTCCCGGAATCCCAGGCTCAGGAGGTAGGCGAAGGCGTTGAGCCGGCGTCGGCGGGGCGGCTCGAAGCCCAGGCGTTGCCACTCCCACACCGGCGTCCGCCCCACGAGCCGCCAGGGCACCGCGGCGTTGCCGTCGAAGGCATCCTTCTCCGGGCCCGGGAACGGGTCCCAGGCGTCGACGCCGAGGCGACAGTCCTCCTGGTGAAACAAGCGGTAGATGATCCAGCCCAGGGGGGTGATCCAGGGTTCGACGAGGCGCAGCTCGCCGACCCCGCCCAGCACCCGGGCGGCTTCACGAAAGAAGTCGGCCGGTGCCGGGAGGTGGTGCAGGACGTCGAGACCCACGACCGCGTCCACGCTGCCCGTGACGAGGGGCAGACGACCGGCGTCGGCGGCGAGGTCGTTCCACGGCGTGACCAGCAGGTCGGACGACGTCCAGCGGAGGTCGGGGCGTCGCCGGTGTGCCGCCTCGGCGAGGAGGCCCGGTCCCGAGCCCACCTCGAGGACACGCCCCCTCTCCGGGATCGCGTCGAGCAGGAGGTCGAACCAGACCGCGTAGACGGCCCGCAGCTCCGGCTTGCCGTCCCACAGCCGGCGGTGCTCTTCGAGACGCTCGAGGCTCACCCGCTACCCTGTCGCCGGCGGCGTCCGCCGTGGGGGTCGCCTCCGCCCCCGGACTCCGTCACAGGAACTTGAGCTTTCGCGCGGCGAAGCCACTCATCTGGAGAAGCAGGAGGCCGTGGCGGAAGCGCGAGATGTTGGTGTCGCCGTACTGCCTCTCGTGGTACCGCACCGCGACATCCACGATCCGCAGGTTCAGTCGGGAGGCGCCGAAGAGCAGGTCGAAATCCCCGAAGGGGTCGAAGTCCCCGAAGTACGAGCGGTTGGCCGCGATCCTCTCGTAGTCTTCCCGCCAGAGCACCTTCGTGCCGCACAGGGTGTCCCGCACCTGCTGCCCCAGGAGCCAGGTGAAGAGCAGAGCGAAGGTCTTGTTCGCCAGCAGGTTGAGGAAACGCATGGCCCGCCCTTCCATCGGGTAGACCATCCGCGAGCCGTTCGCCATCTCTCCCTTGCCACGGGCGAGGGCGGACACGAACTTCGGCACGTCCTCCGGGGCGACACCCATGTCGGAGTCGAGGATCAGAACGATGTCCGCCCTCGCCTGGGCGAAGGCGTAGCGGACGGCGTCGCCCTTCCCGCGGCCCGGCTGCTTGAGGAGACGGAAGGGTCTGTCCGGCCTCTCGGCCATGACCTGGCGGATGACGTCCTCGGTGTCGTCGGTGGAGCCGCCCTCCACGAAGAGGCACTCGCTGCCCGCGGGCAGATCCGGGAGCCGGTCGACCAGGGGGCGGATGTGCCCGGCCTCGTTGCGGCAGGGGATGACCACGCTGACGGTCGGCCTCGCCGGGCGCTCGGCGACCGTGCGCGCGGGGGCGGGACGGGCGATGATCCCGAACATGAGCGAGAACAGGTCCATGATCGGAAGCCGGCCGATGTAGCGGTTGAGGAGGTTGGAGACGAGAGGGAACCAGAGTGGCGCCAGGATGTGGGCGTCGTCGCGGACCACCTCGAAGTCCGCCAGGGAGAGCATGTTCTTGATCTCCTCGGGCGGGAGCCAGGCCTCGGGTGGCTGTCGGTACTTCACCCCGAGCATCTCACCGAGACGCAGAAACGGCTGCCAGAGCCGGCTGTAGCTGTAGATCAGGACCCGCGTGCGTGAGTGGGAGACCGCCTGCAGGGCCTCGAGGGTGGCCTGCACGTCCGTGAGGTGGGTCACCACGTTGACGAGGAGGATCACGTCGAAGGGTCCGCCGGCCTGGGCGAGCACCGTGGGGTCGGCGACGTCTCCTTCGATGAAGCGCAGCGTCTCGCTCCCGTAGAGCTCCCGGGCGGTCCGGACCGCGGGGGCGGAGATGTCGATGCCCACCCCGAGGGAGGGCTTCAACGCAGCGAGGGCGTGCCCGGATCCGCAGCCCAGGTCGAGGACCCGCAGGCCTTCGGGCACCCTCACGCGCAGGATGCGGGTCAGGTAGTCGTGGAAGTAGAGGTGCTTCCGGCGGGAGGCCTCGATCCCGTCGTGGTGGCCTTCGTAGAAGCGACGGACCTCGTCCAGGATGGGGTCGGCCACCTCAGGCGCCTCGGTCCGCTCGCTCATCGGTCGGGCAGAAGGTAGCACGCCCCGCTGCTCAAGACGAGTCAGTGAGTTCTCTTGCGTCGCGCCCGGAGCGCGACGACGCCGCCCAGGGTGGCGAGCAGGAGCAGCGCGGCCGCCGAGATCGAGAGCCCGACGAGGGCGGACCAGGGTCGGTAGGCCATCTTGACGACGTGGCGCCCCGCCGGGACGGCCACCGCCCGAAAGAGGCTGTTGGCGCGCAGGACCTCCGCCCGACGTCCGTCCACTGACGCCCGCCACCCCGGCGCCCAGGCGTCGACGCTGACGACGAACCCCGGCCCGTCGAGGTCGACCTCGAGCCCCTCGCGGTCGGCGAAGAGCTCCTCGACCCGGATCCGGGCCCGGGGCGTGGGGTGCGCTGCTGCTGCCGCCGCCGCGCCCGGGCCCGAGAGGACGATCTCCCGCGACGGCTCGAAGGCGGGATCGATCATCGCGGAGACCGCGGCCTCCTCCCCGACCGCCCGCGCCCGCCCGACCGCGTAGACGCGAGGCAGCGCGTCCGGCACCCGGAAAGTGTGGATGGGCTCGCCGAAGAGACCGGTAAACGTGGGACCGGCGACGAGGTCCTCGAACCCTCGGGTGTGCAGGGCCACGACCGTGCGCACCGCGCCGAGGCGAAGGAGCCGCCGATGGGCGGGTGTCCCCTCGACCTCGCGCAGCCGGAGGTTCAGCTCGTGGAAGTGGAGTGGCTGCAGGCCGCGGATGTCGAGGTCGTAGCTTCCCTCCACGCCCCAATAGCCGCCGCACGGCGGGACCGGGTACACCCGCATCGCGAAGGCGGCGAGGGGACGCGGGTCGATCCCGGGTGGAGGCTGGGCGACCGAGTAGGCGTTCCGGCGCCCCAGCAGGCGCTCCGAGGTCCCACCGAGGATCTCGTACTCGTAGATGTACGCCCGCGCGTGGTTGGTGCGGTCGATGGCGCTCAGGACGGGGGGCGGGACGGTGAGCAGCGCGGAGGGCGCGGTGGAGTGGAGGTCGTGATGGGCGAGCAGCAGATCGGCCACGAGGCACGTGGCCGCGAGCACGCGGGGCCAGGCGGCGGTGCGGCTCGCCTTCAGCAGGGCCACCGCGGCCAGGCCGGCCAGGACCGCGTGGTCGAGGAGCCTCACCAGCGAAGGGAGCGCGTCACCCTCGACGCCGCTGCGGTCGAGCAGGAACCCCCAGCCGATCGCGCTTCGAAGCCCGGGCCCGAAGAGCGTGGCCGTCGCCGCCAGGGCGACGGCACCGACGACGGCGACCGAGGCGGCGACGGCCCGTCCGCGGGGTCGCACTCGGAGGGACTGGAGGCCGATCCCGGCGAGCATCGCCACCGCGAAGGCCGTCGCGACCGTGACCTTCGTGGGGAAGCGGAAGAGCCCCGCCCCGGGGATGAGCTGGACCATGAGGGCGTAGACCGGGGTGTGCCGGCCCATCGAGACGAGGACGGCGAGGATGGCCACCGCCGCGAGGACCAGCGCGAGGCGGCGCCGCCGGCCCCGGGCCAGCGCGGCGCACCCGAGGGCCACCGCCACGACACCGACGTACAGCGAGCCGAAGAACGGAGGGCGCTGGCTGTCGAAGAGCGCCACCCGGGCGGCGCCCGTGTACGCGACCCGTCCGCTGGCGTCGAGGGGGACGACGAGTCGTGCGAGCCCGGCCGGCGGCACCGACCACTCCACGCGCCACTCCTCCGGCAGGGCCGCCCGCATGCCGCTCGAGGCCAGCTCCATCGTCGGAAGCCACTGGCCCGCGGAGAGGGCGGCGGCGAGGAGGACGCCCAGCGCCAGCGGGAGCACCGCACGCCGAGCCCGCCGCGCGGGAGGACTGACCGCCAGCAGCCAGGCCCCGGTGACGCCGGCGGTGAGGAGCACCATGTCCCCGGAGCCGGCGAGGACCTGCAGGCCGAGGCAGAGGCCGAACACCAGGACCCTCGCCAGGGAGGGGCGCCGGGCGAGGCGGTGGGCGGCGAGCACGACCCACGGCATCCAGGCCGCGCCGGCGAGGTGATGCCAGAGGTTCACGAGCGACGTTGTTGGCCCGCTGAGCATCCAGGCTGCCCCCGCGGCGATGGCGGCGCCGCGACGGAGTCCGATCGCCCGGGCCAGAAGGGTGAAGCCCACCGCGGTGAACGTCAGGTGAAGGAGGGCGAACACGGTGTAGACAGTCCACGGGGCGAGCACGAGGTTGAGCCAGGTGGTGGGGTAGAGGACCTGGGCTCCGGGGTCGGCGAGCAGCGGCTGTCCGAAGCCGATGGTCAGGTCCCAGAGAGGCAGGAAGCCGCCCCGAATCGTCTGGGCGAAGACGATCGCCCGGGGATACCAGTCCATGTGCAGGTCGCGATCGAAGAGCACCTCGCCCAGGAAGACGGCCCGCGGGAGCAGCAGCGCGGCCAGCAGCAGGTGGACCGGCCAGCCGCCATGGGCTCGCAGCACCCGGTCCACGACCGCGCGGATCCGCCTCATCGGCGCGGCTGGAAGAACCAGTACCGGAAGGCGGTGTACTGACCCGAGAGCCGCAGCTCCGTCGCGCCCTCGCCGAGGGCGTCTCCCGGGATCTCGAAGACGTGCTCGTTCCACCCGGGGGCGTTCGCGAGCTCGAGACGCGCCACCTCGCGGCCCTGTGCCTCGACGACGAGCCTCGCCTCGGAGATCTCGAGCTCGCGAACGAGGCCGCCGTGGGACCCCAGGACCTTCACCTCCACGTCCGGGTGCGACCGGAGAACCACCACGAGCGGACGACCCGGCCGGGCGCGCACGCGAAAGCTCTCGTGCCCGAGGATCACCCGGCCGCCATCGGCCACGGTCACGTTTCCCCCGGGGAGCGGATAATCGTCGATCCGCACCGAGCCGCCCAGCACGAGGTCGCCCCGGCGCGAGCGGACGCGGTAGCCGTGCTCCGCCTCGTCCTCGTGGTCGCAGACGTTCAGCCGGTCCACCTCCTCGAGGGCGGCCACCCTCGCGAGGCTCTCGGGTCGATAGAGGCGCCCACCGCGATCCAGGAGGTCCCAGCGGGCGCGAAAGAGGAGGAAGTCGTCCCCGAGGCTCACGGTCTCGAAGATCGGCGGGCCATCGGCGAGGAGGGGAACGAGCACGGAGCTGTCGAAGCCCGAGCGTGGGATCAAGAGGTAGGGGGGACGCTCGGAGGGGGGCAGCCGCCCGAGGGCCTCGAAATACCCCGCCTCCCGCTCGACGGTCCGGGTGCCCCCGAAGCCGGGGCTCGTCACGCCGTGCAGGTTCAGGTTCCGGTGACCGGTGAGGTACTCGATGCTGGTGGCCCCGTTCGCGATGGCGACTCCCGGGGGGAGATTCCGGCGGATCCACTCCGCGGTCGGGATCTCGCGCCGCCAGGTCGAGGCGGCCATCTCCGCGTAGACCGCGGCGAAGCGGACGGTCGACAGCAGGCCGAGGGCGAGGAAGAGCCCCGCGACCGCGCGGAAGAGCGCCCGCTCGAGCCCGACGTCGTCGCGGGCGACGAGGCGCGTGGCGATCCCGAGGCCGACCGCGACGAGGGCGAAGAAGCCGGGGAAGGCCCACATCAGGTACCGGTTGAACTGGACCCCCATGAAGATGTTCGGGCCCACGAGGGCGAACACGGCGGCGACGACCACGAGCCAGACGCGCAGGGGCACCCGGGCCTCCGCGGGCGGCCGGACCGCGGCGAGGAGGATGAAGAGAAGCCCGAGCGGGGGGAAGGCGAAGGCGGCCTGCCCCGCGCTGAAGCCGATCGGCGCCTCCGACGGGTACAGTCCCAGGAGCAGCCCCCGCACGACGTCCACCCCGTACTTCGCGGCCACGTCGAGGGTGTGCACGATGCCGTAGCTGGGCAGGAGGGCCTTGTCCGCGACCGAGGTCCCGAGCCAGGACCCGGTGATGATACGCAGGGCGACGACGAGGGCGAGCCCGACCACGGCCGGAATCCACGGCAGGAGGCGCTGGCGGGGCGAGCCGGCGGGGCGAAGAAGGCTGGCCGTGCCCAGGGCCAGTGCCACCGGCAGGCCCTCGGGTCGGGCCAGGGCCAACGCCGACCCGGCGAGGGCGAAGCCCTCGGCGCGACCCTCGCGCCAGAAGGCCAGCCAGCGGTCGAGGACCAGCAAGGCCAGGAAGAGGAAGAGGGCGATGTCGGAGCCGTAGAGATATGCCCAGACGACGGGTCCGCCGAGTGCGACGAGGGCCCCCGCGAGCAGGCCCTCGCGCGGACCGGCGAGGCGGGAGGCCACCCGGTGGGCGAGGAGGATCGAGGCGAGATAGAGGGCGGTCCCGAACAGCACGGCGAAGGCCACCAGGCCCTCGCCCCGGGCGCCCACGGCGTGGGCGACGGCGAGGATCGCGGTGTGGAGGACGCTGGTGGCCCCGGAGGTCGGCGCCTCGCCGGCGTTGTACTCGAACGGGTGACCCTCGGCCATGGCCCGGGCGTACTGGGCGACCACGTAGAGATCCGGCGTCTGGGCCACGAAGTGCCCGTCCGTGACGAAGAGCATCAGCCCCAGGAAGCCGGAGGCCACCAGCACGCCGAGCCCGAGGAGCGCGCGCACGGTGGACATCTTAGCTAACTCGTCGCCTGAATGGTGGTTGGGCTCCATTCAGGCGACAGTCCGTTTCCGTTCGCTGCCGCGGCCGATTATTCAATGACTCCCGGATGTTCATCGACCCCCCACCCTATCCCTCCCCACGTAGGGGGCGCTCTTGACTCGCACCGGGAGGGGCCCCAAGATGCCGGCAGCGCGCTGATGCTGCCCTTGCTCGACGGGACGCCCCTCCTGCGGACGCCGGCCTTCGAGGTGACGGCATTCCTGATCGGTCTGGTGACGGGCAGCTTCGCCAACGTCTGCATCCACCGCCTGCCCCGGGGGCGGTCGATCGTCTCCCCCCGCTCGCGCTGTCCGTCCTGCGGTGCCCTCATCCGTCCCTGGGACAACGTGCCGGTTCTGAGCTGGCTGTGGCTCCGGGGCCGCTGCCGAGCCTGCCGGGCCCCGATCTCGCTACGCTACCCCGCGGTCGAGCTGGCCAACGGTCTCCTCTGGCTCGGCCTGGCCTCTCTGCGCGGCCCCAGCCTGCAGACGCTGGTCTCGATGGCGCTGGTGAGCGCGCTCCTCGTGCTCAGCCTCATCGATCTCGAGCACCAGCTGCTCCCGAACGCCATCACCTTGCCCGGGATCGTGCTCGGCCTCGCCGCCAGCTTCCTCCCCGGTGCCGCGGTGGGACCGATCAGCGCCGCCGCCGCCGCCGGGGCCGGCTGGCTCGCCTTCGCCGCGGTGGCCCGCGCGTACGAGAAGACCCGGGGCGTGGAGGGGCTTGGCCAGGGGGACTGGAAGATGGCGGCGATGCTCGGTGCGTTCCTGGGCTGGCAGAAGATGCTCCTCACCGTCCTGCTCGCCTCGGTGGGCGGCACGGTCGTGGGACTGGCGCTGATCGGCCTCCGCGGACGGGACATGCGCCACGCCCTGCCGTTCGGCACCTTCCTCGGTGTGGCCGGGATCCTGGTCTTGTTCTTCGGCGACCCCATCCTCGAGTGGTACCGGGGGCTCTACCATGGCTGAGCCTCCCCGCACCGGGCTCCGCCTCGGCGTCGTCCTCGCTCTCGCGGTGGTGGCGCTCTTCGAGGTCCTGTCCCTGCTGCAGGGCGTGCGCTCCGCCCGGCGACTGCAGGCGCGGGTCACGCACGACGTGCAGCAGCAGGCGCAGAACGCCCGACCCCGGCTCCAGGCGGCGCTCGCGCGGGGAGGTCCCACCGCCTGGAACGAGGCGGCGGCCCTCGCCCTGAAACTCGGTCTCGCGGAGGAGGTCGAGGTGCTCGACGGACGCGGGCACGTGCTCCTCTCGCGTCCCTCGCCGCCTCCGGTGGCACACGAGCTGCGGCTCGACCAGGTGCAGGAGCTGCTTCCGGACGGGGTCCTCACCGTCATCACCCTGGCCGGGCCCGCGGTCCGAGCCCTGACCTACGCGGGCTTCGAAGGCGGTGGTCAGACCCTGATCCTCCGGCTCGCCTCGGGGGTGCCCGACCTGGAGGACGAGATGCGCGAGCGCCGACAGGTCTTCCTCGGCCACGTGGCCGCGCTCTCGGTCCTCGTCCTCGCCGCGGTCCTCATCCTCCTGCCGCGCCGATCCGCGCGGTCCGAGGCGCCCCCCGCCGCCCTCCACGCGTACGAGGAGGCCATGGAGATCCTCCGCGACCGGGGCGAGGTGATGTCGGCCCGGCACGAGGCCGAGAGGCTTCGCATGGAGGAGGCGATCCACGAGAAGGAGGCGCTGGCGCGGGCGGGCGAGCTCACCGCCGGGATCGTCCACGAGGTGCGGAACGGCCTGGGGACGATCGTCGGATACGCGCGTCTCCTGGAGCGGGCGAAGACCGCGGACCAGGCGGCCGAGGCGGCGCGCTCGATTCGCGACGAGTGCGAGACCCTCGAGACGGTCGTGAGACGCTTCAACGAGTTCATCCGCCGGGAGCGTCTCAACGTCTCCGAGCTGGACCTCGCGCGTCTCCTGTCGCGGGTGGTGGCCCGGGAGCTGCGGGGCCGCGAGGTCGCTCACGAGCTCCTCGATCTGGACGAGCCCCTGCCGGTGCGGGGAGACGAGGAGCTGCTGGAGCGGGCCTTCGAGAACCTCGTCCGCAACGCCGCCGACGCGGCCGGGGCGGGGGGGCGAGTGGAGATCAGCGCGGTGGCGGTCGACTCGGGCGTGGAGGTGCGCATCGACGACGACGGGCCCGGGCTCTCGCCGGACCACCCGGCCCACGTCCGCCCGTTCTTCACGACGAAGGCGGGGGGACTCGGGCTCGGCCTGCCGATCGCGCGCAAGATCCTGCTCCTCCACGGGGGGGTGCTCGAGCTTCGGGACCGCGAGCCGCGGGGGGTCTCGGCCCGGGTCGTGATTCCAGACGCAGAGCGGGACGGGTGATCGAACCGTTACGAATCGTAGCGCCGCCTCGGCGAAGGGACGCACGACCGAAGGCTCGGAATCGGACATAACTTGTTTTTAATCAGTCTCTTAATTCGGCAAGGAGATCGAGGTATGCGCCTTGCTTAGAGAGGGGGTGCCATGAAGACCGAACCGTCGGACCGTAGTCGAGGCCAGGGCGGCTTCAGCCTGGTCGAGATGCTGATCGTGGTCGCGATCATCATGATCATGGCCGCGGTGGCGCTGCCCAACATCGCCCAGTATCTCCGGACGTACACCATCCGCGGGGCGTCCCAGACGGTGACCGGCGACCTGCAGGCGGGGCGGAGCAAGGCCATCATGTCCAACACGAACGCCGGGGTGTCGTTCGTGGTGGTCGACGGCAACAGCTATCGTCTCGTGCAGGAGGACCTGCCGGCCAGCGAGCAGCTGGGCCCGATCATCGACCTGCCGACCGGCGTCGAGTTCGAGCCGACGACCGCCGCGAACTCGGGCAACTCCGTCCGCTTCAACCGCCTCGGCGGCTACTGTAACCCCGCCGACACCGCGAGCTCCTGCGGGTCGGCGGTGACGCCGGTCTGCGTCCCCGCCGAGGTCTCGACCCGGTGCAACTACAACCCCGGCCTCACCTACGTCGAGCCGCTGGCGACGCCGGCGGGGTCGCTCGTGGTCACCTTGTGGGAGCAGGACACCGACCTGCGCACGAGCGTGCGCCTCGCCCCCGGCGGGCGGGTGTTCCAGAACCCGGGTTGGGAGCAATGACGATGAAGACCAGGAACAGGCCCACCGCCCACGACGCCGAGGCCGGCTTCACGCTGGTCGAGGCCCTCGTCGCCATCGTCGTGCTCATCTTCGGCCTCATGGCGGTGACGAACCTGATGATCGTCGCCGCCAGCTCCAATACCGTCGCCAACCAGGGGACGGCCGCGGTGACCTCCTCGACGCGCGTCATGGACATGATCAAGTCCACGAGCTACGCGAACCTGCCGCCCGGCGGCATCGCCTGGGAGACGGCACCCGGCGGCGGCCCGGACTGCAACATCGCCACGCTGGCCGTGACCGACTGGCACTGTGACGAGTTCATCCAGGGGGTAGGGACGATCCACACCCACTGGTGGATCACCGCCACCCCGGACCCGCGGCTCCTCCACATCCGCGTGCGGTCGGAGGGGTCGGGCTCTCTGGCCGGGGCGCGCTCGCGGTCCGAGTTCACGACGTTCCGTGCCTGCACCAACTCCGACCCGATGTCGGGCGGATGCCCGACCCCATGACGATGCGCCGAGGGAGAGATTCCATGCGCAGACAGGCCGGCTTCAGCATGGTCGAGCTGATGGTCGCCATGACCGTCACGCTCATCGTGAGCGCCGCCATCTATGGCCTCCTCACGTCCGGCAGCACCGCCTTCCGACGCGAGCCGGAGATGGCCGATCGCCAGCAGAACATCCGGGTGGCGATGGACTTGATCGGGCGCGACGTGTTCAACGCGGGCTCCGCGCTGCCGACCTTCGCCCAGGTCTTCAGCCGCACGGATCCGGCGGGCGGCAACTGCACGACCTTCCTGAACGGCTGCGGGGTCGAGGGCTCGCTCGGAAGCCCGGCCGCGGCCACCCGCGGCCCGGGTGACCCCGGCGGCGACGGCCTGACCGCCACCGACGTGCTGGAGATCGTCGCCACCGACGAGACCTGCCCGTCGAGGACGGTGTGCTCGAACCCGCCGGAGCCCCTGCCCGGCAACCCCGGCCTCTTCATCATCCGGGAGACGCTTCCCGCCTGCGTCGCGAGGCCCGGGGTGGTGATGATGACCGACGGCACGAGCTACACCCTCCAGATGTCGACGGACACCACCCCCTCCGCACAGGCCTGCCCGAACGGGGGCAACGCCACCGTGAACGGCCGGATCACCCTGGGCGGCGTGCTGCAGCCGTGGGTGGCGTCCCCGCCGTTGCCCGCGCCCTCGCTTCAGGTGCCGCCCAACCTGCCGGTGATCTTCTTCTACGCGGCCCGGGTCGTGCGCTACCGCATCGCCCCGAGCAACGATCCGCTCGACTCGGGCCCCGCCCTCTGGCGCAGCCGCAGCGGACGGTACGGCCTCGACGGGATCGCCAAACCCGAGCCCGGGGACTCCGGATTTCCGGGAACGAACTCCCCGTGGGAGCTGGTGGCACGGGGCATCGAGGACCTCCAGGTCGAGTACATGGGAGGGGACGGGCTGTGGCACAACAACCCGCCGATATCGGTGACCGACGACTGGTCCACGCTCGTCCGGCAGGTGCGCATCACTCTCTCGGCGCGGGCGAGCGCACCGAACCTCCAGGGGGCGACGAGCGCGGCCGGCACCGGTCCCGACGCGCTGCGCGGGCAGCTCGTCACGGTCGTGGCGCCGCGCGCCGCCTTCAACGAGCTGCAGATGGGAAACCAGATCCAGTGATGAGGGGAAAGCCAATGACGAACCGTCGAACCCAGGTCGCCACGAACGAGCGGGGCTTCGCCCTCGTGCTCGCGATCCTCTCCCTCATGCTGCTCACCTTCCTGGGCCTGACCCTGGCCACCACCACCTCGACCGAGCTCCAGATCGCGACCAACTACCGGTGGAGCCAGCAGGCCCTGTACAACGCCGAGGCCGGGCTGGAGGCGGCGCGGATTGTCCTCAGCAACGTGGCCGACGTCTCGACCGGCTGGTTCGACCAGCTCCCGACCCAGCGCGTCGACGGCGGCGGGAGCCCGGTGTGGTGGGACGAGGGCACCGGCACCGGTCCGTGGACCGCGCCCTCCGGGCCGCCTCCCACCGGGGACCCCGTCACCGGCCGCGACTTCGACATGAATGGCTGTGACACCCGGGGGGGCGTGGGCTACGGGCGTGTCCTCGAGGACACCAGCACCTCCACGCGCTACGAGGATGTGTCCACCTTCGAGGGGCAGACCCTCAACGGGGCGTTCACGATCTGGGTCCGACGCGGTCTCGAGGTGGACAACGCCGGTCAGTTCGCGGACTCGGACCGCAACGACGCCCTGATCATCGTCTCGGAAGGCCGCGCCCCCTACCAGGGGGCGACCACGACCTTCACCGCCGCCCGCCAGGCAGTGAGGGTGCTCGAGACCACCTTCAGCCTGGGTCTGGACACCGTGGGCAGCCCCTGCCTCGGGACCCAGGCCGGCCAGGAGGGCATGTCGCCCACCGGGGAGAACTTCAACCCCTGCGCCCCCATCACCGCCGGCGCCGGCGGCAGCCTCGAAGGCGCCTTCGGGGCCGCCGGGACCGGTGACACGGGTGCCCTCACCTCCACCGGTGTGGAGTAGAGGCGGTCATGCCTGCAGGAGCGTTCGTGGACGATCGTACGGAGCGGAAGGAAGGGAAAGCCATGATCAGGCGTGGAATCGGGCTCGGCGGCCGGCTGGCGGCGGTCGGCTTTGCGACGGCTCTCGTCCTGAGCCTCGCGGGGGACTTCGGCCGGGCGGCGACGGTGCCGGCGGTCATCAATGGCCAGGATCCCCTCGAGGTCCTCTCTCTGAAGATCCGGCCCAACGTCATCGTCGTGCTGGACAGCTCGGGGTCGATGACCAGCAAGGTGTCGTCGGGACAGACGAGTTCGGGAGACCATCCCCTGTCGCGCATGTACCAGGCCAAGCAGGTCCTCCGGCAGACCATCCAGAACAACCAGGACAAGGTCAGCTTCATGCTCGGGACCTACACCCAGTTCAGCGTCAACCTGAGGTATCAGGACATCGGAAGGAACCGCTTCCAGTACTCCACGACCGACGTGCTCTTTCCGAACATGGCGACGACCGAGCTGAGGGTGGAGGATCCCCCGAACGAGAGCGCCGATCGGGGCCTGCAGTCGTGGCAGATCATCTACCAGGAGTGGAACACCCTCTACTTCCAGGAGGACTCGGGGACGATCTGCACCGCCGTCCTCACGGGCCCCTTCCCGAAGTTCTACCAGACCGGGGACGATCTCGCCGCCGACCTCGAGTCGGCCATGGACGCCTCGCCCTGCGCCAACAACTACCGGGTGACCTACGACGAGGGCAGCGGCGACTTCGCCTTCAGCCGCCAGAGCGGGAGCCGGCAGTGGCGGATCCGCTGGGCGGACGGGCCCAACAACATCCGCAACGCCCTGGCCGAGACGACCGCCAGCACCACAAGCTACTGCGACACCTGCACCCGGTACACGGATGCCCCGTGGACGCTCCTCTACCGCACCCCCAGCGGCACCGCGAACAACCTCGCCTGGCCCTTCAACGGCGGCATCGACACCGACTTCACGTTCACGGAGACGAGCGGCGGCTCCACCTTCACCAGCTACCAGCTCGCCTCCAGCCGAATCTGGAACGGCGAGACGGTCCGGGTCGAGTCGGACGGGACGATCTGTGGTGTGACGTTCCCCACCGCGGCCGACAAGACGAACCCGCCCTCGATCACCCTCCAGCTCGTCAACAGCGGCTGCGGGAGCGACGTGGCGGGCGAGAGTGCGGTCTTCACCTGGGCCGGGGGCAGCTTCAGCGCGAGCCAGGTCTGCCGCGGCTTCCGGAGCAAGGTGGACCTGATCCCGTGCGACCTGCAGTCGCCGCCGGCGCCTCTTCAGATCGAGACCGCCCTGCCCTACCTGGACAACGAGCTGCCGTTCGATTCCAACGGTGACCCCGCGGACTGGTCCGGCGACGGGAACCCGGACTATGTCGAAGAGATGGACGGCGGCTGGGGGGTCGCGAGCGTCAACGTGGCGCCGAGCGCGAAGGCCTCCGGCTCGACCCCCCTCGGCAACACGCTCATCGACATCAAAGGCGAAGCAACCGGCACCGGCTGCATCACGAACGCGCCGCCGATCCCGGGAGGCCTCGACCTCAGCAGCCAGACCGGGACGACCGGCGCCTGCGTCGAGCGAAACTTCTCGAAGCTCTGGAACACCGGACAGACCGGGGCGACGGCGATGGCCGGCCCGGCGCCCTACGCCCTCGACGCGATCAAGAACCACCTCGACCCCAAGGAGAAGACGATCGTCCTGCTGGTGACCGACGGGAACGACACCTGCGACACGCGGACGAACGCCCTCGGGGAGACGGACCTCAACGCCCTGCGCGCCGCGCACAAGGCGGAGGAGCTATACCAGCGCCTGGACGCCCTCGAGCCCGCATCCTCAGTCCAGACCTACGTCGTCGGCTTCGGCGGCGCCTTCACCGGCGGCGAGCCGACCCGACTCAACTGGATCGCCTGGGGCGGGAGCGGGCTCGGCCAGAACCAGACCGGGCAGCCAGACGTCCCGACCACCGACAGCGGTGACGCCAGAAGGTGGAACCCGCCCGGGTGCAACATCAGCTACTCGAACGTCAACAACTCGACCTGCGTGAACAACTACCTGAAGGGCCTGCGCGCCCGCTGCACCACCTGTCAGGACGCCTTCGTGGCCCCGGACGCGGCGACGCTCGCCGCCCAGCTCCAGGGGATCATCGACCAGGGGGCGTCGGAGGGCGAGTTCAGCGCCCAGCAGTCGATCACGGAGTCGATCTTCGAGTACGTGGACCTCGCCTCCAACATGACGGACACCTTCGACCCCCGCGACCCGAGGACGCGGTACCTGGCAATCGTCCCGACCCGGATCATCTCCAGCTTCACGCTGCCCGGCTTCGAGGGGCAGGTCAAGGCCTACCAGAACGACGGGTTCGGCAACGCGGTTCTGAAGTGGAGCGCCGGGGACGTCCTCCAGCAACTGGTTCAGAGAGGGATGGTGGCCGCCTGCCCGGCGAACGGCACCACCGGGGCCAGCCTCGGCGAGTGCTCGTTCGGGCAGCTTCACGGCTCGGCGTCCGAGGCGACGATCGCCACCTCCTCCGCCGCCATCAAGCGGCGCGTCTACACGACGGAGCGGAACGGGGTCTACACCTTCGACGCCCCCAGCCTGGAGGCTTACGGGAGAGGGGCCTGGACACCCCCGGAGCGGGTGGTGCTGTGGCCGCCAGACACCCAGGTGGCCCCGACGAACCTCGGTGAAGGGATTCTCGACGCCGCGCTCGGGCTTCCTCTCGATTCCTCGACGGACCCGGCGGGGGACCTCCTGACGCTTCAGAACGAGTTCGGGGCCTGCGTGGGCAACAACATGCCCGGCGGGTGCACCGGTGGCTCCACCACGAACCAGATGAAGACCGCCCGCCTCGAGGCGCGGGAGATGATCCTGGCCTTCATGGCCGGGGCCCAGCCGGCGGTCGACGGCAATGGGCCGAAGCGGTCCGCCGCGAACAACAGCGGTGTCTCGGCCGGGGACATCTTCTACACCGCCCGCGGGTGGATACTCGGCGACTCGGAGCTCGCCACCGCCGCGGTCGTGACCCAGCCCCTCCCGTCCGAGCCGCTGGCGACACCCTGGGTGTCCGAGTACCAGCTGTTCCGTGACGGGGACGGCACCAGCCGCCCGGACACGGACGAGATGCTGATGCAGGGCTATGGGCTCCGGAGCCCGGACGGCGACGCCAGCGGCACCGGAAACGACAGCCGCGCGAACCTCAAGCCGGTGATGACCGTGGTCTACTCGCCGGCCAACGACATGCTCCACGCCTTCCGGGCCGGCCCCAACGTGTCGCCGAGCACGAGCTGCGACGACGATCCCGTCACCGGCACACCGGGCCACGAGTGCGGGGGTCAGGAGCTGTGGGGCTTCGTCCCGTTCGACCAGCTCGGCACCCTGCGCCTGCGTTACATCAACGAACCCCAGGGGCGCGACAACCACGTGTACATGCTGGCCCGCGGGGTCCGCTTCGCGGACGTGTTCGTGGCCGACGCCACGCCTCCGATGAGCGTCACCATCAACGGTCAGAACCATGACGTCAACGGGGTCTGGCGGAGGATCCTCTACTTCGGGCGCGGTATCGGTGGCAAGTACTTCACCGCCCTGGATGTGACCGGCCCCGGCGCCTACACCCGGAGCGCGCTCGGGACGGCGGGACCCGTGCCCCTGTGGAGCCGCGGCAACCCGGACAGCCAGGACGGCACCGCGGGCGGACCCGACAACGGAACAGACCCCAACGACCGGCTGGACTACGCGGAGATGGGGGAGACCTGGTCCCTGCCCACCATCGCCTACCGGGACAAGACCGCCAACACGAACGCGCTCTACGGCGACGTGGACTACGTGCTCTACATGGGCTCTGGCTACGGGGGCCCGGGCGAGGGCTCGACCTTCTTCACCCTCGACGCCCTGACCGGGGACGTCCTTGCCACCGCCGACGTCGAGGCCGCGGCGGCCGCGCTCGGCATCGACCGGCCCACCCTGACCTACCCCAACGCGCTGGTGGCGAACGCCGTGGGCTTCAACCCCGCCGTCTTCAGCCTCCTCCAGACCGTCCACCCCGCGGCCTCGGCCCCGACCCGTGTCTACATCGGGGACATCCATGGGCGGCTCTGGAAGTTCCTCACCGCCCGACCCGAGGTGGCTCTCCCCGTGGCCGACCTCGGTGAGGACCAGCCGGTCGGGACCGCGGTGTCGCTGCTTGGCATTCCGCCGTCCCCGGACACTCCGGTGCCGTACATCTTCGCGGTCTCCGGGAACGAGAGGCGGGCTGACGGGCCCTTCAAGATGTTCGGGTTCATTGACGAGGGCACCGACGACGACATCAGCATTCCGGGCACCGACACGAGTGGCGCCCCCGTGACCACCTACCTGCCTTCGAGATGGCTCCACACGCGCGAGTACGACCAGGGTCTTCCCGAGGCGAACTGCGGGTACACGGAGGAGGCCGTCTTCCGCGGCACGATCCAGCCCGCGACGGCCTTCGAGTGCTCGAACATCACCACCGGAACCTGCCAGGACCCGGTCGGTCGTGTCTTCTTCGGCGGCACGCGGCTCAACCTGCCCAACACCGTGTTCGCCCCGCCGACGCCCCTCGCCTGCGGGATCGGCAGCTACCCGTGCCGGTCGTCCTTCGACTCGATCATCTACGCGCTGGGGGCGAAGACCGGCCTCGCCGCCTACGACCTGAACGCCTCCGGAGACGATGCCTACCGCATCTACCGCGACAACCGCATCGCCGCGATTTCCATGCTCGCGGACCCGGATCCGACGAGGGGAGGCAGCAGCTTCAACCCGGACGAGGGGAAGATGAAGACCCCGCCCAAGCCGCCGCCGCCGCCGGGCGTCCCGCCGACGTCGACCTCGGCGACGGCGAACGTGCTGATGGTCCGGCTGCCCGGACAGCCGCCACCGTCCGTGCACTACGGCTCGACGGTCTGCCAGTAGCGCCGGGCCGCCGGACGAGGGCCCACCCCCCGGGGTGGGCCCTCCTCGTTCTCGTGGCCGGAGGTGAGACCTGGCTCTCAAGGGGAGTTCGGTGGCTGCATATGAGGCTTCACTTGAGCTCCATTGGGGCGTAAACTTGGAGCCATGATGGCGCGAGAGGCCGTCGCCTGCCCGGCGTGCGGGACGCGGAACCGTCCCACCTGGGAGTTCTGCGCCCGCTGCAACGAGCCGCTCGAGGGTGCCCGGCCCATCGAGACGGCCGAGTTCCCCGCCGCCGCCCCCGAGGCGCTGGAGCCCGTCGAGGGCACCTCGCTCGCGGCCTCGGGGGTGCTGGTGGTGACCGTCCTGGCCTTCGGCGTCCTCGGCGTCGCCGCGTACCGGCACGTGTCGACGGGAACTCCGCCCGAGGGCCCCGACCCGAACCTGTTCACGATCGCCACACGCCCGGCCGAGCCTCGCGAGGCCCCGCCCGCGGCCGGGCCAGGCGTGAGCGACTACGACTCCGGTCGGCTGCTCTTGAACTCGGGTGACCTCGACGGGGCGGTGGCCAGCCTGGCTGCGGCCGTCGCCGCCGACCCCGAAAACGCGCGGTACCGGAGCTATCTGGCGAATGCCCTCTGGCGGGCCGGCTCCCAGGAGCTGGCCCTGGCCGAGGACGCCGAGGCCGCCCGGCTCGATCCTCGTCTACGGACGCAGTACGCCCGTGCTCTGGACATCGCCGGGCGCACGGAAGAGGCCCGCGCCGAGTATGAGGCCGTCCTGGAGCGCAACCCGGAGAACCCCACCATCCACGAGGACCTCGGGCGGATGCTGTTCCGGGCCGGCCGGTACGCTGAGGCGGCCTCCCACCTCGACGAGGCGGTCGACGCACGGGGGGACGACGCAGTGCTGAAGCAGGAGCTCGCCTACGCCCTGGAGCAGGGAGGTGAGAAGGAGAGGGCGGCGGAGGTCTACCAGGAGGTCCTCGCGGACGCCCCGCAGGCGGCCATCACCCGCGGGCTCCTCGCCGAGAACCTCTATGAGCGGGGCAAGAAGGACCAGGCGCTGTCGGTCCTCGAGCAGGGACTGGAGTTGACCCCCGACGCCCCCCTCCTTCAGCGTCAGCTCGGAAGCCTCCTGGAGCGGGAGGGCAAGAGCGCGGAGGCAGCGGAGGCCTACCGGGCGTACGCCCGGTTGGCCCCGAACGCCCCCGACGCCCAGTCCATCGCGGAGAGGGCCTCTCAGCTCGCTGGGAGAGGGAAGACGCCGTGAGCGCGCGAGGGGTGGCTCTCGCCGTCGCGCTGCTCGCCCTGGGGATCCCGCGGCTGGCCGCGGCCCAGGGGCTCGGGGAGACCGCGGCCCAGGAGAGAGCGCGGCGGGAGAGCCAGGCGAAAGCGAAAGAGGAGACCCCGGTCTACACCAACAACGACCTCGACGCGATCCGGCCCCCCGAGGCGGAGTCGGACGACGAGGACGGTGGAGACGAAGGGGCGTCCGCGTCCAACACCTCTCCCCGACGCGAGGAGAGCCGGCCCCGCCCCTCCGGCCGCGTGAGGGGTCGGGACGACCCCGACCGCAACCGCCGCGACGAGGTGAGCCGGGCCCAGGCCCGGGTCGATCAGATTGAGGCCCGGATCCGGGAGCTGAACGGCCGGCTCAACCCCATGAGCCGGGACTACATCTACGGCGACGCCAGCAACGTCGACGCCGCCAACGAGGAGCTCCGGATCCGGCAGGAGCTCAACGACCTTGAGCAGGAGCTCCGGCAGGCCCGGCAGGATCTCTCCGACGTGTCGGCCGGCCGGTCCGGCGGCGGGGTGCAACCAGAGCCAGATCTGGAACCGGTAGGACGAGTAGAGGACTAGCCCCGGACCCAGCCGCCCAATGGCCGACATCCTGGTCGTCGAGGACAAGGAATCTCTCCGCACGATGCTGCGGAAGACCCTCGAGGCCCATGGCTTCTCGGTGGACGAGGCGGCGGATGCCTACGAGGCGCGGCGGCGTCTGCAGGCGGCGCGCTACCTCGTTGTCCTCACGGACCTCAAGCTCCCGGCGGGCAGCGGCCTCGACGTGCTGCGCGAGGCCCGGGAGGCGGACCCCGACACGCCGGTCATCGTCATGACCGCCTACGGCACCGTCGAAGAGGCGGTGAAGGCGATGAAGGACGGGGCGTCGGACTTCCTCACCAAGCCCGTGGACACCGAGCACCTGCTGGTGCTCCTCGATCGGGCGGTGGACCGGCGGCGCCTCCTCACCGAGCTGATCCTTCTCAAGGAGGAGCACCAGCGACGCTTCGGCCTCCCGCAGGTGCTCGGCGAGGATCCGGCCCTGAAGGAGGCGATGCTGTCACTCCAGCGCGCCGCCGCGACCGACACGACGGTCCTCCTCCTCGGCGAGAGCGGCACCGGCAAGGAGCTGATGAGCCGGGCGCTGCACCAGCTGTCGCCCCGGGCCAAGGGCCCCTTCGTGGCCATCAACTGTGCCGCTATCCCCGAGAACCTCCTCGAGAACGAGCTCTTCGGGCACGAGAAGGGGGCGTACACCGGGGCCAGCGCCCGGAAGGTGGGCCGGGCGGAGCTGGCGCACAAGGGGACGCTCTTCCTCGACGAGATCGGCGACCTGCCGCTGGCTCTGCAGGGCAAGATCCTGCGTCTCGTCCAGGAACGGCAGTTCGAGAGGGTGGGCGGCCTGCAGACGCTCACCGTGGACGTGCGGGTCGTCGCCGCCACCAACCAGGACCTGCGGACGCTGGTGGACGAGAAGCGCTTTCGGGAGGACCTCTACTTCCGGTTGTCGGTCTTTCCGATCGAGATCCCGCCCCTGCGCCGCCGCCGCCGCGACGTGCTGCTGCTCGCCGAGGCCTTCGTCGACCGCCTCGCCCGCGAGCTGGGCCGTCGCGGCCTGACGCTGTCCGAGGAGGCGAAGCGCGCGCTCGGCGCGCACTCCTGGCCGGGCAACGTCCGCGAGCTGCAGAACTGCCTCGAGCGCGCGCTCATCCTCTGCGACGGAAGCACCATCGAGGCGACCCATCTCCAGCTCGACCCCCCGATGCGGGACGGGCCCACGCTGGCCGACGTCGTGGATCTCTCGGGTCCGCTCCCCGAGGTCACGAAGCGGGTGGCGGCCCGGGCCGAGGAAGAGGCCATCGCCGTTGCCCTGCGCGAGACGGACGGTGACCGTGCGTCCGCCGCCTCCCGTCTCGGGATCAGCCTCTCGACCCTGAACCGTCGCCTGCGGAAGTCGGAGGGCGAGGAATCCTAGCTTCAGGCCTTCTTACGCCACTTGGAGCGCTGGTTGGCGGGGAGGATGCGCTTGCGGAGCCGAATGGCGACCGGGGTGACCTCCACGAGCTCGTCGTCGCCGATGAACTCGAGGGCCTGCTCGAGGTTGAGCTGGCGTGGGGGGGTGAGACGGATGGCCTCCTCCGCGGTCGAGGACCTCATGTTCGTCAGCTTCTTCGGCTTGGTGACGTTGACGTCGATGTCGTCGGCTCGGGAGTTCTCGCCCGCGATCATCCCCTCGTAGACGGCGGCGCCCGGGGCGAGAAACAGCTCGCCCCGATCCTCGAGGTTCGACAGGGCGTAGGCGGTGGCCTCTCCCGCCCGGTCGGCCACGAGGACCCCGGTCGGACGCCGCACGACCTCTCCCTGCCACTCCACCCAGCCCTCGAGGAGGCTGTTCATGACCGCCGTCCCGCGGGTGTCGGTGAGGAGCTCGGTGCGCACGCCGATGAGACCGCGCGTGGGAACGTGGAAGTCGAGGCGCACGCGCCCCGAGCCGTGATTCACCATCTTGGCCATCTTTCCCTTGCGGAGGGCCATCTTCTCGAGGACGACGCCCATGTACGTCTCGGGCACGTCGATCGAGAACAGCTCGAGCGGCTCCTTCCGGGTGGTGCCTTCCCCTCGGGTCAGGACCTCCGGGTTCGAAACACCCATCTCGAAGCCCTCGCGCCGCATCGTCTCGATGAGGACCGCCAGCTGCAGCTCGCCCCGGCCCAGGACCTTGACCGACTCCGCGCTCCCGGTGGGCTCCAGGCGAATCGAGACGTTGGCCAGGAGCTCCCGCTCGAGCCGCTCACGGATGTTGCGCGAGGTGACCCAGCGGCCTTCCCGGCCCGCGAACGGTGACGTGTTGACGGAGAACACCATCGCGATCGTGGGCTCGTCGATGTGGAGGGGCGGAAGCGGGTCCGGCTTCTCCGCCGAGGTCACCGTCTCCCCGATCTGGATCCCCTCGAAGCCGGCGAGGGCCACGATCTCGCCGGCCGCCGCCTCCTCCGTGGCGACTCGCTCCAACCCGTCGAAGACGAAGAGCTTCGTCACCCGCGTCGTCTCCAGGAGGCCGTCGCGCTTGGCCACCGCCACCGTGTCGCCCACCCGCACCCGGCCCGAGAAGACCCGCCCGATGGCCAGGCGACCCAGGTAGTCGCTGTAGTCGAGGTTCGCGATCAGAAGCTGGAGGACCCCGCCGGCGTCTCCGGCCGGGGCGGGCACGTGGGCCACGAGCGCGTCGAACAGGGGCCGGAGATCCTCTCCCGGGCCGTCGTGCTCGGTCTTCGCGACGCCCGCCTTCGCGTTGGTGTAGAGCACGGGGAAGTCGAGCTGGTCGTCGGTGGCGTCGAGGTCGATGAAGAGGTCGTAGACCTCGTCGAGGACCGCCTGCGGCCGGGCGTCGGCCCGGTCGATCTTGTTGACCACGACGACCGGCGGGAGACGGGCCTCGAGGGCTTTGCGAAGGACGTATCGGGTCTGGGGTAGCGGGCCCTCCGACGCGTCCACGAGGAGCATGACGCCGTCGACCATCTTGAGGGCCCGCTCGACCTCGCCCCCGAAATCTGCGTGGCCCGGGGTGTCGACGATGTTGATCTTCGTGTCGCCGTAGCGCACCGCGGTGCTCTTGGCGAGGATGGTGATCCCGCGTTCCCGCTCGAGGTCCCCCGAGTCGAGAACCCGTTCCTTCACCTCCTGGTTCTCCCGGAAGACCCCGCTCTGGCGCAGCAGGGCATCCACCAGGGTCGTCTTCCCGTGGTCGACGTGGGCGATGATCGCGACGTTGCGCAGGCTCATGGGTCCTTTCGTGGTCCTCGGTCAGGAGCCGAGGTGTCGCCGGTACTGCTCGGGGGTGTCGATGCCCACGAGACAGCCGGGGTCTCCCTCGACGTGGACCACCCGGTGGGGATGGCCGGCCAGCACAGTTCGGGCCCCCTGATCGGGGGGCGCCGCGCGCAGGGCACCGATCGCCTCGCGCCCGAACCCCCCGGGGTGCCCGCGCCGGCCGGCGTGGGTGGGAACGGCGGCGAAGGCCCCCTGCCGGAGCGCGTCGACGACCCGGTCCACGGTCGCCGGGGAGACCAGGGGGTGGTCCACGGGGTGCAGCAGGACGGCGTCCGCGGCGAGATTCTCCGCCGCGTCGAGCCCGCACCAGACGGAAGACAGCATGCCGTCGGACCAGGCCTCGTTCTCCACCACGGTGACGTCGTCCGGCACCGGCGCCTCGCTGCGCACCCGAGCCGCGCTCGCGCCGATGACGGCGACCACCTCCGCCACGCCGGGACGGGCGAGCAGGTGGCAGGCATGGGCGAGAAACGTCCGGCCGTGCCGGGAGAGCAACGCCTTGGGTCCGCCGATCCGTCTCCCCTCTCCGGCGGCGAGCACGATGGCCACGATCTTCACCCCGCCATTGGATCACGGATCCGCGCCCTCGTTGACGGCTCCCGAAACCGCCCCGTATGATGGCCTGCGTCAGACAAGGAGCGACCTGTGCCGACTCGGATCATCATCATGGGAGCCGCCGGCCGCGACTTCCACAACTTCAACACCGTGTTCCGCGACGACGCCGGAAGCGAGATCGTGGCCTTCACCGCGGCCCAGATCCCCAACATCGACGACCGTCGCTACCCGGCGGCCCTGGCCGGTCCGCGCTACCCGGAAGGGGTTCCGATCCACTCCGAGGCCGACCTGCCCCGCCTGATCCGGGAGCTGTCGGTGGACCAGGTGGTCTTCTCCTACAGCGATGTCTCGCACGAGACGGTGATGCACCACGCATCGCTGGTCCTGGCCTGCGGGGCCGATTTCCGGCTGATCGGCCCGCAGGCGACCATGATCGAGTCGAAGGTCCCCATGATCTCGGTGTGCGCAGTGCGCACCGGCTGCGGCAAGAGCCAGACCACGCGCCGGGTGCTGCGACTGCTGCGGGCCAAGGGGCGCCGGGCGGTGGCCATCCGTCACCCCATGCCCTACGGCGATCTGGTGAAGCAGAGGGTGCAGCGCTTCGCCAGCCTGGAGGATCTCGACCGGCACGACTGCACGATCGAGGAGCGGGAGGAGTACGAGCCCCACATCGCCGAAGGTGGGGTGATCTACGCCGGCGTCGAGTACGGGGCCATCCTCGCCGAGGCGGAGAAGGAGGCCGACGTCATCGTCTGGGACGGAGGCAACAACGACCTGCCGTTCTACGCGTCCGACCTCGAGATCGTCGTGGTCGATCCTCACCGTCCCGGCCACGAGCGAAAGTACCACCCAGGCGAGACCAACCTGCGTCGTGCCCACGCGGTGGTGATCAACAAGATCGGCTCCGCCGAGCCCGCGGGCGTGGAGGCCGTGCATCGCTCGATCCAGGAGCTGAACCCGGGGGCGATCGTCGTCGAGGCCGCATCGCCTCTCTTCGTGGACGACGCGGAGACGATCCGGGGCAAGCGCGTGCTGGCCATCGAGGACGGTCCCACGCTCACCCACGGGGAGATGAAGTACGGGGCCGGGGTCCTGGCCGCCCAGCGGCACGGTGCTGCGGAGATCGTGGATCCGCGGCCCTACACGGTCGGGACACTCAAGAAGACGTTCGAGACCTACCCCGACATCGGGACGCTGCTGCCGGCGATGGGCTACGGCGAGCAGCAGAT
>JAJDNV010000230.1 GCA_022340545.1 Acidobacteriota bacterium | reverse complement strand
CCTACGATGCGGCGCGCGCCCGCCTCAGGCTCTCCGAAGCCCTGCTGGCGCAGGGCAACCGCGCCGGCGCCGCCCTCGAAGCCGAGGCGGCGAGGTCGCAGTTCGACCGCCTGGGCGCGCGACCCGACGCGCCTCGCGCGGCGAAGGTGCTGCCGGCGACCGGCGTGCAGGGAACGGCCTGAAGCCCACCGGCTCGAGATCGTGAGTCCAATCGCGTGGCGGGTGGCCGCCTCCCATCTGCTCCTGCCGACAGGCTTTCAGCGGAAGTTCTCGACCAGCATCAGCTCGGACTGGCCGATGGGTCGCTCGCCGTAGAGGATCCACTCCTCGCCGGGGGAGACGGCCAGCCATTGGTGGAAGAACGGTCCTTCCTTCCGAGACAGCTCCGTCTTCCGGCCCGAAGCGAAGTCGAGGAACTCGATCGAAAACTCCTCCCCCTGGCCATGTGGCCTCATCCGCGCGTAGTAGACGCCGTCCGGGGAGAGAGCCCAGTCGAAGGCGAAGGTGAGCGGTCCCGGCAGCACGTCCGTCTCTTCTCCGCCGTCCACCGGCACGCGTCGGATGCTGGTCCGCGCATCCGAGCTCGCGTAATAGAGGTACCGGCCATCGCTGGAAACCTCGGCGTAGCTTCCACCCCCGCGCGTCACCTGGACCGCCTGGCCTCCCCCGGAGGGAAGCTTCCAGATCTGCGTGCTGCCGCCCCGGTTCGAGGTGAAGTAGATCCACTGCCCGTCGCGAGACCAGGCTCCCCGGTAGTCGTCGGAGGGCTCCGGCGTCAGGCGGTGGGGAACGCCTCCGTCGGCATCGATGACGTAGACGTTCCAGTCCCCCGCCTCCACGGAGTCGAAGGCGAGCCGTCGGCCGTCCGGCGACCAGCGAGGCGTCCCCGTGTTGGTGTCGAAGCTCGTCAGCTGGACTGGATTCGAGCCGTCGGCGTTCGAGATCCAGATGTTGGACGCTCCGCTGCGATACGACTGGAAGGCGATCCTGCGCCCGTCCGGGGAGTAGGCGGGGTTGGAGTCCGCCATGCTGGAAGCGATGAGCTTCTCCGGAGCTTGGCCGAGGAGCGACGACCGGCGCCCGGGCACCCGCCAGATGTCCGAGGGCGAGGCCGTCATCTGCTGATAGACCATCCGGCGACCCCGGATGGACACGAAGCCCGCGTTCTGGGCCGCGCCGACGACCGGCTGGGGCTCCCCCCCGTCGAGTCCAACGCGAAAGGTGCTCGCGTTCCCGCCGGCCACCGTGAAGAGGATCTCGGCCCCTGACGAGGTCCAGGCCAGCCCCCCAAGGGCGTCGTACCTTCCAGACGTGAGCGCCCGGGCCTCTCCGCCCTCCACTGGTTGGACCCAGACGTCCAGGTTGGCGTACGCCTCAAAGGAGCCCGACCGCACGAAGGCGAGCTGCGTTCCATCCGGCGAGAACTCCGGAAACAGGTCGCCCTCGGTGTGCTCCGGAGGGGACGTCACCGGTTGCTTCTGCAGCGTGTCGAGCGCCAGACGGACGATTCGCGCCGGCTCTCCCTCCGAGGTCTTCTCGGGGAAGGCCAGCCACTTGCCATCTGGCGACCAGGACAGAGCAGGGAGGAAGTAGGCGTACCCCTCGACCGGACCCTCCACGTCGATCAGCTTGCGCTCCTGGCCGCCCAGGGAAGGCACCGTATAGATGGCGGCGCCATGCTCGGTCTCCCGCACGAAGGCGATCTGGCGTCCATCGGGCGACCAGACGGGGCGGACCTCGTTCGCTTCGTCCTCGGTCACCCGAATCGGCCGGGTGCCGATCCCGACCGCCTTGACGTAGATGTCTCCTCGCCATTCGTAGACGACCTTCTCGCCGTCCGGGGAGAGCTTGGGGTTGGCCTTGTATCCGCCGTCGGTCGTGAACGGCACGATCTTCATCGGCCCCGCGGGGGCGCTCCGGTGCCAGCCCGACCAGAGCCACCAGCCAAGGGCACCGGCCCCGACGAGAGCCGTGGCTGCGATCCAGGGTATGGTGCTCCTTCGGCGCTTCACAGCGCCGGCGGCCGGATGCGCGACCGACTGCCCCGACGTCGTGTCGCGCCGGAGCCGCTTCAGGTCCGCGCGCAGCTCCGAGGCGTGCTGGTAGCGGAGATCCCTGTCCTTCTCCAGGCACTTGTTGATCGCCCGAGCCAGCTCGTCGGGCACCTCGGGGTTGAGCCTGACCGGCGAGGTCGGGGTCTTGTTGATGATCTCGTTGAAGATGGCGCCCGAGGAGTCCCCCTTGAAAGGGAGCACCCCCGTCGCCATCTCGTAGAGCACGACCCCCAGGGAGAACAGGTCCGTGCGCGCATCGAGCGGTCTCCCGAGCGCCTGCTCCGGAGACATGTAGGCGACGGTGCCCAGCGTCTGGCCCGGGCTCGTCAGGTGCTCCTCGGCCATCGCCGTCTCCGCGTCCGACTGCGTGTTCTCGGGTGCGTCGCTCCGCTTCGACAGGCCGAAGTCCAGCACCTTGGCGTCCCCGCGCTCGGTCACGAAGATGTTGGCGGGCTTGATGTCGCGGTGGACGATGCCCTTGCCGTGAGCGGCATCGAGGGCATCGGCGATCTGGATCCCGAGCTCCAGGAGCTCCGTCGTCTCGACGGGCTTGCCACCGATGCGGTGCTTCAGCGTCTGGCCCTCGAGGAGCTGCATGCTGATGAAGGGCTGGCCCGCGTGCTCGTCGACGTCGTAGACGGTGCAGATGTGGGGGTGGTCGAGGGCGGAGGCGGCCCTGGCCTCGCGCTGGAACCGCTCCAGCGCGGTCGGATGGCCGAAATACCTTTCGGGCAGGAACTTCAGGGCCACCTGCCGGCCGAGGCGCATGTCCTCGGCCTTGTAGACGACACCCATGCCGCCGCCGCCGAGCCTGTCGACGATCCGGTAGTGCGAGATGGTCTGGCCGATCATGTTCCTCAGCCCACGCTCAGGCGCGAGCCAGTGAAGCCGGTGTCACCTCCCGCGGCCGGGCGGCATCCCTAGTGAAAGGAGGTTCAAGGCAATGGTACACCCAGCCACGGCCGGCTGACCCACCGCAGGGACTGGCCCACTCGATCCCCGCTGCCCGGCTGTGGTCGGACCCCGCCAGGCCCGCCCCTGATCCAGACTCGGCCTCGCACCGGCGGATCGTCCGCTGGCGGGAGCTGCCGGCGTCTCTCCCCAAACCGGCCTCGGGCGGGATGTGGAGAGCGCCTGTCGCGTCTACCGGCCACGGGACCCCAGGAAGACTGTGCTTTGGGGTCTTCTCGACACCCTCTACGAGGGGGTGAAGGGGTCATGGGAGGAGCGGTTCGAGTGGCCTTCTCTTGCCGGGGTCGAGGTCTGTGCCCGTCTTGCGGGGCGAAGCGGGCCGCCGAGGAGCTGTTCCGCCACAAGGTGCTGGGGCTGCTTCGGCGTCGAGGTCTGTTGAGCGAGGATCGGATCGATCTTCTCCTGTCGTGGAGAAGGAGCGGCTTCTCCGTGCACAACCGGGTCTACGCCCATCCTCGCGGCGGGCGAGAGTTCGAGGCCCTGGTGCGGTGCAGGATGCGCTCGCCGGTGAGTCTGACGAGGCTGCGCTTCACCCCGGGCGCCAATGAGGTGGTCTACGCCTGCAAGGGCGGACATGACGCTCGGGAGCCAGACGAAGACGAGAGGATCGACGCCGAAGACTTTGTGGCCCGGGTGCTGGTGCAGATTCCGAACCCGAGACGGCACCTGGTGCGCTACTACGGGGCCTACTC
>JAJDNV010000228.1 GCA_022340545.1 Acidobacteriota bacterium | reverse complement strand
GAGACCAGGGCCGGCACCAGTAGTCCGTCGGGGCACACCCGCGTGGCATCCGTGAAGACGATGCAGACGCGATGGCCCCGCCGCGCCATCTCCCGCAAGCGGGGCGTTCCGATCGGCTGGGCGAGGGCCTCCGCAACGGCGCCCCGTTCATCTTCCAGCGGGCTGACTGGATTCGAGACCGCGACTGTCGCCCGCATCCCAGCGGGCAGCGAGAACTCCAGAGTTGCCTTTCCATACGGCACTCGGTGCATTCTCAGACCCCGTTCAGCCGTCGCTTGTTTCAGTCGACGAAAACATGTTTCATAGACGTCGGTGCCACGCCTCGCCACCTCAGACGGCGGGGATCGGCATCGGTGTAAGATTGCCCGCATCGTGCAGGTCTTGAGCGCCTGGCCGTGTGAGCAGCGGAACCGCGTCCACGGTATCGGAGGACCACGACGGTACGAGCCGTGCCAAGGAGTTGACGATGCCACCACTTCGACGACACGACATGCGCCTCAGGCCTGCGACGACGGAAGAGATCGAGGCTGTGTGGGAAGACCGCTGGTACGGTCTGGTGGTGGGCCTCAACACGAACTACACTCCCTCGGACGTGCGCGGTCTCGCACTCGTTGACCATATCGACGACATCGTCGGCCTGGTCACCTATCACGTCGACGGACCATCGGGCCAGATCGTCACCCTCGACACCATCCTCCGCGGACGTGGCTTCGGCCGCCGGCTGCTCGAGGACGTCGAGAGCAAGTTCCACCAGCTCGGCCTCGGCCGCGCCTGGGCGTTGATGACCAACGACAATCTTCGTGCGGCCGGCCTCTACCTGTCCAGGGGCTATCGCCTGATCCGGATCCACCTCGACGCGGTCGACCGCGTCCGCGAGCACAAGCCCCGGCTGCCGGAGAGGGGTTACGAGGGCATCCCGATCCGCGACCTCTGGGAATTCGAGAAGATGGGGCCTCTCGGCGTCCCGGTGCCCTGATCCCCCATCCTCCTCCGACGGCCCGCCGCGTGCCTCAGTCGAGCTCGACGACGTAGATGTCCGAAGACCCCTCGCGCTCACGGTTGAAGACGATTCGCTTCCCATCGGGGGACCACTGCGGCCGCACATCGGTATACGGGCTCGCGACGACGCGGGTGACGTCGGAGCCGTCAGCCTTCATCACGTAGATCTGATAAACGTCGGACCGATTCGACGAGAACGCGATCTGGCTGCCATCGGGCGACCAGGCCGGCCAGCCGTCGAAGTGACCGTTCTTCGTCAGATTGACCGCCCCGCTCCCATCGGCGGCCATGACGAAGATCTCAGAGTTGAAGGTCGTCCCCTCGGGCCCCCGAACACGCAGCAGGCGCCGGAACACGATCTGCGATCCGTCGGCCGACAGCGAAGCGTACGTGTCCCAGATCTCGTTGTGGGTGATCCGCTCCGGGTTCGAGCCGTCAGCGTCCATCGTGTAGATCTCGTCGTTCTCTCCGTCGTCGCGGGTTGAGTTGAAGACGATCCGGGCCCCGTCCCTCGACCAATAAGGATGGCTGTCTCCTGCGGGATGCCGGGTGAGGTTGACAAGCTCACTGCCGTCGGCATTCATGACGTAGATCTCCTCGTTTCCGTCCCGGTCCGACACGAAGGCGAAGCGCGAACCGTCGGGCGACCAGGACGGCGTGACGTCGGCGGCCGGGTGGTCGGTCAGCTGGCGGACGTCGGATCCATCCGCCTGCATGACGAACAGCTCCCAGTTGCCGGTGCGGTTCGACTGAAACAGGATTCGCGTCCCGTCGGGCGAGAACGAGGGATAGGCGTTCTCTATCCTGGTGATCTTCTGGGCTTCGCGATGGGCCGCTCTCGGCAGGGCTGGAGACGTCTGAGCCGCCAGACCAACGAGAGCGGCGGTGAGTGCGAGATCCTTTCGAAGCATGAGGCCTCCCTTGTCCAGTGCCGATGACGAGCTACACGCGGCGCGTCTTCAAGTCGACGACGAACGCAAATGCCCTCACACCGAAGGTCCGACCTTTGGAAAAGCCAGTATACGTGCCCCGCGCCGGGATCCGACGTGGAGACGGCGTCCGTCCGGCTCGTGGCGGGCTGTCCCAGCGGCCGGCCGGGTGCAGGTCGGGCACGGCGAGGCCAGCAGCTCTGCCTCCCGATCCAAGTGCAGGCTCGCGACACGGCGAAAGCGCGTCCTCCCGTGGTAGTCTCGGCACGCGACCCGAGACTGGTGGCTGTGGGCCGGGCATCGGCGGGAGCCGGCGGTTCCGACGCGGGCCAGGAGCAGACCATGATCGGCACGACGGTCTCGCACTACCGCGTCGTCGAGAAGATCGGCGACGGAGGCATGGGTGTCGTCTACAGGGCCGAGGACACGCGCCTCGGCCGCTCGGTGGCCCTCAAGTTCCTGCCCAGGGACCTCGCCGAGAAGCCCCTGGCCCTGGAGCGCTTTCAGAGGGAGGCGCGCGCCGCGCCTCCGCCCTCAACCACTCGGGCATCTGCACGGTCCACGAGATCGACGAGCACGAGGGGCAGTGGTTCATCGCGCTGGAGCTCCTCGAGGGGCAGACGCTGCGCGAGAGGATCGGCGGCCAGCCGCTGGAGATGCCCGCCCTCCTGGATCTCGGCATCCAGATGGCCGACGCCCTCGAGGCGGCGCACGGCAAGGGGGTCGTGCACCGCGACCTCAAGCCCGCCAACGTCTTCGTAACGCCCCGAGGTCAGGCGAAGCTCATGGACTTCGGCCTGGCCAAGCTCGCGCACGACGCCGCCCCGTCGGACTCGTCGGAGCGGCCCACGGAGGCAGCCCCGGAGCTGACGAGCGCGGGGACGGTGATGGGGACGGTGGCCTACATGTCCCCGGAGCAGGTGCGGGGCGAGGCGCTCGACGAGCGGACCGACCTCTTCAGCCTGGGCGTCGTCCTCTACGAGATGGCCACCGGGCAGCAGGCCTTCTCCGGGGCGACCACGGGTGTCGTGTTCGAGGGGATCCTGAACCGCGAGCCGGCCCGGCCTTCCGAGGCGAACCCGGCCGTTCCGGCCGAGCTCGACCGGATCATCGGCAAGGCGCTGGAGAGGGACAAGGACGTCCGCTACCAGACGGCCCGGGACCTGCTGGCCGACCTTAAGCGCCTCCGCCGCGACACCACGTCCGGCCGGAAGGCCGCGGCTGCGGGCCAAAGCACGGCGGCAATGCCGGTGG
>JAJDNV010000205.1 GCA_022340545.1 Acidobacteriota bacterium | reverse complement strand
GAGACGACCGCACCGTCGCGAAGCCGCAGGACGCGATGGGCGCGGTCCGCGAGCTCCGGGTCGTGCGTGACCAGCACCAGCGTGGTCTCCAGCTCCCGGTTCATCTCGCCCAGGAGTGCGATCACGTTCGCCCCGTTGGCGGCGTCGAGGTTGCCCGTGGGCTCGTCCGCGAACAGGATCCGGGGACGGTGGGCGAAGGCGCGGGCGACCGCCACGCGTTGCTGCTCGCCTCCGGAGAGCTGCGCCGGGTAGTGGTGGCCGCGGTCGCCGAGCCCGACGCGGGTCAGGAGCTCCGCGGCCCGCCCACGTGCCTGTTCGTCCTCGCCCCGCAGCTCGAGCGGCACCTGGATGTTCTCCCGGGCGGTGAGCGTGGGGATGAGGTGGAAGGACTGGAAGACGAAGCCCACCTTCTCGGCTCGTAGCTCCGCCCGCTCGTCCTCGGACAGCGCCGAGAGATCGTGCCCGTCGAGGACCACGCGGCCCCGCGCGGGTCGATCGAGGCCGGCCAGGAGACCCAGGAGCGTGCTCTTCCCGCTCCCGGAGGGTCCCGTCACGGCCAGGAAGCCCCCGGGCTCCAGCTCGAACGTGATATCTCTGAGGACGGTGATCTCGCGCCCGCCGGACACGTAGGTCTTGGCGAGCGCCTCACAGCGCAGGATGGACATGAATCGACTCGGTCTCCGGCCCCCATCACGCATCATATCGGGAAACTGCGCCTGGTTTCTCGGGCTCGGCCTCATCGTCGGGTTGGCTGGTCTCGGCTGTCGTGATGCCTCGCCCCCCGCGGACACGTCTGCGACCCCGGCGCCGACGCCGACGACGGAGGCGGGTGGGGAAGCGCTGACCTCCGAGGGGAGCGACAACCGCCCGGTCATCCTCTTCGTGGGCACAAGCCTGACCGCCGGTCACGGCCTCGAGATCACGGAGTCCTTCCCCGCGGTCTTCCAGCGCAAACTCGATGCGGCGGGCCTGGGCTACCGCGTGGTCAACGCCGGAGTGAGCGGCGAGACCTCGGCGGGCGCGCTCCGTCGCATCGCCTGGCTCTTGCGCCAGCCGGTGGCGGTGCTGGTCCTGGAGACCGGTGCCAACGACGGCCTGCGTGGCCAGGACCCCGAGACCACCCGCGCCAACATCCAGGCGATCTTCGATCGGGCCCGGCAGCAGGAGCCCCCCCCGAAGCTGGCCCTCGTGGCGATGGAGGCCCTGCCGAACTACGGCGTGGACTACACGGAGGAGTTCCGGGCCATCTACCCGAAGCTGGCCGAGGCGAACGACGCCCTGCTCATCCCGTTCCTGCTCGATGGCGTCGCCGGCGATCCCGAGTTGAATCTGGCCGACGGCATCCACCCCAACGCCGAAGGCCAGAAACGCGTCGCCGAGAACGTCTGGAGAAGCCTCGAGCCGCTCCTCGTCGAGGAGCCCTGATGTCGCCGTCTCCTTCAGACGGGGAGTTGGGGCGAGGCCCGCGCGAGCCGAGCGGAGTTGTGGCGCGCGAATAGCTCCTTTGCGGCAACGGCGGGTGGGGCCCCGCCGTCCGTCACTGCAAGGAAGACATGCGCGCCCTCGGACCGCGCACGTGAGGACAACGCGGTTCGAGCACGCAGCGAGGCCGCGCGGGACCGAGCCCCAGGGACCAAGGGACGTCTTGCCGGGTGTCCGTTGCGATGCGCTAGTACGAGGCTTGACCCCCGTGGCTCTCCAGGAAGTCGAGCGCGCGCTCCGGGGCCCAGAAGTACCCGGGGGCGCTCGCCCGCGCCACGAAGCCGACGTGGCCTCCGGTGGGCGTGATCTCCCGCTGGACGCTCTTCGAGGTGGCCCAGGGCTCGACGGAGTGGACCGGGATCATCGGATCGTCCGCGGCGGACAGGACGAGCGTTGGAAGGGATATCGAGGTGAGGTGGGGGCCGGCGCTCGAGCGTGCGTAGTAGTCCGCGGCACCCTCGTACCCTCCGAAGGGCGCGGTGATCCGATCGTCGTACTCCCTCACCGTGCGGAGCCCGGCCTCGAGATCGGCGGGGAAGAGGTCGGGCCGCTGTCGATGTCGCCACCGGTAGGCGTCCCGGAGCATGACCATGAAGTAGCGCTGATAGAGCCGGTTGTCCCAGCGCTCGAGCGCGTCCGCGCAGGTCGACAGGTCGAGGGGGGGCGATATCGCGGCCAGGCCCTCGACCGATCCCGGAAGACGGTCGCGACCGCGGCTCACCGCCAGGAGCGCCAGGTTGGCACCCAGCGAGAAACCCACGACCGCGAGGCGGGGGACGAGGCTCGAGACGGCCTCCAGCGCGTGGAGGAGATCCCCGTCGAGGCCGGCGTTGTAGAGGAGCGGGCAGAGGGCCTCCCCGTCGCCCGAGCCGCGCATGTTCATGCGCACAACGTGCCACCCGCGTGCGAAGGCCAGACGTCCGGTGGACAGAACATAGGAGGAGGAGTCCGAGCCCCCGAGACCGTGAACGATCACGAGCGCGGGACGAGACTCGCGCGGCCCCAGTTGCCAGGAGACGCGAAGCAGGAGCCGCGCGCCGTCGCCGGCGTCCACGATGAGGTCCTCCGCCGGATGCGGCCACCGGAGGCGCCTCCGCAGCAGGTGGGCCAGCAGGGTCTGGCGGTGGCCACCGGCCAGTCCGGGAGGCGGCCGGAACGGGCGGTTCTGGGACACCCGGGGCTGAGCGTTCATGGGATCGGGAGGTTCCTCGACGGCGGCTATAATCGCCGACGGTCGCTCCAGAAATGATACAGGCCTTCCACGTCTACAAGCAGTACGACCGTGAGTCGATGGCCCTCTCCGACATCACCGTGCATGTCGAGAAGGGCGACTTCTGCTTCCTGACCGGCCCCTCCGGGGCCGGGAAGACGACCTTCCTCAAGCTCGTCTTCCGGGAGGAGCTGCCGTCCCAGGGCCAGATCCTCGTGGGCGGTCGCAACATCACCGCGATCCCGGACGGCCAGATCCCGGAGCTGCGGCGCTCCGTCGGGGTCGTCTTCCAGGATTTCAAGCTCCTCAAGCGCAAGACGATCCTTGAGAACGTGGCCTTCGTGCCGCGCATCCTCGGCGTCCCCGCGCGCGAGCAAAAACGCCGCGCCTTCGCCGCCCTCCGGTCGGTGGGCCTGCACCACAAGATGCACGCGTACCCGCTCCAGCTCTCCGGCGGCGAGCAGCAGCGGGTGGCCATCGCCCGGGCCCTCATCAACGAGCCCATGCTCCTCCTCGCCGACGAGCCCACTGGAAACCTCGACCCCGACATGGCTCTGGAGATCATGCGGCTCTTCCTCGAGGTCAACGCGCGGGGGACGACGGTCCTGGTCGCAACCCACGACCGCGAGATGATCCAGCGGATGGGGAAGCGCGTCATCGCGCTGGAGCGGGGACGCGTGGTCGCGGCCTAGTCGTGGCCTGAATGCCGGATGGGGTTCATTCAGGCCACCGCACTCGGTCTGTTGCCTCTGAGTCTCCTACGTGCTCGACTGCCGTTGAAAGGGCGATACCGACCCCTTCTGCTCTCGCTCTGGATCCAGCATCGCCCGGATCCGGGCCACGACCGCCTCGAGCGCCACCTCGTTCTGGGCGCCTCCGGGGATGATGAGATCGGCGTAACGTTTTGAAGGCTCCACGAACTCGAGGTGCATGGGGCGTACGGACTCGAGGTACTGCCGCTGGACCGATTCGAAGCTGCGACCGCGGTCGCGGATATCCCGGTCGAGACGGCGCAGGATGCGGACGTCGGCGTCGGCGTCGATGAAGAGCTTGATGTCCAGGAGCCGCCGCAGGGGTTCCTCGGCGAGGACCAGGATGCCCTCGAGGATCACGACCGGCCTCGGGGTCAAGGCGTCGGGGAGCACGCAACGGGAGTAGCGTGCATGGTCGTAGGTGAGGTGGGGCACGGGGCGGCCCGCCTTGAGATCCCGAAGGTCCTGGACCAGCAGCGAGGTGTCGTATGCCTCGGGATGGTCGTAGTTGATGGCCGCCTGCTCTTCCGCGGAGAGCGCGCTGCCGTCCTTGTAGTACGCGTCCTGCGCCAGCAGCAGGCAGCGATCCGCTCCGACCCGCTCCTGGATCCGCAGGGCCAGCGATGTCTTGCCCGAGCCCGTTCCCCCGCCGATCCCGACGAGCACGCTCATGGCGCGGATTATAATCCCGCGACTCATGCTGATGCTGCGAGCCCTCGCCTACTTCTTCCAGGAGGCGATCACGAGCCTCTGGCGCAGCCGTCTCGTGAACTCGATCTCCATCGGCACGATCGCGGTGAGCTTGTTCGTTCTCGGGGCCTTCCTCACGGTCGCCGGCAATCTCGGGACCGTCGTGAGCCGCTGGACGGAGAAGATCCAGATCATCGTGTATCTCGAGGACGGCATCGAGGACCGCGTCCGCGACAGCCTCGAGAACCGCCTCCGTGAGGACGCGGCGGTGGAGTCGATCGAGTTGGTGGATCGGGAGGAAGCCCTCGCGCGGTTCCAGACGCTCTTCCGGGACCTGAGCTCGCTCCCGGAGGATCTCGGCGAGAACCCCTTCCCCGCGTCTCTCGAGGTCAACCTGAAGCCGACCCACCAATCGCCGGGGGAGGTCGAGCGCCTGGCCGCGGACTTCACCTCGGTCCCCGGAGTGCAGGAGATCCAGTACGATCTCCTGTGGATTGAGAGACTGGCGACCGGAGTGCGCCTGCTGCGGGGCGTCGGGGCCTTCCTGGGCGGTATCCTGGTTCTGGCCGGGATCTTCACCATCTCCAACGTCATCCGCCTCACCGTCTACGCCCGCGAGGACGAGCTCGACATCATGCGCCTCGTCGGAGCGACCCGGGCCTACGTGAAGGGGCCGTTCGTCGTCGAGGGCATGATCCAGGGCGGGCTCGGGGGGCTCGTCGCCGCCGGGCTGCTCTGGTTGGCACTGCGCTGGCTGGCCCGCGACCTGGCCTCATCCGAGCTGCTCGGGCGCACGGCCTTCGCACTGCCCAACGAGATCACGGTGGCCCTCGTCGTCGGCGGAATGGTGGTTGGTGTCGTGGGAAGCCTGCTCAGCCTCCGCCGGGTCAGGGTCTAGACGGGGCCTGAATGGCGCGTGGACGTCATTCAGGCCGCCGCGCCCGGTGAGGCCAACGCGCGGGCAACCCTGGGCGTTCATTCAATGAATGGTCTTGCTCTGACGTACGTGATCTGAATGGCGAGTGGAGTCATTCAGGTCACCGCGCCTGGTGGTTTCCTCAGGATGACCGAACCGGACGTCAGAACCGGTAGGTGCGGCCCTGCGTGAGGAAGATCAGGCGCTTGCGCTTCAGGGTGCGCACCTGTCTGCGGATCCGGGCCAGGTGTCGCGGCTTGGCCCCATAGAGGTACACCGGCACGTCACGCTTGAGCTTGCGCAGCTCCCGTCCGAGCGTCTGCGGCGTCATGTGGCCCGACACGTTGGCGAGGTCCTGCAGCTCGTTCGGGAACGAGGTCTCCGTGATGACGGCCTTCAGGTTGCGCGTGCGATTGACGATCTCCCAGAAGCGTTCGGTGGGACCGGTGTCGCTGGAGTAGGCGATGGCTCCGGTCTTGTCCTCGACCAGGAAGCCCGTCGTGGGGACGATGTGCGAGACCCGGATGGCGCGCAGGGTGATTCCGTTCACCCGGAATGGCTCTTCGGGCGGGACCTCGATGAGCTTCAGTACTGGACTCAGATCGTTGGGCAGGCAGGTGAAGTCGGGCCAGGTGTGGTTGTTGAACAGATGGTCCCGCATCGACCCGATCACCTCGGGGATCGCGTAGATCCGAAGCTCGAAGCCCGGGGCCGAGAAGTTGTTGTCGATCAGGAACGGCAGCGAGCAGGTGTGATCGAGATGTGAATGCGAGATGACCACGTCCTTGACCTTCTCCTGCTCGCGCAGGCTGAGCGCGCCCGAGACCCAGCCCGCATCCAGACACACGCTCCCGTTGACCAGGAATGAGGTCATCCCATGGTTGGGTACGTTCCCACCGTAGCAGCCGAGGACTCGAATTCTCATCGTGCGCCTGCCCGCAAGTCCCAGAAGATCTTACGGTTGTGGCACCCAACGGGCGACCGTAGCATGCGTGTTCAAACCGGTCAAGTGAGCACCGTCACTCGGTCATCCTCAACCGGTCGTGGTGTGGCGTACCGAGACCACCAGGCGTTG
>JAJDNV010000191.1 GCA_022340545.1 Acidobacteriota bacterium | reverse complement strand
GCGTGTTCCGCATCGGGTTCGAGGGCTACGCCTGGTTCGTCGATCTCTTCCTCGCCGGCATCATCGGCTACGGCGTCTACTTCTGGTACTCGGGGCGTGTGTGGTGCCGCTTTGCCTGCCCCCTCGCCGCCCTCATGCACGTCTACGCCCGGTTCTCACGCTTCCGGATCCTCGCCGAGAAGAAGAAGTGCATCTCCTGCAACGTGTGCACCAGTGTTTGCCACCAGGGCATCGACATCATGAACTTCGCCAACAAGGGCCTGCCCATGGAAGACCCGGAGTGCGTGCGATGCTCGGCCTGCGTCCAGGGCTGCCCGACGGGGGTCCTGACCTTCGGCCAGGTCGACAAGAAGTCGGGCGAAGTCATCCGCGTCGACCCGCCGTGGCTCGCGGCTTCGAGCGTACAGCGCGTCGAGCTGAAGGGCCGTGGCCACCAGCGAGCGTCATAGAAGGGTCGGAGGGGCTCACTTGACGCGACCCCGGCTTCGAGCCTACCTTAGCCCATCCGTTCCAGCTGAGGTTCGTAAACGCCGGCGCGCGACGCGCGGGCAGTCCGGCAGGCGGGGCGTCTCACCCGCCCGCAGGAGGAGGCCGACATGAAGACCGTCACGCACATCCTGGAGGCCAAGGGTCCCGAGGTCCACACCATTGGGCCCGACGACAGCGTTCTCGACGCCCTCAAGCGAATGGCGGAGAAGGGGGTCGGGGCCCTGGTGGTGACGGATGCGGAGGGGCGGATTGTCGGCCTTCTCTCCGAGCGGGACTACGCCCGCAAGGTCGTTCTTCTCGGGCGCGTCTCGAAGGACACGCCGACCCGCGACATCATGACGGCGGAGGTCGTGTGCGTCTCCCCGGAGCAGTCGGTCGACACCTGCATGGGGCTCATGACCCAGAAGCACATCCGACACCTGCCGGTCGTCGCCGAGGAGCGGCTGGTGGGCCTCATCTCGATCGGCGACGTCGTGAAGGCGGTGATCGACGACCACAAGTTCGCGATCGAGCAGCTCGAGCACTACATAATGGGACACCGCTGATCAGTCTGGCGTGGTAGCCTCCCTGGCGCGAGCGTCGCTCTCGTCGCAGGAGGTCGCCATGCCACGATCGGTGTCACGTCTCCTCCTCACCTCCCTCGTCCTGCTCGGCGTTTCTGCTCCCCTGGTGGCGTCCGAGTTCCGGAGCGCGTGGCCGGTGGATGCCAGCCGGCCCTGGATCGGACCCGACTACTGGGCGAACCCGCTTCAGGACTGGCACCTCCGCAACGGCCTCCTCGAGTGTCACGTCGCGGGCGGGGACCGCAACGTCTTCCTCCTGACCCGGGAGACCGGCGCGCGCCCCGGCGACCTCGACATGTCGGTGACCCTCGGGCGCCTCGCCGGGGACACCGGCCCTCTCGGCGAGGGCTTCGTCGGGTTCCGGGTCGGAATCCGCGGGGCCTTCGACGACTATCGGGACAGCGCGGTCCGCGGGGCCGGGCTGAACGCCGGTGTCGCGGGTGACGGCCGATTGTTCATCGGCGCGCTCGAGGCCGACGCGCCGCGCGTGTCGTCCCTCGACCGCCGACTGCTGCTCCACCTGCGGGCGGAGCCGGCGGGCGACGCGTACCGCCTGACGCTGACCGCGACCCACGAGGGTGGGGCGACCGTCACGCTGACCCGGGAGGACGTGCCCGCCGACTGGCTGACCGGCGGCCTCGCCCTCGTGTGCAGCTCGGGCGAGGTGTGGGACACCCCGACCGCCCCGGAGATGCTGGCCGGCTTCGGTGAGCGTCGAGGGACGGCTCGCGGCGGAGCGTTCCGGTTCTGGTTCCACGAGTGGCGCGTGGCGGGCACCAAGATCGACGACCATCCCGAGCGGGCCTTCGGGCCCATCCTCTTTGCCCTGCACACCCTGAGCCGGGGAATCCTGAAGGTCACCGCGCAGCTGGCCCCTCTCGACGAGCCGACGACCGTCGTCTCACTCGAGGTCCGAGAGACGGGAGGCGATTGGCGCTCCGTCGCCACGGCGCCGGTCGACCCCCTTGCCCGCACCGCCACCTTCCGCGTGGCCGACTGGGACGACTCGAAGGACATCCCCTATCGGGTGTTCCTCCACCACGGGGGCGAGTCCCATTCGTGGGCGGGGACGGTCCGTCGCGACCCGAAAACGAAGCCCCGCCTCACCGTGGCCGCCTTCACCGGCAACAACGACCTCGGATTCCCCCACGCCGACGTGGCGCGCAATGTGCGCCACTTTGCCCCGGACCTCCTCGTCTTCACCGGCGACAACATCTACGAGCGGGTGGCCGACTACGGGATCGAGCGTGCTCCCCTGGCCGCAGCCACCCTCGATTACCTTCGCAAGTGGTTCCTGTTCGGGTGGGAGTACCGGGACCTTCTTCGCGAGATCCCCGCCGTCTGCCTGGTCGACGACCACGACGTCTACCAGGGGAACATCTGGGGGGCGGGTGGGCGGCATGCCACCGAACACGGCAAGCCGGGACAAGACCAGGGCGGGTACACGATGCCGGCGGCATGGGTGAACATGGTCCAGCGCACGCAGACCTCACATCTGCCCGATCCGCCCGACCCCACGCCGGTCGAGCAGGGGATCGGTGTCTACTACTCCGATCTCCTCTATGGCGGGCTGAGCGTCGCCATCATCGAGGATCGCAAGTGGAAGTCCGCACCGGCGGTGGAGCTGCCGGGCGCGAAGATCGTGAACGGCTGGGCCCAGAACCCGGAATACGACGCGGCGCAGGACGGGGACGCCCCGGACGCCCAGCTGCTCGGCCCACGACAGGAGCAGTTCCTCGAGGACTGGACCGCGGACTGGTCGGGCGGGGTCTGGATGAAGGTGGTGGCGTCGCAGACGATCTTCGCGAACGTCGCCACCCTGCCTCCCCCGGCGGACACCGACGATGTGACCCCGCAGCTGCGGGTCATGAAGCCGGGCGAGTACGCGGAGGGCGAGATCCCGGTGGCCGACCACGACTCGAACGGCTGGCCGCAGACTCCGCGCAACCGTGCGCTGCGCGCGATGCGGAAGGGCCTGGCCGTCCACATCGCCGGCGACCAGCATCTCGGATCGACCATCCAGTACGGGATCGACGACTGGAACGACGCGTCCTGGGCGATCTGCGTGCCCTCCGTCGCCAACGTCTGGCCCCGCCGCTGGTATCCGTCGGAGCCGGGGGCCAACCGAGCCCCGCGCGCCCCCCGCTACACCGGCGAGTTCCTCGACGGCTTCGGCAACCGGATGACCGTCCACGCGGTATCGAACCCGGTCGAGTCGGGAGCCGAGCCCCGGGCGCTCTTCGATCGCGCCCCCGGCTACGGCATCGTCACCTTCGACCGGGCGACGCGCCGCATCACCTTCGCTAACTGGCCCCGCTGGGTCGACGCCGCGAGACCCGGCGCCGCGCCCTATCCCGGATGGCCGATCACGATCGACCAGGTCGACAACGGCCTTCCCGACACCGGCTGGGCACTCCCCGAGGTGTCCGCGCCCGGGCTCGTGGACGGGGTGGTCGAGGTCGTGGACGAGTCGACGGGCGAGCGGGTCTACACCTTCCGCATCCAGGGCGAGTCGCTGGCGCCGCCGGTGCCCGGCCCGGGCACCTACTCGGTGCGGGTCTTCGACCCCGACCGCCCCGACACCACGAGCTCGTTCAAGGGCCTGCAGGCACGGCAGGTGCGCTAGCGGTCATCCTTCCAGAAGTTGAACTCCGGCTCGAAGCGGGAGCCGTCGAGGTCGGCCACCTTCCCCTGCATCCAGGCCTGGGCGTCGGCAATCGCCTGGTTGTAGATGGTGGGGCCGATCTCGCGCAGGCAGTAGTCGAGGACGAGGCGGGCCTTCAGGTCGCCGATGTCGTCATCGAGCTTCTCTGCGAAGAAACGCTTGATCGAGACATAGAGACGCTTCTCGGTCTCCGGCAGCAGAGTGATGGCCATGGCAGCCCGCAGCCTAGTCCCGTGTACGGCGCGGGCGCAAACCATCAGCGGCGGCTCACGTCGACCTGCCAGGGGCCTCGGGTGTCGCTCCCCTGCTCGAGGGTCGCCTGGAGGCGGAGCGGGCCAGCCGGAAGCGGGACCGCCACAAAGGCGTGCTCCTCGGCTCCCGCCCGCAGCCCGGCGCTTCGGATCTCGTCGTTGAGCTGAAGCGTGGCCGCGCCCGCCCGCTCCGTGGGCGGGAAACGAAGGCGCACGTCGTACTCCCCCGCCGTCGCCACCTCGATCTCCCAATGACCGTTCGAGTCCGGGGCCCAGGGCCGTCCCTTCGTGTGGCGCCAGTCCTGACGGGTCAGGACCGTCACCTCCTCGTGGGGCGAGCCGACGACGATTCGGGGCGGATCGTAGTTGTTGGGGCGGGTGTGGCTCACATCGTCGAACCACGCGTCGTAGGCGGTCCGCAGCTCCGCCACCACCTCTGGCTTCCCGGACGCGAGATCCTCGAGCTCGAGCGGGTCGGCCTCCATGTCGTAGAGCTCGAACGCCGGTTCGCCCTCGAAGCCCTCCAGCCCGAAGCCGCTCGGGTGGACGAGCTTGTAGCGCGGGCCCCGGAGGAGGAAGTTGTGGTAGCGCACGGGGACATCGCCCCGATGGGCCTGGATGACGATCTGGCGGTCCGGCCACTCGACGGGCTCGCCGAGGAGAAGCGGAAGCAGGCTGCGGCCGTCGAGCCGCAGGCCTTCGGGGACGGGGACGCCGGCGGCTTCGAGCACCGTCGGGAGCACGTCGATGTGCGCGGCGACGTGCTCCGAGGTGTGTCCCGCCTTCAGCCGTGCCGGCCAGTGGACGAAGAAGGGCGACCGCACGCCGCCCTCGTGCACGTGCCCCTTCCACCCCCTCATGCCCGCTACGTAGCGGTGGCCGTTCGGGCCGTTGTCCACCATGAAGATCACGATCGTGTTCTCGGTCATCCCGAGAGCATCGAGCCGGTTGAAGAGGCGCCCGACGTTCTCGTCGATGTTCGTGATCATCGCGAAGATGCGCGCCCGCCGGTCGACGTCGGCCTCCGCGGGAAGAGGGTGCCCGCGCTCCTGGGGGAACCGGTCGTTGCCCAGATCAACCTCACGGTATTCGGCCAGGAGCTTCTCGGGGACGTCGTCGAAGGGGCCGTGCGGGGCGTTCGTGGCGATGTAGGCGAAGACGCTCTCCCCCGCCGCGTGGTGCTCCCCGATCCAGTCGAGCGCCCGGTCGAAGTACACGTCGGTGCAGTAGCCCTCGGTCGACACCTGTCGCCCGTTGTGGAAGAGGACGGCGTCGGTGTACTTCCCCTCGCCGCCGGGCGGGTCCGAGGGTTGGCCGATCCCTCCCCCGCGGTGGACGAGGGCCTCTTCGAAGCCCTGATCGATGGGTCGCATGGGGTACGCATCGCCCAGGTGCCACTTGCCGAAGATGCCGGTCCGGTAGCCGGAGTCGCGGAGGATCTCGGCGAGGGTCACCTCCCCAGGCTCCATCATCGCCCGCCCGACGAAGGTGTCGATGGCGCGGGTGCGGTAGTTGTAGCGGCCGGTCATGAGAGACGCCCTCGTCGGGGCGCAGACCGGGCTGACGTAGAACCGCGTCATCTCCGCGCTGCGCGCGGCCATCGCGTCGATGCGGGGGGTTCGAACGAGAGGGTTGCCCTTCACCCCCAGGTCGCCGTAACCCTGGTCGTCGGTGACGATGAGGATCACGTCGGGGCGAGACGTGGGTTCGGTGCGCGAGGCGCATCCGGTCGGCGCCAGGATCACCAGCGACGCAGCGGCAAGGGCTCCGACCGACGGGCGCATCGTCATGCCACTCCTCCATTTCCCGCCCGGGCCGGAAGCCGCCAGGGCACGAGCATCGGCACTTGTCTCTGGTACTCACGGTACGGGTCGCCGAGATCCTGGACGAGATCGCGCTCCTCGAGCACGGTCCCCAGCACGATCCATCCCGTGAAGAGCACGGCGAAGAGCAGCCGGTCGGCGGTGACGTCCGGGCTGGCCCACAGCATCACGAGGAACAGGCTGTAGAGCGGATGGCGAACCCAGCGGTACGGGCCCCGGATCGCGAGGGGGAGGCTCCGGGGCGTGGTGG
>JAJDNV010000169.1 GCA_022340545.1 Acidobacteriota bacterium | reverse complement strand
TGAGCGTCTCTGGAGACTAGCCCCCCGTATCCGAGGCTGACTCGGCGAGCCCCCAGGAGGGGCAGGATCACGAGGCCACTGGCTCCGGGGTAGAATCCCGCCTCGTGAGCCCAGGGGGATCAAGATGATCGGAGACCGCCGGCTGCTGCTCGTCCTCGTCGCGCTGAGCGCGACTCTCTCCGTCTCCGCGGTGGGCTGCGCCCCCCGGGGTGAATCCCCTCCCCCACCCGAGGCCGCCACCGATCCCCTTCCCTCCTGGAACGAGGGGGCCGCGAAGGAGGCCATCACCACCTTCGTGGCCCGGGTGACCGACCCGGCGAGCCCGGACCACGTGCCCGAGGCCGAGCGTATCGCGACCTTCGACAACGATGGCACCTTGTGGGCCGAGCAGCCGGCCTACGTCCAGCTCCTGTTCGCCATGGATCGGGTCAAGTCGCTGGCGCCCGACCACCCGGAGTGGAGGACGCAGCAGCCCTTTCAGGCGGTCCTGGAGGGAGACATGGAGGCCCTGGCCGCCGCCGGTGAGCACGGCATCCTGAACATAATGATGGCCAGCCACACCGGGATGACCACGGAGGAGTTCGAGACGGTCGTGAAGGAGTGGATCGGCGGCGCGAGGCATCCGAAGACCGGACAGCCCTTCACCCGCATGGTCTACCAGCCGATGCTCGAGCTGCTGGACTATCTTCGCGCCAATGGCTTCAAGACCTTCATCGTGTCCGGGGGCGGGATCGAGTTCATGCGCCCGTGGACCGAGGAGGTCTACGGCATCCCCCCCGAGCAGGTGGTGGGCTCCAGCGTCAAGGTGACCTTCGAGATGCGCGACGACGGGCCGGTCCTCGTTCGGCTCCCGGAGATCGACTTCATCGACGACGGGGCCGGCAAGCCGGTCGGCATCCACTCCCACATCGGCCGCCGGCCCATCGCGGCCTTCGGCAACTCCGACGGCGACCTGCAGATGCTCCAGTGGACGGCGGCGGGGGACGGCCCGTCGTTCTGTCTCTACGTCCACCACACCGACGCCGACCGGGAGTGGGCCTACGATCGGGAGTCCCACGTGGGCGGCCTGGACGAGGGGCTGAAGGAGGCCGAGGCGCGCGGCTGGACGGTCGTGGACATGAAGAAGGACTGGAAGAGGATCTTCCCGTTCGAGCAGTGAGGCACGGGCTCACGTTGCGCTGACAACCGTCTGGCGTCCGTTGACCGTCCGCCCCCGTGGGCATACCCTGCGCGGCACGAGGTGAGTCATGTCCTGCACGCGAATGCTGCTGCTCCTCTTGCCCATGCTGACTCTCTCCGCCCCGGCCGCGCCCGCCGGCGACAGCCACGACCGTGTGGAGCGCCTGGCCTTCAACCGCGCCGCCGTGCGGCTGAACCTCCCGCTCTACTGGGTGGCCGATGCCGACGCGGACGGGAGCGTCGATCCCGACGAGGTCGTGACGCTGCTCTTCTACCCGACGGCCACGCGCTGGATGGAGGGCGGCCGCTTCACACCTGACTTCGAGCGTGCCTACGACCGGATCGCCAGCTGGGCGGGCGAACCGCCACTGCCCTCGGGTCTCAGCCCGGAGGAGGCGACGCGGCGCCGACTCGTCATCGCAGATCTCGATCAGGGACGCCCCACCCTCGTGCGCACCGACATGCGCGACGCACCGGCCGCCGACAGGACGCTGACGCGGCACATGCTCCGAGCTGCCGGTCTGATCGATGTGCTGTACGGCCGCCAGGTGGGTGCCGCGGCGCTGGCGTCGCGGGTGCCGGCGGACGACGTCGCGAGCCAGAGCCTCTTCCGGCGGAACTGGGGCCCGCGCTGCGTGGCGCCCAGGACGGAGTCGAACCCGAAGTGCTCGGCCATTCCCGGCGCACCGAAGCCGGCCTACGACGGCTACCCGACGGCCATGCAGTCGGACCCGGCGTTCTGCACCCTGGTGGCGAAGGAGAACGCAGCGTCCGGGCTGACGGACCCCTTCACGGTGGTCCGCGAGCGGGAGGGGGAGCTCGTCGCCCTCCCCGTCACCGAGGCCTACCGTGATCAGACCGCGGCCATCGCGGCCGAGTTGCGCGCCGCCGCGGCGGACCTGGTCGAGACGGAGGAGGCGGCGCTCAAGAGCTACTTGCTCGCGGCGGCCCGGGGCTTCGAGAGAAACGTCTGGCTGGAGGCCGACGAGGCCTGGGCGAAGATGAACGTGCACAACTCGCGTTGGTACCTGCGGGTGGCACCGGACGAGGTCTACCAGGATCCCTGCCAGCTCAAGGCCGGCTTCCATCTCACCTTTGCCCGCATCAGCAAGGAGTCGCTCGCCTGGCAGGAGAAGCTCGCCCCGTTGCAGCAGGAGATGGAGCAGGCCCTGGCGACGGTGGCCGGCCCGCCCTACGCGGCACGGCGTGTCAGCTTCCATCTCCCCGACTTCATCGAGATCGTGATCAACGCCGGCGAGGACCGTACACCGATCGGCGCCACGATCGGCCAGAGCCTTCCGAACTGGGGTCCGGTGGCCAATGAGGGACGGGGCCGCACCGTGGCCATGACGAACCTCTACACCGATCCCGACAGCGAGGCGACGCGCCGCGAGGGCGCGGAGTCGCTCTTCGACACCGCGACGCTCGCGCACTACCCGGGCGACGCCGAGCCGAACCTGCTCGACACCATCCTTCACGAGGCGGCCCACAACCTCGGGCCCTCGCACGAATACCGGGTCGGAGGCAAGACGGACAGTGAGATCTTCGGCGGGCCGCTGGCCTCGACCATGGAAGAGCTGAAGGCCCAGACCGGCGCGTGGTGGCTGACCGAGTTCCTGCGCGCGCGCGGCGTGATCGACGAGGCCTTCGCGCGGCAGGTCTGGGTCGACTCCCTCGTCTGGGCGACGCGTCACGTCGCCCGCGGCATGTACACGGGCAGCGACAAGACTCGACCCAAGCCCTACAGCCAGCTGGCGGCGATACAGCTGGGCTTCCTGAGCGACGAAGGTGTCCTCACCTTCGACCCGGAAGATCGGGCGGCCAACGGGCAGGACCTGGGTTCGTTCGCCGTCGATCTCACTCGCTTCGCGCCCGCCGCCGAGAAGCTCATGCGTCTGGTGGGCGGCATCAAGGCCCGCGGCGACAAGGCCGCCGCGGAGGCGCTCGTCCAGAAGTATGTGGAAGGCGAGGCGGAGCAACACGGGCTGATCGCCGAACGCCTGCAGCGTCTGCCCAAAGGAAGCTTCGTCTACAACCTCGAGCTCTGAGAACGCCGAAGCCGCGCACGCCGCCTCCCGCACCACCGCGAGCCTGCGAGTGGGCTCGCGCGAGCGGCGGCGGAGCCACGCCGGGCTCGGGGTCGGCGCCGAGACGGCCGAGGGTCAGTTCCAGGGGAACGGCTCAGAAGAGGTTGAGGTAGCTGCAAAGCGCCCATGCTCCAAACGGGCCATGCTGGGCGATAATCATCCGACCTCCAGGCGCCAGGAGGCGCAGTGCATGTGATGATCGCCCGCGAGTTCTTGCACCGCCGCATCGCCGGCGTGCTCGGCATGACCGCCACCCGGGCCGGCAAGCCTGCCTCCTTCGTTGTGAGCGTGCTGGAGCTGACGGGCTGCCTGACGCTGGCCTTCGCGGGATGCGCCAGCCATGCCATCCCGGATCAGCGCGGCGTGGCACCGAACGGCGCGCCCGTGCCCGGCTACCGCGGTCAGACGGTCCGGGTGGTCACCGGCGGCCTCGTCGAGACGATCGC
>JAJDNV010000165.1 GCA_022340545.1 Acidobacteriota bacterium | reverse complement strand
TCGAGCGCCATCTGCCGTCGGAAGGTCACGTAGTCGTAGGCCAGGAATCCGGTGGAGGCCACGACAACAGCGAGACCACTCGTCACGAGGACGATGAGCGTGAGCTTCCGCCGGATCGGCAGGTCGCGCAGCATGCGCACGAGCGCGGGCGGACTCCACCGCGCCCGCTCCTTCCGGGCGCGGGCTTGTGGAGGCAAGGTCCTCCGCCCGGTGCGGAGGGCGGCGGCAGGGCGAGTCGGGCTCGGGGGCACCGGTGTCTCAGCTCCACGCGAACGGCAGCCGATGCCGCTCGTCGAGGCGCCACAAGCCCGCACGCCGGGCCGCCTCGTAGACCCTCTCCAGCTCCAACGATCGAGGTCGGCGGTCGATCTCCGGGAAGCGGGTCCGACCTCGAACGTCAGGCTCCCCCACCCGCCACGCCGGGTGGTACTGACCCATGATGTTCACGTAGGTGTCGGGAGACACCTCCCGGGCCAGCCACTCCAGGATCGCCGACGATTCCTCGACGAGGGCCGGCATCACGAGATGCCGGACGAGGACCCCCCTCCGTGCGAGACCGTCGGCGCCGTAGCGGAGCGGCCCCACCTGTCGATCCATCTCGCGGATGGCCGCCCGCGCTCGCTCCGGGTAGTCGGGAGCGCCGGCGTAGCGCTCGGCGGTCTCCTCGCTCCAGAACTTGAAGTCGGGCATGTAGACGTCCACGATCCCGTCGAGGAGACGCAGCGTCTCGACCTCGTCGTAGGCACCCGTATTGTAGACGATGGGCAGCCGCAGCCCTCCGGCGGCGGCCGCGGCTACCGCCTCGATGAGCTGTGGCACCACGTGGGTCGGGGTGACCAGGTTGATGTTGTGGCAGCCCCGATCCTGCAAGGCGAGCATGATGGCGGCCAGCTCGGAGACCGAGCACTCCTCCCCCGAGACGCACCAGGAGATGTCGGCGTTCTGGCAGAAGGAGCATCGCAGCGAGCAGCCCGAGAAGAAGATCGTGCCCGAGCCCCGGACGCCGCGCAGGCAGTCCTCTTCGCCGAGGTGGGGAAAGGCGTTTGCGACGACCGCGTGCCGGGCGATCTGACAGGTGCCGCGCTCGCCTTCGAGGCGGCGCGCCTCGCACGAGCGGGGGCAGAGCCGGCACTCTTCGAGCGCATCTCGCGCCTCCGCGGCCCGTGGCTCCAGGCGTCCGTCGCGCAGAAGCCCGAGATAGGCCGGCTCGAAGGGCTCGAGCCGGAAGTCGTCACGCACCCCCACGCCCGCCTGAGACATCTGGGTGCATCCTACAACCGTGCGTCCTGCCACGCGAGCGGGCGCACCGGGTGGCGCACCTCCCGGCGGGTCGGTGACGTGCTTCAGGGCACCCGCGGCAGCCCCGCCGGGTCGCCGAGGAGCAACGCGGGATCGACCCGCGCCCGATGCCACCTCACGCCGAAGTGCAGGTGGGGGCCGGTGGCCCGGCCGGTACTGCCGACGGCGCCGAGGCGCTGGCCCCGGCTCACGTTCTCTCCCTCCTTCACGTCGACCCGGCTCAGGTGGAAGTACATCGAGATGAGACCGTCTCCGTGGTCGACGAACACGCTCCGCCCCGCGAAGAAGTGATCGCCCACGAGCGCCACCACCCCATCCCCGGCGGCCAGAACCGGCTCCCCCGCCGCGGCCGAGTAGTCCGCGCCGGAGTGGGGGCTCCTTGGCTGCCCGTTGATGATGCGGCGGCTGCCGAAGCGCCCTCCCTCGGAAAGAGGGTTGAGGGGTGGGTGGAGCGGGAGAGTGAACCGCCGCGCCCCGGTCCTTCCCCAGAGTCCGGCGATGTCGGCGTTCTCACGCCGCACACGCGCGAGATCCTCGGGAGACAGGTCCACCTGTTCCTTCGGCAACGTGAGCTCCTGCACCGGGTACGGGTAGGCCCCGATGCGGACGGACAACGATTCGCGTTGTCCCCCGCGGCGGCGCGCGAGCTCGAGCGCACCGCCCTCACCACGGAGGAGGTCGATCGCGTAGAAGCACGCCCCCTCGAGCGGCGCCCAGGTCCGCTTCCCCATCGCACAGGACTCGATATCCTCTCCCGGCCAGCGCACGATGGAGCCGGGAGACACCTGGGCCACTGGCTCTGCGGTCGCCTCCGGGGACGTGAACGCCACCCCCAGGACCGCGACGGCCAGGACTCGGGCCGGGGAGCCGAGGCCCCTCATGGCTTCGGGGCGGGCTGGACCAGCCGCTTCACGTCCACGAGGAGGGCGAGGATGACGAACAGCAGGATGACGAGCGCGGTGCCCGCTCCCGCCTGGCTGCCGAGGACGGGCACGCGCACCGCCACGACGACCCCCAGGACGATGGCAGAGGCGAGGATGCCCCACCAGCTCGTCACGTCTCCGCGCCGGTACGGTCCGATCACCACGGCAAGGAAGAGGACGGCCCAGGCCGCGGCCCAGGCCGCGGACGTGCCCCGAACGCCTCGAAGGCCGACGAGCACGTTGTCCCGGCCCGATGCGATCACATCGATCGACTCTCCGCCGACCGGGTACATGCCCCAGTAGGCGAGCTGGGCGGACAGACCGGAGACCAGCAGCACCAGCACTCCCAGGATTGCCAGCAGCACCCAACTGACCGTCCGCAGCTTCGACGCCATGTCCACCTCCGTTCAGGGTCCGGGCCTGGTCTCTCGTCTGGAGGCCTCGATCCTACCCGATCCGGCCCATTCTTGGCCGCCGATGCGGCTGGCCATCAGGCCCGGCGTCGCCCGCATGTCCCTCCCTTGGGGACATGCGGGTGTCGAGGGCCTGTCTCAAGCATTTCCCTCCCCCTCCGTGGGGAGGTTTGGGGAGGGGGGTCAATGAATGATGAACTCATGCCGGTGGCGGACGCGGCCGCCTTCGACATCGAGGAACCCGATGGACACCGGGTGGCTGAACCGCCTCGGCCCGGCGCTGCCCGGGTTGAACCAGAGCACGCCCTCCCGGCGCTCCGCCAGCGGCTCGTGGGAGTGGCCAAAGACGACGACTGCGACGCCGTTCGCACCGGGGGGGTCCCCCACCATGGCCCGGTCGTGGAGAAGCAGCACGTGGGCCCCGCCCAGCTCCAGCCGGCGTCGCTCCGGCAGGGCCCTCGCCCAGGGCTCCACATCCACGTTCCCCCGCACCGCGAGCACCGGAGCGAGCTCCCCCAGCTCCCGGAGGACGTGGGGGCCGCCCACGTCCCCCGCGTGAACGATGACGTCCGCGCCACGGAGCGCGTCGAGCGCCTCCGTGCGCACGAGCCCGTGGGTGTCGGAGATGACGCCGACTCTCAGCCGCGACGCCACAGGGCCTCCCCCATCTGGACGAGGGCGCCAGGCTCGACCGCGGGCTCGAGGGTCGGGTCGGCGAGCAGGAGGACCACGGTGGACCCGAGGTTGAAAACGCCGAGCTCCTCGCCGCGGCGCACCGGGAGGGGCTCGGGTGGCGAGTCCCACCCTCCGGCCGCGCCCGTGTTGGTGACGAGGGTGGTGAAGCGCAAGGTGATTCGGCCGACGTTGGCGGCCCCCACCAGAACGAGCACGACCGGTGCCTGGCCATCAATCTCCAGAAAGATGGCCACCCGCTCGTTGCGGGTGAACAGGCCAGGAACCGACCGGACCGACGGCGGGTTGACCGGGAAGAGGCGCCCCGGCATGTACCGCCAGCCCACGATGCGGCCATCCACGGGAGCGTGGACGCGGTGGTACATGCCGGGGCTGAGATAGAGCGTGGCGTGACGACCGCCGCGGTAGGGCTCGGCGCCCGCCGGCGACCCGAGCAGAGTATCCAGGTCATAGGTCCGGCCCTTCACCTGCTCGAGGCGACCGTCGTCGGGAACCCGGCCGATGCTGATCACGCGCGAGTCCGACGGTGAGGTGACCGCCCCGGCGCGCCTGTCGATCGGCCGCGCCCCCGCGCGGAGCGCGCGTGTGAAGAATGCGTTGAACGTCCGGAACGCATCGACCGGCTCCGCGGCCTCGCCGAGGTCGACCCCGTAGACGCGGGCATAGGCGCGAATCAGGGGTCCGAGGATCGCGGACGGCAGGTGCCGGTCGGCCAGCCACCCCGTGAGCCGACTCAGGGAGGGTGAAGACACGGCGCTCGCGAACGCGCGCTCCGCGGCTCGTGGCCAGGGACCCATCGGCGAATTGTCCCACGGACGCGGCTGAGCACGCCGAGCCGGCCCCGGTCCCCGCCTGTCCGCCCCCCGTGCGATGCTAGACTGCGCTGTTTCGGGAGAAAGCGAGGGCACTTGGCGAAGGCCTCCCGCAAGAAAACCACAGGGTCCAGGGCGAAAAGGAAGGCTGCGACCCGCGGAAAGGCGAGAAGCGGGGCCGGCAAGAAGGCGGGGACACGAGCCGGTCACAAGGGGGGGCAGTCACAGATGGAGCTCTTCGCCGAGCCCGCCCCGACGCCGGCGGCACGGCGGGGGAAGGCCCCCGGGAGGAAGAAGACGGGCACGACGACGGTTGCGTCGTCGACGCCGGCGCCACCGCCGGGACCGACCCCGGGGCGCCCGGCGAAACCCGCCCCCCGCGCCACCGCCCAGACCATGGCGCAGAAGCAGCGCGAGATCTCGGTCTCGGAGTTCTTCGTCAAGAACCGGCACCTCCTCGGCTTCGACAATCCCTCGAAGGCGCTCCTCACCACCATCAAGGAGGCGGTCGACAACTCGCTCGACGCGTGCGAGGAGGGAGGCATCCTTCCCGAGCTGCACGTCGAGGTCCACGACATCGTGCTCGAAGCCGCCCCGAAGACCCGCCCGCGAAGCGGAGACGGCGAGGAAGGCGAACCGCGGAGCGGGACCCTGACCAGGGGCGAGGGGCGTTTTCGCGTGGTGGTCCAGGACAACGGCCCCGGCATCGTCAAGGCCCAGGTGCCGAAGATCTTCGGGAAGCTCCTTTACGGATCCAAGTTTCATCGCTACAAGCAGTCGTTGACCGCCGACCAGCCCGTGCTGATCGAACGGGACGGCGCGATCGAGCGGCTGCCCATCGGCCGACTGGTCGACGACCTCCTTGCTGACGGCGAGGAGGTCCGCGACGTGAGCGGCCTCGGGATCCGCGCACCGGCATTCGACCCCTCCACCTGGCGCTACGCGTGGCGGGCCGTCTCGCACGTGATCCGTCACCCGCGGGAGAACGAGATCTTGGAGGTGCGGACCGAGAGAGGAAAGCGCGTTCGCGTGACCGGCTGCCACAGTCTCTTCACCTGGGACCCAGATTCGCGTCGGGTCGTGGAGGTGGAGGCGCGCGCGCTGCGGGCCGGTGACTACATCGTGGCCCCGCGGCGGCTCCCGGAGACACCGCGTCTCGATCGCGTGAACCTGCTCTCCTTCCCCGACGTCCAGAACCTGGCCCGCCGCCAGGCCTTCGTGTACGGCGTTCCCCGGAGTGTCTTCGAAAGCCAGGACCGGAGCTGCCGCGTGTTCCACCGAAAGGCCGAAGGGGACAAGTCCCGGCGATGGTTCCGCCTGAAGGGTCCCGGCGGCGGGGAGGCGGAGGTCCTCGACGACTCGTGGTTCCAGTACCGGCGACGGGGTTTCCTCCCGGCCCATCTGGTGAAGCGCCTGGAACTCGAGGCGGACTGCGGTGAGGGGAGGCTTCGGACATACCACCATGGGGCGATCACGGAGACGCCCCTGACGTGGCCCCTCACTCCGAGCGTGATGCGCCTGCTCGGCCTCTACGTGGCCGAGGGGCACAGCGACGCCCGCCAGGTGGGCTTCACCCTCGCCGCGCGGGAGACCAGCCTCGTCGAGGAGATTGTGTCGACCGCCCGGGCGCTCGGGCTCAAGGCGACCGTGGAGGCGCGCGAGCGTCACGCCGTCAGGGTGAAGCTCTTCGGCGGCCTGACGTCAGTGATCTTCCCTGCCTGGTGCGGACACGGCGCCCGGAACAAGAGGGTGCCGGCCTTCGTCTTCCAGGCCAACCGGGCCCTTCGCCAGCATTTCCTCGACGGCCTCTACGCCGGCGACGGTCATCGCGTGAAGACCCGCGAGGTCCTGACGCTCGGGTCGAGCAGCCGCCAGCTGATCGACGACGTCGAGGTGCTCTGGCTGCTGCAGGGCGTCGTCCCGTCACGCCAAGGCCCGTTTCGCCGGCGCGGCCTCGGACGCGCCCCGTCCACGTCCTGGCGACTCGACGTCTACGGCTTCGACATCGGAGCATCGCACGTCTACCGCCGGCGTGAGGTCCAGAAGCGTCATAACCGATACGCGATGTTCCCGAGCCGGAAGCTGGCACTCGCCGGCGGGCAGGCCGGCAAGCGGGTCGGCTGGTCGCCCGAATCGATTCTCCAGGCCGCCGGTCTCGGCACCGGTCCGGCGGGAGCAAGCAAATCCGTCGGCATCATCACGGGAGCCGCTGTCGGTGCCACCTACGACCTGGCCGAGCTGTCGGCCCTCGCGGGCGGGCGGGTGACCCGCCATCTCACCGACTTCCTGGAGGATCAGGGCTACCTGGCGGCGGCCTCCGGAAGGTACGAAGCCACACCCAAGATGGAGGTCCTGAGGAGTGAAGTCGAGGCGGTGGGGTCCTTCGCGGCCTCGGACCTCTGCCTTCTGCGGGTGACGAATGTGCGTCGCGTTCGCGGAGCCCATCCTTTTGTGTACGACCTCTCCATCCCCGGTTGCGAGAACTTCGTTGCCGGCGAAGGGCTGATCGCCTGCCACAACTCCCGCGGACAGCAAGGCATAGGCATCTCCGCGGCCGCGATGTACGGGCAGCTCACCACTGGCAAGCCCATCCGCGTCACGAGCCGCGTGGGCCGGCGAAAGGCGGCTCACGTCTTCGACATCCGGCTCGACACGCGGAAGAACGAGCCCGTCGTCACCCACGACACGACCCTGCCGGAGTGGGACCTCGAGCACGGCACCCGGGTCGAGCTCGAGATCGTCGCCAACTGGCAGCAGGGGCAGCGCTTCGTCAACCGCTACGTCGAGCACACGGCCCTCGCCAACCCTCACGCCACCATCCACTACACGAGACCCGTCGG
>JAJDNV010000142.1 GCA_022340545.1 Acidobacteriota bacterium | reverse complement strand
TCCCCCTCGCCCGTCGTCGTCGGGGATGGCGCGCGGTTGAGACGGAAGCCCGGTCCGGCACGGACAAAGCCGGCCTCGGCCAGGAACGGGGCGAGCGGGCCCTCGGCCAGCGCCCCGTCGGACCGTGGCGCCCACCCGAGAGCGCCTCGGCCCGGGGCGGCGCTCCAGCGCGCGAGCGCGCGCGCCACGGCGCCCGCCGCGGACGTTCGCATGGGTTCGTCCTTCGGAAGCAGGGGAACGACGTCGCGGCCACCCCGACCGACGAACGCGGCCAGGCGCCCGCCGACGAGGACGACGTGCGATCCCGCGGCCCGCTGCAGACGTGCGTGGTCGCCCTTCGGCCACGGCAGCGCGGCACCGTAGGGGTTGGCGGGGTCGGCCGCGGCCAGGACGACGGCCAGCGGGGCCCCTTCGCCCTCGTCACTTCGCGCGCGCAGGCGCTCGAGGGCCCCCGGGTGCGCAAACTGCAGTCCCCCACGTCCGGCCACGAAATAGCCCCGCCGGACACGACCGGTCTCTTCGAGCCCACGGAGCACCGGGTAGACGGCAGAGAAGCCTCCCGGGACCTCCTCGAACGCGACCGCGTCGCGGGTGAGGACCCCGTGCCGTGCGAGGAGCTGCTCGGCGAGCGCCTTCGTCCTCTCGGTGGGGGTCGGCGGCTGCCGGGGGGCGGGCACGAGACTCCAGCGGCCCACCGCCGAAGGCGGGAGCCGCCGACGCGATCGGAACGCCCCGATGCGGGAGCGGCGCTCGGACCGCGCGGCGCGCGTGGCCAGAAAGGCACGCAGGGCCTCGGGAGTGTCGTTGGTCACCTCCCCCGCCCACGCCAGGTCCCACAGCGCATCGAGGACGGGTCGGGCCAGGCCGCCGCCGGCGGCCTCGAGGAGCTCGCCGAAGAACGCCGCGCCGCGCCGGGCGAGCTGCTCGCGCAGACGCTCGTGGAGGGAGCCGTTCGGCGCGTCCGTCCCCGCCCGCAAGAGTAGCGGAAGCGAGTCGGCCAGAAAGAGAGCCACCCGGCCGTCGCGCTCCCCGAGCGGTCCCACCCCCACCCAGACGACCTCACCGGCCGCAGTGAGTGTGTCGAGGTCCTCGGGGCGGTAGGCGGGCAGGCGCGCGGCGAGCACGTCGCGTTCGAGGATCGACGCGGGGAACACCGCCCCCTGAAGCTGCTCGATCACGTCCAGGAGCGCGTCCGGCCCTCCCCGGCGGTCGGCGGGTCGCGCCTTCGAACCCCGGTCCGCACCCTGCCACTCGACGAGGAAGCGAGCCAGCGCCTCCACCTCCACCGGCTCGACCTGCTTCCGAAGGGCCGCCAGCGAGCGTCGGCGCAACGTGGCGAGGACGTTCTCGCCACACCACTCGCGCCCGGACCCGCCGGGCCGGAACTCCCCTTCCAGGACCCGCCCTTCCTGCTGGAGGTCGGCCAGGACACCCACGATGGCCGCCTCGCCCAGGCCGTAGCGCCGCGCCACCTCGGCCACCCCGAACGGCCCGTGGGTGCGGGCGTAACGCGCGACGACTTCGCGCAGGGCCGCGGGGACCGGCTCGACGAAGGCCTCGGGCAGCCCGGGGGGGGGAGCGACCCCGAGGGCGTCGCGCAGTCGGCCGGCGTCCTCCGCGGCGGCGAGGCGCTCTTCGCCCGCAACCACCACCTCAATGGCCCGCCTTTCACGGAGGAGAACGTCGAGCCAGTCTCGCGCCGTCGCGCCGGCCTCGCCCTCCGGACCGGGCCGAACACGCGCCGAGATCTCGTCGAGGGTGAGATCCCCGAGGCGCAGCAGCAGGTCGTGGAGTCGGTCGGGGCCGGTGGCCCGGCGCGCGTCGTCGAGACACTGCAGCGTGAGCTCGATCTCGGCGAGTGCGGCGCGGTCGATGATCTCCCGCAGCTCGGCCTCTCCCAGCAGCTCCCGCAGTTGCGCCTGGTCCACGGTGAGCGCCTGCGCCCGACGCTCGGCGAGCGGGGCGTCGCCGTCGTAGAGGTAGTTGGCGACGTAGCCGAAGAGCAGCGACCCGGAGAACGGCGAAGGGACCTGGGTGTCCACGGTCACGAGCCGCACCTCGCGGCGGCGCACCCGCCGGGCGAGCGCGACGAGACCGGGAAGGTCGAAGACATCGCGCAGGCACTCCCGGTAGGTCTCCAGCAGGATCGGGAAGGCGGGGTATCGCGAGGCCACCTTCAGGAGGTCGTGAGCCTTCTTCCGCTGCATCCAAAGTGGGGTCCGCTGGCCCGGCCGCCGCCGGGGAAGGAGGAGGGCCCGACCGGCCGCCTCGCGAAAGTGCGCGGCGAAGAGGCTCGTGCCCCCCAGCTGCCGGACCACGAGCTCCTCGATCTCCTCGGGGTCAGGAAGAAGGTCGCCGGCCTCGGGCGGGCGCTCGCGCTCGGGGACACGGACCACGATCCCATCGTCGCTCCAGATCGTCTCGACCTCGGCCTCGCCGGAGAGGCGCAGCTTCGCCTCGAGGGCCATCGCCCACGGCGCGTGGATCCGTCCGCCCCAGGGCCCGAGAAGACACAGCCGCCAGTCTCCGACCTCGTCCCGGGTCCGCTCCAGGACGATCGTCCGGTCGTCCGGCAGCGCCCCCGTCGCCTCGCGCTGCTCCTCGAGGTAGGAGACGAGGTTCTCCGCAGCCCCGGGGTCCAGGTCGTGCCGCTCACGGAGAAGGGCCACCGCCTCCTCGCGCGGGCACCCGGCCAGCTCGCGGGTGAGGCGGCCGATGGCCCGGCCGAGCTCGAGCGGACGCGCCCCTCGGTCCGCCCTCCAGAACGGCATCTTGCCCGGCTCCCCCGGGGCGGGCAGGACGAGAACGCGATCGCGAGTGATCTCGACGATTCGCCAGCTCGAGGCGCCGAGGACGAACACCTCGCCCACCCGGCTCTCGAAGACCATCTCCTCGTCGAGCTCGCCGACCCGGCGGCCGGAGCCCTCTCCCTCGGCGAGGAAGACCCCATACAGACCGCGGTCGGGGATGGTGCCCGCGTTCGCCACCGCCAGACGCTGGGCGCCATCGCGACCCCTGACGGTCCCTCTCAGCCGGTCCCACACGAGCCGCGGCCGCAGCTCGGCGAACTCGTCGGAAGGGTAGCGTCCGGAAAGCATGTCCAGGACACCGTCGAGCTGGGCCCGGGGCAGCGCGGCAAAAGGCGCCGCGCCCCGCACCAGGGCGAAGAGGTCGTCCACCGTGCGCTCGCCCATGGCCACCGTCGCCACCAGCTGCTGGGCGAGGACGTCGAGGGGGTTCACGGGAGTGCGCGTCGGCTCGACCGCGGCCTGCTTCATGGCTCGGGTGATGGCCGCGCTCGCCAGGAGATCGCCCCGATACTTCGGGAAGATGATGCCCCGGGAGACCGCCTCGACCTGGTGGCTCGCCCGCCCGATCCGCTGCATCCCGCTCGCCACCGAGGTCGGTGTCTCGATCTGGATCACGAGGTCGACCGCCCCCATGTCGATCCCCAGCTCGAGCGAGGAGGTGGCCACGAGCGCCGGCAGCCGGCCCGCCTTGAGGGCGTCCTCGATCTCGACCCTCTGCTCGCGGGCGATGGAGCCGTGGTGGGCCCGGGCCACCGGCTCGCCCGCGAGCTCGTTGAGGGCCGCGGCCAGACGCTCGGCCAGGCGGCGGCTGTTGACGAAGACGATGGTCGAGCGGTGGGCTCGCACGAGCTCGAGGAGCCTCGGGTGGATCGCGGGCCAGATCGAGCGCGGCTCGACGACGGCGTTCGGGCCCGCGGGCTCGGGGTCGGTCCTGGCGGGATCACCCAGGCGTGACATGTCCTCCACCGGGACCTCGACGCGGAGGTCGAACGCCTTCCTGGCCCCGGCATCGACGATCGTGACCGGCCGGGGTGCCCACGTCCGACGCCCCGTGCCGCCGCCGAGGTGGCGGGCGACCTCGTCGAGCGGCCGCTGCGTCGCCGACAGCCCGATCCGCTGCACCGATCCGCGGGCCCGCTCTTCGAGCCGCTCGAGGGACAGGGCGAGGTGCGCGCCGCGCTTCGTCCCGACCAGCGCGTGGATCTCGTCGACGATCACCGTCTCGACGGCGCTAAGGAGATCCCGCGCCCGCGACGTGAGGATGAGGAAGAGCGACTCGGGCGTGGTGATGAGGATGTCGGGGGGACGACGGAGCATGCGGGCCCGAGCCTCGGACGGCGTGTCGCCGGTCCGGATCGCCAGCTCGGGAAGATGGAGCGTCTCGCCCCGCCGCCCGGCGATGCGGGCGACGCCCTGGATCGGCGCCCGCAGGTTTCTCTCCACGTCGACGGCCAGGGCCTTGAGCGGCGAGATGTAGACGACGCGGCACCGCTCCGCCTTCGGCGGCGGCGGGGCGAACACGATGCGGTCGATCGCGGCCAGGAACGCGGCGAGGGTCTTGCCCGAGCCGGTCGGGGCGAGGACGAGCGTGCTCTCCCCCCTCGCGATCGCCGGCCAGGCGAGCCGCTGCGCCTTCGTGGGGCCGGGAAAGGTCTCGGCGAACCACTCCCGCACCGCGGGGCGGAAGGGCAGGGCGGTGGTGCGGGGGCTCACCCGGCCATCATAGTGGAGCCCCCGGTCGGATCAGGGACCCGCGGGCTCGACGAGGCGGGCAGTCTCGATGTGGTCGAGCCTGGGGAAGTCGCGGCGGAAGTAGTCGTTGCCCTCGGCCTGGGCGCGACCCTGGTCCGGGCCGGGGCCCCGGGGGGCACCCTCGCCATAGCCGGAGTAGAGCTTGTCCACCACCGAAAGACCTTCGACGACGCGGCCGAAGGGGGCGAAGCCCATGCGGTCGAGGTTCGAGTTGTCCTTGTAGTTGATGAAGATCTGGGTGGTCCGCGTATCCGGTCCCGAGGTGGCAAACGTGACCATGCCCCGCGTGTTGGACTGGGTGACCGGGTCGTCGGGGATCTGGGCGTAGCGCCAGACCCGGCTCACCTCGGGATCTCCGTGAATCCCGAACTGGGCCATGAAGTCCTCGAGCACGCGGAAGAAGGTGACGCCGTCGTAGTAGCCCAGCTTGACGAGGTTGTAGAAGCGGTCGGCACCGTGCGGGGCCCACTCTCGGCGCACCTCCACGACGAACGTTCCTTCGGTCGTCTCGAAGCGCACGCGGAACCGGTCGGGGGCCGTCTCGGTGGCCTGCTCGGGGTCGAGCAGCGGCGGCAGCGGGGTCGGCGCCGGCGTGGGCGTGGCCACCGCCACCGTCGGCGACGGGCTCGGAGACGCCTTCTCGCGGGGACCGCAGGCGGAGCCCGCGACCAGGACGACCAGGGGGAGCAGGAGCAGCGGGCGAAACCTCATCGTGAATCGACCTCTCGAGTGAAAGAAGACGGCCGCAGTCTATACCAGCCGCAGGGCGTGGCCGTTCCGGACCAGCCCCGCGTGTATAATTCAACCACGAGGGAGGGGAACCGGCACTGGATCTCGCGTGCCCACGTTGCCGCCGCACTCTCCGGGTCCCGACTGAAAAGGCGGCCCCCAACGTCAAGGTGAAGTGTCCGGGTTGCGGCACTGTCTTCGCGATCGCCCAGGCTGAACCACCGCCGCCACGACCCGCCGGTAGGCCGGCCGCCCCCCAGAGACCGGCCGGCGCCCCACCCCAACCCCCGCGACCCGCCACACAGCAACCGCCACGACCCGGCGCACCTCAGCAGCCCCCACGGCCCGCCGCACGCCCCCAACCACCACCCGGTGCGCCCCCGCCGCCGCAGAGACCGCCCGCTCCGCCGCGACCCGCCGGGGCACCGCCCGCCCCTCAGAGGCCCGCCGGCGCGGCCCAGGCTCAACGCCCTCCCGCACCACCGCAGAGGCCCGCCGGTGTCCCGCCGGCTTCGCAGACGCCGCCGGGCACGCCTCCGCGGCCACCACAACCGCCCGGCGCGGCCGGGGCACCGCCCGCTGCACAGACGCCGGCACGACGACCACCGGCAACGCCCGCTGCACAGCCTCGGCAAGCCGCGGCCGCGGCCGGGGCTGCGGGGGCCGCCTCAGCGGCAACGCCCGGGCCTGCCGGAGCCGCGGCGGCGGGAGCGGCCGCCGCCGCCCGACCGCGGGGCCCCCGGCCGGGCAGCTGGCGCACGTGCTCGAAGCACCCGGGCACGAAGTCCGAGGGCGTGTGCTCGCAGTGCGGCAAGGGCTGGTGCCCGGAGTGCGTCCAGCACCACGGGACCGCGGCGATCTGCCCCGACTGCGACGCGCTCTGTGTGAAGACGGCGGAGAAGGAAGAGGCCGAGCGGATCGCGCGTCAGCGCCGCCGGCCACTGCGGGACGAGCTCGGCACCGTCCTCAGCTACCCGCTGCGCGATCCCATGGCCTACATCATGATGGCGGTGTTCGTCGGGGTCTTCAGCACCGCCGCGAAGCTGGCCATGTTCGGCAACCTGATCGGCTGGTTCTTCTCCCAGGGGCTCCTGTACGCGTACGCGTTCACCGCCATCAACCGGGTGTCCTCGGGCAACACAACGGACTTCATGCCGAACATCGGCGACATCACCGACCTGATCAAGACGGTGCTCCTCGGGGTCGCGGCGATGATCATCAGCTCGGGGCCGATGCTCGTGTTGCTGATCGTTCTGGGGGTGGGCTCGATCTTCGCCCTGATGTCCACGGGCATGGCGGCCGAGGAGCCCTCCTACGAGGCGACTCCGATGCCCGAGGAACTCGAGGCCTTCCTGCTGTCGGAGGGCATGACAGAGGAGGAGATCGCGGGGATGCGGGAGGGACGAGGTGCGGTGGAGAGCCCTCCTTCGATGCCGGCCCTCGGGACGGCACTCGGGGCGCTGATCGCGCTCCCGTTTGCACTCCTGTGGAAGCTGCTGTACTCCCCGATCGCCCTCATCGCCGCCGCCATCTCGCAGAGCTTCTTCGCCACCCTCAATCCGATCATCGGCGTCGACGCCATCCGGCGCATGGGTTCAGTCTACTGGGAGGCCTGGTTCATCTACACGGTCATCGCGATCGTGGGGGGCATCGCGGGAGCGGTCCTCGGCGTCGTGCCGTTCCTGGGTGGCTTCCTCGCCGCTTTCGTCCAGGCGTACGCCTTCCTCTCATTCGGCTGTCTCCTCGGTTTTGCCGTCTTCAAGAGGGCCGAGGAGCTGGGGGTCGACTAGGCCCGCCGTCCGGAAGCGGGGCGGCCGGGCACCGCTAGCGTTCGCCGCGGACCAGGACGAGAGAGGGACTCGATGCTGAGCGTGCGAAGATGTGCCGGGCCGACCCGGGCGGCCGTCCTCCGCATCACGCTCCTCCTGGGTGTCGGACTCCCGGCCCTGGTCTTTGCTGGAGCGCCGAGCGGCGAGGTCCCGACCCCGGAGTCGGTTCTCGGCTTCCAACCCGGGGCCGATCGCCACCTCGCCGACTGGGACGAGGTGCTCGGCTATCTGGAGCGCCTGGATGCCGCCTCCGATCGCGTCACGGTCGAGGAGGTCGGCCGGACCACCCAGGGGCGGCCGTTCGTCCTCGCGACCGTGACCTCGGCGGCCAACCACGCCCGGCTCGAGCAGATCCGGCAGACGAACCTGCGGCTCGCCGACCCGCGGGGGCTCGCGGAAGCGGAGGCGGAACGGCTCATCGCGCGTGGCCGGACGATCGTGGCCATGGCGTTCTCGATCCACTCGACGGAGGTGGGGGGCACCATGGCCTCCCTGCGACTGTTGCATCACCTCGCGGCCAGCGACGCGACGGAGGTCCGGCGTGCACTCGACGAGACGGTGCTGCTCGTGCTGCCGTCGCACAACCCCGACGGAACCCAGCTCGTGGCCGAATGGTATCGGCGGCAGCTCGGCACGCCCTTCGAGGGCACCGCTCCCCCGGTCCTGTATCACCCGTACGTCGGCCACGACAACAACCGCGACTGGTACATGTTCACCCAGGAGGAGACGCGCCTGACGGTCGAGCACATTCACCGCCGCTGGCACCCGCAGATCATGCACGATGTTCACCAGATGGGACGGACGGGGGCGCGGCTCTTCGTCCCTCCGTACACCGACCCGTGGGAGCCCAACGTCGATCCGGCCCTCCGAGCCGCCGCGAACGCGATCGGGATGCACGTCGCCGCACGCCTGACGTCGGACGGGCGGCAGGGTGTCGTCACGAACGCGATGTTCGACGCCTGGACGCCGGCCCGGGCCTACCCGCACACCCATGGCGGCGTGCGGGTCCTCTCGGAGACGGCCTCGGCCCGGCTCGCGACGCCGGTGGACGTCGAGGCCCACGAGCTCCAGAGCCGGCGGGGTGGATACGATCCGCGGGCGCCATCATGGAACTTCCCCGCCCCCTGGCCCGGGGGCCGGTGGCGGCTCGCCGACATCGTCGAGTACCAGGTCTCGGCCGCGCTGGCGGTCCTCGACCATGCCGCCCGGAACCGGGAGTTCTGGCTGCGAACGGCACTCGGGGTGAACCGCCGGGCCTGTGCGCGGCAGGAACCGTTCGCCTTCGTGATCCCGGCGGCGCAGCGCGAGCCCCTGGCGACGACGCGGCTTCTCGAGGTCCTGCAGACGGGCGGGGTCGAGGTGTATCGCGCCCGGAGCGCCTTCGAAGCCGACGGGAGGCGGTACGAGGCGGGCAGCCACGTCATCGCAATGCAGCAGCCGGCCAGCGCTTTTGCCAAGACCCTGCTGGAACGACAGAGCTATCCCGACCTGAGGCGGGACCCCGACGGGCCGCCGCAGCGGCCCTACGACGTGACCGCCCACACCTTGCCTCTGCTCATGGGAGTTCGGGTGCATGACGTCGTCCACCCCTTCGACGCAGAGCTCGAGCGCGTCGACGTCAGCCGGGCGCCCCCGGGACGGATCGAAGGAGAGGGATCGCACCTCGCGATGGGTCACGGGATCGGCAACCTCGTGGCCCTCGGTCGGCTCCTCGCGGAGGGTGTCGACGTCCGCTGGGCCCTGGAGCCGTTCGCCGACCGCGGCCGGACGTATCCCGCCGGCGCCCTCCTCGTCCCGTCCTCGGCGCGGGGGACGCTCGAGCGGCTCGCCGTCGACCTCGGGGTCTCGGCTCAGGCGGTGAAGGCCCGGCCCCGAGTCCTGCGGCTTCGGGTCCCTCGGGTGGGGCTCTACCGGTCGTGGGTCCCGTCGAACGACGAGGGCTGGACGCGCTTCATCTTCGAGCGCGAGATGGAGGTCACCTACCGGAGCCTCCACGACCGCGAGGTGCGGGCCGGGAACCTCGCCGGGCGCTACGACGCCATCGTGCTCCCGGACCAGGCGGCCACCGCCCTCCTGGGCGGCCACGAGCCGGGTGACCTGCCGGAGGAGTACACCGGAGGGCTCGGGGCCAGGGGCGTGGCCGCGCTCCGTGAGTTCGTCGAGGGCGGGGGTACCCTCGTGGCCCTGAACGCGGCCACCGCCCTCGTGATCGAGCAGCTCGATCTGCCCGTGCGCGACGTCCTCGCCGACACCGAGCCGGGCGAGTTCTTCTGTCCGGGCTCGATCCTGAGGGTGAGGGTCGACCCCACGCAGCCGCTGGCTCACGGCCTGCCCGAGGCGCTGCCAATCTGGTTCCAGTCCTCCCCGGCCTTCGAGACGGACGCCGGGGTGACCGTGGCCGGCTACACGGACGAAAACCCGCTGCTGTCGGGATGGCTGCTGGGGGATGAGCATCTCCGCGGCCGGGCCGCCCTCGTCGAGATCCCACTCGGGAAGGGCCGGGTCGTCCTGTTCGGCTTCCGGCCGCAGTACCGGGCTCAGAGCTACGTCACCTATGCCGCCCTCCTGAACGCGTTGTACCTCTCCGCCGCCGAGCGGCCCTGACGCAGGCTCCGACACCGCACCGTGCAGGCGCGAGTCGGAGGTCGTTTGAATTCACCCAACGACTTGTCTAGGATGGGGGTTCGGCATTGGGCGGTCGTCCAACGGTAGGACACATGGCTCTGGACCATGGAATCGGGGTTCGAGTCCCTGCCGCCCAGCCAGACCCCCGACCCGAAGGCGGACACGCCCGTAGGTCGCTCACGAGCGGCACCGGGCTTCGCCTACTACGGAAGGGGCTTGGCGCCGTGCGGCACACATGATATTGTTGTTTCGTCACGCACCCCTGAGGTACTCCGATTGAAGCTCGGGGCCGTTGGCCCCGGTGCTGTCCCTCCTCCAGACTCGACCGGTGGCGTTCGTCCCGCGGCGACGCCGGGCCGCGAGGGCGGGTGAACGGCTTCGTGCGGAGAACAGTGGCGGTGCGTGGGAGGAGGACGGTTTGATGCAGTACCTGCTGCTCGCCTGGCATCTGCTGCCGACATTGGCGGTGGTCGTGCTGGCCTTGTTCGTCGTGCGGGCGGTGTCCGTGCGCGTCGTGTGGAGGGGTCGGGAGACTCGCCACTTCGACGACGAGCCGGCCTGACGTTCACGCACCGCGCGTCACGTCGTCCGCACTCGCCCCGGGGTTGAGCACCCTTCGGGCCAACTTGCCGTCTCACCTGGTCACCGCGGTAGTGTAATCTCTGCTGTCGCCGGCCCGGCACCAACGCGGTCCGGGGCACGTTCCGGAGTCAGGAGAGAGAAGCCATGAAGACCGACGTGTTCGGCGCCCGATCGACCTTCGACACCGGCCACGGACAGGCCGCCCTCTACCGGCTGGACGCCCTCGCCCGGGAGGGGGTCGCACCCGGCCTCGACAGGATTCCGTTCTCGATCAAGGTCCTTCTGGAGTCCGTCCTCCGCAACGTGGACGGCGAGCTGGTCACCGAGGACGACGTCCGGCGCCTCGCCGGGTGGAGCGCCTCCGCGCCGAGCGCCGGAGATCTGCCCTTCACACCGGCCCGGGTCATCCTGCAGGACTTCACCGGCGTGCCCGCGGTCGTGGATCTCGCCTCGCTGCGGGCGGCCGTCGACCGCCTGGGCCAGGATCCCCGGAAGATCAACCCGCTGGTGCCGATGGAGCTGGTGGTGGATCACTCCGTGCAGGTGGATGTCTTCGGCTTTGCGGGGGCAGCGGCGCGGAACGCGGAGATCGAGTTCGAGCGGAACCGTGAGAGGTATGAGTTCCTGCGCTGGGGCCAGAAGGCCTTCGACGGGTTCCGGGTCGTGCCCCCGGCCACGGGCATCATCCACCAGGTGAACCTCGAGTACCTGGCGACGGGAGTCATGTTGAGGGAGGGGGCGGACGGCCCGGTGGCCCTGCCCGACACCCTGGTCGGCACCGACTCCCACACGCCGATGGTCAATGGGCTCGGCGTGCTCGGCTGGGGCGTCGGGGGAATCGAGGCCGAGGCGAGCATGCTGGGCCAGCCACTCTACATGGTGACGCCGCAGGTCGTGGGCTTCCGTCTCGTGGGGCGGCTACGCGAGGGGACGACCGCGACGGATCTCGTCCTCACGGTTGTCCAGATGCTCCGGAGAAAGGGGGTCGTCGAGAAGTTCGTCGAGTACTTCGGCCCCGGGCTCGCCGAGATCAGCCTCGCCGATCGGGCCACGATCGCGAACATGGCCCCGGAGTCCGGGGCCACCTGCGGCTTCTTCCCGGTCGACGACGCCACCCTCGCCTATCTGCGCCGGACCGGGCGCACCGCGGAGCAGGTCGACCTCGTCGAGCGCTACTGCAAGGAGCAGGGTCTGTTCCGCACCGCGGAGACGCCGGATCCGGACTTCACGGACACCCTCGAGCTGGACCTCGCGAGCGTCGAGCCCAGCCTCGCCGGGCCCAAGCGCCCCCACGACCGCGTGGCGTTGTCGGAGATGAAGCGCTCGTTCCGCGGTAGCCTCGTCGCCCCGGTCCGGGAGCGGGGCTTCGGTCTCAGCGCGGAGGAAGCCGCCCGGTCCGTGCCCCTCGAGATGCGCGGGCAGAGGATGGATCTGCGCCACGGATCGGTCGTGATCGCCGCGATCACGAGCTGCACCAACACGTCGAACCCGTCGGTGATGCTGGGAGCGGGGCTCCTGGCACGCAAGGCGCGGGAGCGAGGCCTGCGAGTGCCGCCCTACGTGAAGACGAGCCTGGCCCCTGGCTCGAAGGTCGTGACCGAGTACCTCCGGAAGTCCGGTCTTCTCCCGGACCTCGAGGCCCTCGGCTTCGATGTCGTCGGCTACGGGTGCACGACCTGCATCGGCAACTCCGGCCCCCTCCCCCCGGAGGTGGCGAAGGCGGTCACCGACGGCCAGCTCGTCGCCTCGGCCGTCCTCTCCGGCAACCGCAACTTCGAGGGCCGGGTGAGCCCCCACGTGAAGGCCAACTACCTCGCCTCGCCGCCGCTCGTGGTGGCCTACGCGCTGGCCGGGACGACGGATATCGATCTCCGGTCGGAGCCCCTCGGCACCGGGGCCGACGGCTCCCCGGTGACACTCGCCGACGTCTGGCCGTCCCAGAAGGAGATCGCCGAGCTCGAGGCCTCGATCGATGCGGAGATGTTCACGTCCACCTACGCGAACCTCTTCGACGGCAACCCGGCCTGGAACGCGATCCCGGTGGCCGGGGGCGACCTCTTCGAGTTCCGTGAGGAGTCGACCTACATCCAGGAGCCGCCCTTCTTCCAGGGCCTCACTCTCGAGCCCCCCGCGGTGCCCGACATCCAAGGTGCCCGGATCCTGGCCGTCCTCGGCGACACCGTCACCACCGACCACATCTCCCCCGCGGGAGACATCCCCCTCGACAGCCCGGCCGGGCGCTACCTCGTGGAGCAGGGTCTCGAGAAGAAGGACTTCAACTCCTACGGCTCACGCCGTGGCAACGACCGGGTGATGGTGCGCGGGACCTTCGCCAACATCCGCCTCAAGAACCAGATGGTGCCGGGGGTCGAGGGCGGCGTCACCGTGCACGTCCCTTCCGGCGAGCGGATGGCCATCTTCGACGCCGCCGAGCGCTATCGGGCCGAGGGTACCCCGCTCGTGGTGGTGGCGGGAAAGGAGTACGGCACGGGGTCGTCGCGGGACTGGGCGGCCAAGGGGACGCTGCTCCTCGGGATCCGGGCGGTGATCGCCGAGAGCTTCGAGCGCATCCACCGGGCCAACCTCGTGGGGATGGGTGTCCTGCCCCTGCAGTTCAAGCCGGGCGAGGGCGTCGAGCCGCTCGGGCTCACCGGGCAGGAGACGCTCTCGATCACTGGCCTCGGGGAGCTGAAGCCGCGGCAGGAGGTGCCGGTCACGATCGGCAGGCCCGATGGCACGGAGACGAGGACGCAGACCATCGTCCGGCTCGACACCCCGGTGGACGTGAAGTACTACCGAAACGGCGGGATCCTGCAGACCGTTCTCCGTAAGATGCTCGCCTGAACCCGCCGCGGGGACAGGTCGTCGTCGGACCTGCGCCCGCGAAGGAGAAACGATGGCACGACTCGGCTTCCTCGGGGCGGCTCGGACCGTGACCGGCTCACAGTATCTGCTCGAGGCGGGGGGTCGTCGCGTGATGATCGACTGTGGGATGTTCCAGGGCCAGAAGCCCCTGCGCCTCAGGAACTGGGCCGATCCCTGCGAGGACCCCGCCGGCATCGACGCCCTGGTTCTCACCCACACGCACCTCGACCACATCGGCCGGGTGCCCCGGCTCGTGAAGAGGGGCTTCCGCGGGCCCGTCTACTGCACGCCGCCGACGGTCGACCTCGCCGAGATCCTGCTTCTCGATGCCGCGCACCTGCAGGAGGAAGACGCCCGCTACTACAACCGCAAGGGCCTCACCAAGCACAAGCCGGCGCTGCCCCTCTTCGACGAGAGCGACGCCCGCGAGGCACTGAAGCTCTTTCGGGCGGCGCCCAAGGGGCAGAGGCACGAGCTCGACGACGTCTTCTCCTTCGGCTACCGCGAGGCGGGGCACCTCCTGGGAGCGGCTTCAGCCGACGTGCGGGTGAGGGAGAATGGCCGGGAGACGCGAGTCCTCTTCAGCGGCGACGTCGGACGTTACGACGCGATCCTGACAAAGGATCCTGAGGGGGCGGGCGATGCCGACTACCTGGTGATCGAGAGCACCTATGGGAACCGACGGCATTCCGACGTGTCCGTCCTCGACCAGCTCGAGGGCGCGCTGAAACGCACCTTCGCGCGGGGGGGGGTACTGCTGGTTCCCGCCTTCGCGGTGGGACGGGCGCAGCAGATGATCTGGATGATGGACGAGCTGGTCACGCAGGGTCGGATGCGGCCTTTCCCAATCCACCTCGACAGCCCCATGGCCGTCGACGCCACCCGCGTCTACGCGGCCCATCCCGAGGCGCACAAGGAGGCTCTCGGCAACGCGGCCGGTCGGAGCCTGTTCCACGGCAAGTGGGTGCACCTGCGCCGCACGCGGGACGAGTCGATGGCCCTGAACTCGATGGGGGGGCCGATGGTGATCATCTCCTCGAGCGGCATGCTGGCCGGAGGGCGCATCCTCCACCACTGCCGGCAACGGCTGCCCAGGCCGGAGAACATGCTCCTCATCACCGGCTACCAGGCGGTGGGGACGCTGGGCCGGGCCCTGGTCGACGGAAAGGCCGAGGTCCGCATCCACAAGAGCATGGTGCCGGTCCTGGCCGAGGTCCGGTCTCTCAAGGGCTTGTCCGGTCACGCCGACGCGGAAGAGCTGGTCCGCTGGTTGGGCGACGTCCCGAAGCCCAGGCGGGTGTTCGTGACCCACGGTGAGGAGGAATCCGCGCTCGCCCTGGCCGCCCGGCTGGAACGCGAGCGGGGATTCGCGACGCACGTGCCGGAAATGGGCGAGACGGTCGAGCTGTAGGGCCCCCGGGCCTCACACCGGCAGAAAGACCCGTGTCTCGAGCTTCGCCCCGGGGAGCGGGGCGAAGCGCAGGAAACCGCCCATCTCCCGCACCAGACGGTAGGCCTCGCCGAGGCGGCCCGTGTCCGCGCCTTTGAGGATGCGCCGTTGGTCGTCGTCGGTGAGACCGGCCCCGTGAGTGACGGCGAGCATCAGGAAGTCCCGGCGCTGCTCCCGGCCGTCGCGGCCCCGGAGCAGCACCGGCTTTCGCTCCGCGCGGACCGCGAGCGTCGACCCCGGAGCGGCGGTCGCGGCCAGGCCCTGGAGCAGGGAGGCCACCGCTCGCTTCAGGCCGGCGGGCGGGCAGCGCGGCACGCTCGCTCCCGACGCGATGTGGCTCTGCACGCTCAGCTTCCGGGAGGCCAGCAGGGGGTCGATGGCGACCACAACCTCGCCCACCAGCCCTTCCAGCCGCGCCGCCCCATCAGTCCGGGGGGTCGCCACCGGGGCGAGCCCCGGAGATCCGGAGCTGGCGGCGCGAGGGCGAGCCGGCGACGGCGCCGCCCGGGGGGCGGGTCCTGTGGGGGCCTTCGGGGGCACTCGGGGGCCCGGGTGCTCACCCGCCCCCGGCCCGGCGTCCCCAAGCCCCTCGATCACTCGGCGCAGCCGCGCGACCTCGCGCCGGATCCCGCCGACGAGGACCTCTGCGCGCCGGCCATCGCCGCCACCGGTGAGCTGATCCGCATGCGAGACGATCGTCCCGAGACCGAGCTGGACCTCCCGCACGAAGTTGCCGAGCGCCTCGGCCAGCTCCACGTTGGAGCGGATGGCCCGATGGAGCAGCTCCTCCGAGACCGGGCTCGCATCGGCGCCCGCCTGGCCCGCAGACGCCGGCTCCGCCCCCCGGGGCTGCCCGAAGATGACCCTCCCGGGCGAGCCCGCCGCGGCACCCGCGGCGGGGGCCCCCGGCGGCCTGGGACGATCCGGGGTCGGGGGCGGCGGCGTCAGGGTCGGAGGGCTCGCAGTGGGGGGGGCTGGGGCGGCGGCGGTCGCAGTGGCTGCCATCAGACCCGCCGCTCGCGCTCCCGGCGCGAGCGTCGCCGCGCCCGCCCGCGAGGGTGATGGTGTCGCCGGCGGCGGGCTTGCGGCCGGCCGGTTCTTGAGCAGGGCCTCGAATGCCTGGGTCACCACGTCCGGGACCGAGGCCGGATCCAGCCCCTTCTCCTTGAGGTTGTACTTCTGGGCGATGGCGGCCAGCATCTCCTGCACCACCGCCACGAAGGTCTCGAGGACGCCTTCGCCCCTGGACGCGATGGCCGGAAAGCTCTTGCGATCCCACGGGTTCAGCGCCTCGTCCAGCTCCGGGAGGGGAAGGAGGTTCTCGAGATCCTGCTTGTTGTACTGTAGGACCAGGGGGACCTTCTCCGGCACGAGGCGGTTGGCGAGCAGGTTGACCTTCATGTTCTCGAAGGCCGTGGTGTTGTCCCGCCCCATCGCTTTCTGGCTGTCGGCGACGAAGACGACCGCATCCGCGCCGGCCAGGACCACCCGCCGCGTGGCGTTGTACTGGACCTGCCCGGGCACCGTGTAGAGCTGGACCTTGAAGTCGTAACCCGAGACCGTGCCGAGGCTGAACGGGAGCAGGTCGAAGAAGAGGGTCCGGTCCTGGGCGGTATTCAGGGAGATGAGGCGGTTGGCCCCTTCGGGATCGGTCAGACGGTGGATCTGCTCAAGATTGGTGGTCTTCCCCGACTGGGGAGGCCCGTAGTAGACCACCTTGGACTTGATGGTCCGTTCGCTGAAATTGAACTGGACCATGGCAGGGCGCCGGGACTATAGCATGCCCTTTCGCCGGCCAACAACGCACCCCGCGACGGTCGCCGGGGCCGGCGCGGCCGTCGTCAAGGCGCCCCGACCGCGACGCCTTGACGGCGTGGAAGCTCCTCAATATACTTACTTTTTGCGTTCCGGGCCGTGCTCGGGCCCTTACGGGAGGACGTATCGTCATGGCACAGCGTTGCGACATCTGCGGCAAGGGCCCGCAGTTCGGCAATCGGGTCTCTCACGCGCACAATGTCACGAACCGGCGCTTCAACCCCAATCTGCAACGGGTGCGGGTGGTCCTGGACAACGGAACCCACCGCCGGATTCGCGTGTGCACGCGGTGTCTCCGCTCGGGCAAGGTGAAGAAGCCCGCCGGCCGCGGCGCAACCACCACCGGGGCCTCCGCCGCCTAGCCCACCACCATTCAGGCCACTCTCAGTAGGCGGCGATGACGTCGATCTCCACCCGGACCCCCATGGGGAGCCCGGCCGCCTGAATGGTCGTCCGGGCCGGAGCACGCTGTCCGAGATAACGCGTGTAGACGTCGTTCATCTCCGGGAAATCCGCCATGTCGGCCAGGTAGACGGTGGTCTTCACGACGTTTTCGAGGCCCATCTTGGCCTCGCGCAGGACAGCCACCAGGTTCTCGAGAACGCGCTCGGTCTGCGCGTCCACCCCACCTTCCACCAGCGCTCCGCTCTCGGGGTCCAGGGCGATCTGACCAGAGCAGAAGAGGAGCCCCCCCGAGATCACCCCCTGGGAGTAGGGACCGATCGGCTTCGGGGCCTGGAGCGTGGACACGTGCTTGGTCGGCATGAGGAGGCCTCCTGGGAGGGACGGCCTGAAGCCTAGCACGGATTGCTCGCCAGACTTCGTCGCGAGACGCGTGAGAGTGCTGCCGAGGCGGGCAAGCGCAGCAACGAGCGAGGAGTCGTAGCTGAAGCTACGTCGACGAAGCGAGGAGCGAGCACGCCCGCCGCAGGCGCGCTATCGCGCGTCGCAGCAGAAGTCCTGGCGAGCAATGCGGGCGAGGGCAACCGCCCCCGGGATCAAGCAGAGACTGATCCGGTCACGCTCTGGCGGGCGACGTCGATGACGCCCTTGAGCCCCCGCACGGACTTCACGACCTTGTCGAGGTGCTTGAGGTCGTTGATCCGGACGGTGAGCACGATCGAGGCGGTGTTGTCGTCGAAGGTACGGACCTGCATGTCGCGGACATCCGTCTTCATCGAGGCCAGGGCCGCGGTCACCGCGGCGAGGGCTCCCATCCGGTCCTCGAGGTCGACGGCCAGGCGCACCTCGTAGCCGCCTCCCCCACCGTGCCCCCATTCCACCTCGATCCGTCGCCCGGGGTCGTAGACCAGGTTCTGGACGTTGGGACAGCTCCGGGAGTGCACCGAAACACCCTTGCCGCGGGTGATGTAGCCGACGATCGGCTCCCCCATGATCGGGTTGCAGCACTTGGCGCGGTACACGAGCAGGTCGTCCGTGCCCTTGACGGTGATGTGCTCCTCGCGGCGGCCGAGGAAGCGGCGGACTGCGTCCACCACCGGGCGCGGCTTCTCGGCCTCCGGGGTCTCAACCAGCTTCTCTGGAGGCAGCAGGCGGGAGAGCACCTGGCGGGCTGACACCTTCCCGTAGCCCATCGCGACGTACAGGTCCTCGAGGCGCTGGCCCACGCCGAGCTCCTGGGCCACAGAGGCGATGGGCGACGACGAGCCCGCCGACACCTTCTTCAGCGAGAGGTCGAAGCGTCGGAGCTCGCGCTCAAGGTGCTTGCGGCCGATCTCGAGGGCCTGTTGCTTCTCCGCGGTGTTGAGGTAGTGGCGGATCTTCGCCTTGGCCCGATTTGTCGCGGTGAGGCCCAGCCAGTCGCGGCTGGGTTTGTGACCGGAGGAGGTGAGGATCTCGACGATGTCCCCGTTCTGTAGCTTGTAGCGCAGGGGGACCATCTTTCCGTGCACCCGGGCCCCCACGCACTGGTGGCCGACCTCGGTGTGGATGGCGTAGGCGAAGTCGATCGGAGTCGCCCCCCGGGGCAGCATCTTGACCTCCCCCCGGGGGGTGAAGCAGTAGACCTCCTCAGGGTAGAGGTCCAGCTTCAGCGAGTTCAGGAACTCGTGCGGGTCCTTGACCTCCTGCTGCCACTCCAGCAGCTGTCGGAGCCAGGAGAAGGCGTCGTCGTCCTTGCCCACGCCGGTCCGCCCCTCCTTGTACTTCCAGTGAGCGGCGATGCCTTCCTCCGCCACGTTGTGCATCTCGCGGGTGCGGATCTGAACCTCGAACGGGTGGCCGTCGTCCCCGATGACGGAGGTGTGGAGCGACTGGTAGCCGTTGGGCCGGGGCATGGCGATGAAGTCCTTCACCCGCCCGGGCACCGGACGCCACGTGTTGTGGAGCACCCCGAGCGCGGCGTAGCAGTCGGGGATCGACTTCACCAGCACGCGAAGGGCGACGAAGTCGTAGACCTGGTCGATGTCGATCCGCTGGCGCTTGAGCTTCTGCTGGATGGAGTGCAGCCTCTTGATCCGCCCTTCGATGGTCGCCTCGATCCCGGCCTCGGTGAGCTTGTCCGCCACTGCGCCGCGGACCTTGTCGATGAAGGCCCTTGCCTGCTTGCGCTTCCCGGCGACACGGGTGGCAAGGGACTGGTAGCCATCGGGATCCAGGAACTGGAAGGAGAGGTCCTCGAGCTCGTTCTTGATCTTGGCCATCCCGAGGCGCCCGGCGAGTGGGGCGTAGATGTCCATCGTCTCGCGCGCGATCCGCACCCGGCGCTCGTCCGTCAAGTGCTTGAGTGTACGCATGTTGTGCAGGCGGTCGGCGAGCTTGACGAGGATGACGCGGATGTCGTCCACCATGGCCAGCAGCATCTTTCGGTAGGTCTCGGCCTGCCGCTCCTCGGTGGTGGCATAGGGGATCTTCGAGATCTTGGTGACCCCCTCGACGATGTGGAAGACGTCCGACCCGAAGTACTCCTCGATGCGGTCCGGGGTGGTCAGGGTGTCCTCGAGGACGTCGTGGAGCAGCCCAACCGCGACGCAGATGGGGTCCATCTTCATCTCGGCCAGGATATTGGCCACCTCGAGGGGATGGACGAGGTATGGCTCGCCCGAGGCCCGCACCTGACCCTTGTGCTCGACCGCGGAGAAGATGTAGGCCTTCCGGAGGATCTCCAGGTCGGCCCCCGGGTGGTGGCCCTTGACGGTCTCCTGGATGTCCTCGAAGCGGATCATGGCTTTCGCCTCAGTCTAGTGCCGTTCCAACGGGTTGCGCCACTGGGGGCCGGGGCGAAGCGGGAGCGGGACGAGGCGGCGGGCGGGCGGCGCCGCCTCGCCGTCGCCGGGCCCGGTGGCGGGTGTGGGGTCGGGGACGAGCGGGCGCCGGGCCGAGGTGTTGGTTCACAGGGGGGCGCGGGACCTCGTCGGGCTGCAGACGTCCTTGACTCGCATTCGGGCTCGTGTCTATAATCTGGTTTCTCCGAGCTTCTTTGTATTCAACGACTTTCCCGGGAGACGGCCGATGAGAATCCGATACCACGCGCCCATGCTCGCTGCCCTTCTCGCCCTCGTCATCGCAGGGGCAGGTTGCGAACTGATCCAGGCCAAAGCGGCCTTCCAGGACGGCAACAAGCTCTACAAGGCGGAGGACTACCGCGGGGCCATCGAGGAGTACGAGCAGGCGATCGCCCACAAGCCCGACTTCGCGGAGGCGCACGCCTATCTCGCCAGCGCCCACCAGGCTCTCTACATCCCGAGCCGGTCCGACGACCCAGAGATCCGGGCGCACCTCGACAAGGCGATCGAGCACTACGAGAAGTCGCTCGAGGTCAACAAGGGGGGCACCCCCAACCTCGAGGCGACCAGGCGCACCGCCCTGGGGGCCCTGATCGGGATCTACTCCGACCCGCCGGTCGAGGACTTCGAGAAGGCCCTGCACTACGCCGAGGAGCTGGTGAAGGACAACCCGGAAGACGTCATGAACATGTACGCCATGGCGAACCTCTACGAGAAGTTCAACCGGGTGGATGAGGCGGAGGCCACCTACCTGCGGGTGGTCCGGGACCACCCGGAAGACACCAAGGCCTGCGGGGCGCTCTCGTCCTTCTACAACAAGCCGCTCTGGGACACGGAAGGCAACGCCTATACGGTGGACAGCGAGGGGCCGCGAATGGCGCGGTTCGAGGACGCCATCCAGACCATGTTGCGCTGTGCCGACCTCGCCCCGGATGACCCCAGCGGCTATTACAAGGTGGCGACGTTCCACTGGGACAAGGCCTATCGGGACCCTGCCCTCAACGACGAACAGAAGAACGAACAGGCGGACCTCGGCATCGAGGCCGTGGACAAGGCCCTCGCGATCCAGCCCGACTACTGGGAAGCCCTCATCAGCAAGGGCCTGCTCTACCGGGTCAAGGCCCAGGTGGCCCCCAACCGGTCCGAGCGCAGGAGATACCTCGAGCAGGCGCAGATCCTCCAGAGGCAGGCGCTGGAGCTGCGGGAGGAGCAGCAGGCTGAGCGGGACGCCGCGAGCGAGGTGCCGGCGGAGGGGTTGACGGAGTAGGACGCCGCGGACCTTCGGGCTCGCCCGGGGGCGCCTCCCTTCCCACGCGGAGGCGTCCCGCCGCTCGGGCTGCTGCCCTGTGATCTCAGGAGGCAACGCCGATGTCCACGCAGGGCCCCCTGCACCGCTCGCGACGGAACCGGCTCCTGGGTGGCGTGTGCGGGGGGCTCGCCGCCTGGCTGGGCTGGAGCCCCACGGTGGTACGGATCCTCTACGTAGCGGTGTCCGTCTGCTCGGCGGCGTTTCCCGGGATGCTGGTCTACGTGATCCTCTGGCTGGTCATGCCCCTCGAAGACTGAGGGGACGAGTCCGGCGACCCTGCTTCTGAGCCGAGCCGGCCCAGCGCGGCTGGCACCAGGCCTAGGTCAGACGCTGTCGCGTCGCCGAACCGAGCCGGGGGCGACGCGGGTCTCGCAGGCTCGACTTCGCGTCCCCCGAGCCCACTACGTGGGGAGAGATGCGGTGAATCGAGGCCGGTCGATGACCAGGTGCGGCTGGCACCAGGCCTAGACTCGCCCGCGTGTCCCGTCCCTGGGGACACGCGGGTGTACGGGGCCTATCTCAACGTCTTTCGCGCCTGTCGGAGGCGACGCTGCCGCGTCGCGACCTACACTCGGGGTCGACGCTCGTCTCGCAAGCTCGACTTCGCGTCCCCCGAGCCCCCTACGTGGGGAGGGATAGGGTGGGGGGTCATTGAACAGAACAAAAAAGGGGCCCCGCGCGGCGGGGCCCCTCTGGAGGCGTGGTGGCGGACGCGCCTAGGGCTGGCCGCCCATGGCGCCGCCGGCCTCCTGGATCATCTTCTCGGAGATGATCCCGATTCGCTCCACCCCGGCCCCGCGCGCGATGTCCATCGCGTCGACGACCCGGCCGTAGAGGACGCCACCGGACGCCTTGACGAACATCGTCTTGTCCGAGCGGGCCTGGAAGACGTCGCGCAGACGCGCGGCGAGCTCCGTGATCCCCACCGGGTTCTTGTTGATGGTCATGGCGCCCTCCTCGAGGGTCAGCACGACCTGGACATTGTGCCTCTGCGGCGGGGGCTGGTTCTCCGGGGGCGGCTGCGGCAGAGAGATGTCGAGCCCCTTCTGGGTGAGCGGCGTGACCACCATGAAGATGATCAGGAGCACCAGAAGGACGTCGATGAAGGGGGTGACATTGATCGAGCCCATCGCCCCCGAGGTGACGACGCGGGCGGCGTGTTCTTCGTCCTCCCTCCAGTGCCGGCGCCGGGTTCTCTTGTGCATGCTAGCCCCCCTGCACCTTGCGCTCAGCGATGAGCGCGACTTCCTCAATCCCTGCCTCTCGGCAGAGGTCCATCACCTTCATGATCTCGGAGTAGGGGAGGGCCTCGTCGGCCTTGAGATAGGCCAGGCGGGTCCCCTCGGCCATGTCCTGAACCATCTCCTTGAGCAGCGGGAGAAGGGCCGCCTGGCTGTCGAGGCGCTCCATGCCGAGGAAGACGGTGTTGTCCCGCCGGACCGCGACCACCGGGATCTTGGGCTGATCCTTGCGCTCCGCGGTGTTCGACGCCTGCGGGAGCCTCACGTCCACGCCTTTCTGGAGGAGTGGCGTGACGACCATGAAGATGATGAGGAGGACGATCATCACGTCAGCCATGGGCGTGACGTTGATCTCCGCCATCGGACCTTCTTTGGGTCCACCGACTGCCATTGCCATTGCGAGTACTCCTTAGTCCGTCGGCGGCCGGGGCCTTCCACGACTCCGACCGCACGGCCGCCTGCTTCGGCGCTAGCCCTGCTTGATGAAGTAGTCGAGGAGCTCCGAGCTCGAGTTGTCCATCTCGACGTTGAAGCCCTCGACCTTGCCGTTGAAGTAGTTGAAGGCCCAGACCGCGGGGACGGCCACGAAGAGGCCGAATGCGGTGGTGATGAGCGCCTCGGCGATACCGGCGGAGACGGCGGCGATACCACCCGAGCCGGTGAGCGCCATGCCCGCGAAGGCGTTGATGATACCGAAGGTGGTGCCGAAGAGACCCACGAAGGGCGCGGTGGCTCCAATGGTGGCGAGGCCGCTCAGGCCCCGCTTGAGATCAGCGAGGTTGACCGCGGTGGCGCGCTGGATGGCGCGCTTGGCCGCCTCGACCGCGCCCTCTCGGTCCTTCTCCACCTCCCCGATCTCGACCTGGTACTGCCACTCCTGAAGCCCGGGCTTGAGCACCTTCGCCAGGTGGGACATCTTGAACTGCTTGCCGTCGGAGATGTCGATCGCTTCCTTGATCTTCCTCTGCTTGAGGTAGCGGGCCACCTCCGGCGCGTACTTGCGCGACTGCTTGGTCGCCTGGAGAAAGGTCCAGTACCGCTCGATCATGACCGCGATCGAATACATGGACATGATGAAGAGCGTGATGACGGTGGCCCAAGCCACGCCGCCCATGTGCTCCGCCATGGACCTCAAATCGAACTGCATCTTGCGTCCTCCTGGGCTGAGTTGCGCTCTCGCCCTACGAGAGCTTGAAGTTGACCGTAACGGTCATGATGACGGGGACTGGAACGCCGTTGAGAAGGGTCGGCGTGTAGACCCACTGCCGGACCGCGTTGATAGCGGACTCGTTCAGGAGCGGGATGCCACGCAGAACCTTGACGTCGGTCACCTTGCCCTGGGGTGAGATCGTGCACTCAAGGATGACAACGCCCTGCACCCGGGCCTGCTTCGCGATGTCTGGATAGACGGGGGAGACGTCCTTCAGCTTCTTCGGCCGCTGGATCTGCCCCCCCACACGGATGGCCTTCTGGGCTGGCGGGGGCGGGGCGTCGGGCAGGCCCCCCACGATGCCTCCGATGACACCGCCGGGAACGCCGCCGGCGACGCCGCCCTCCACCGTATCGCCCAGGTCCAGGCCTTCCTCGGGCAGGAGCTCCTCGACCACCGGGGCCACGAAGGAGTCCTCCAGGACCGGCGCTACGATCGTGGGGGCCCGCTGCGTGACCGGCTTCGGCGGCGGCGGCGGCGGGGGCGGCGGCGGGGCCGCCATCGGCTCCACGAAGAATGCCTTGACCGCCGCCGGTTCGGGGAGAAGCCCGGCCTGCAGGAGGGGCACGACGATGATCGCCACCGCGAACACGACGTGTATGGCGACGGAGACCGGCCAGGTCCTGGACTGATTGGTCCGATGGGCCACCTTGTCGGACTCGATGAGGTCCTCAAAGAGCCTTTGTTCCATACCCTGCGCCCCTACACTCTAGACATTAAGGCCATTGGTTTTCCAGCAAGAGAACCGGATTTTATCCCTGCGGTTTTCGGGGTGTCAAGGCGTCCATCTCGAGGGCCCCGGCGGCCACAAGTTCCGACGAAACCTTGGACACCGGAGGGGTGCCGCGGGTTCCCTGCGCCGCTCGGCCCGGGGTCAGTAGATGCGGAATGCCACCGGGGCGTGGGCGATCGTCGGGACCGGGCGGCCCCGCTTGATCGCGGGCTCGAAGATCCACTGGTAGACGGTCTGCAGCGCGGCCGCATCCAGCATGGGCACGGACTGGATGACCCGTGCGCGGACGACGCGCCCCGTGGAGTCGATGAGGATCTCGACGACGACCGTTCCCTCGACCTTCTTGACGAAGGCCTCCTGGGGATACTGGGGTCGCGTGATCTTGATGGGTCGGGGGGGCGAGTCGTAGTCCATGACGGGGCCGGTCCCGGTGCCACCCAGGACCCCGCCCAGGACCCCTCCGGGGATACCGCCCACCATGCCGCCCTCGACGCCCATGTCCATGCCCTCCGGCACCCCGAACTCGCTGCCGGTCTCGCTGCCGAACTGGTCGTCCGGCGACACCGCATCCTCCGGCCGCAGCTCCGCCACCTCCGTCGGGGTGGTTGGCTCGATCGGGGCGGTGAACTCCGGCTCCTCCGGCGGCGTCTCGACCACCGGCTTCGGGGGCTCCGGCTTCTCTTCCTGCATCCTCGACCCCATGGGCAGGGGTGGGGGGGGCGGAGGAGGGGGATCGTAGATGAGAACGGTGATGACATCGCGGGGGGGAAGATCGGGGGGCACGAAGACCGGAACCAGGAGGACAAGGAGGGCAGCGATCGCGTGGAGGGCGAACGAGCTGCCCCATATCTGCCGGAACCGGGTGTGCTTCTTTGGGACCGAAGCAATGAGGTTGCCCGCGAGAAGCTTGTCCTCGTCGATGGCGCCCAGATTGCGCCGCGGAGACTCCTCCGGCGCCTTCTCTGGCTCGAGGCCGATCATCAAGGACATCTTAGCACCCGAGAAACTCTCCACTACGGGACCAACGGGGTGCCCACGGGGAGTGTTTCCCGCCGGGTGTAATTTCTCGTCAACCGGCGCCGATCCGCCGGTGTTTCGCCCGCCTAGAGCGCCGCCTTGGCGGCGGGAGCGGCGGGCTTGTTCCTCCGGGCGTACCACAAGCCCACGAGCGGGATCGCGACGAACATCGTGGAGTACGTGCCAACGATCGTCCCGACCACGAGGGCGAAGCTGAAGCCGCGCAGCACCTCTCCCCCGAAGACGTAGAGCCCCATGAGCGCGAGGAAGGTGGTCCCGCTGGTGATCACCGTGCGGGTCAGGGTCTGGTTGATGGAGTCGTTCAGCAGCTCGGTCATCGGCACCTTGCGGCGCTGCCTGAGGTTCTCTCGGGCCCGGTCGAAGATGACGATGGTGTCGTTGACGCTGTAGCCGACCAGGGTCAGGAGGGCGGCGATGACGTTCAGGGTGATCTCGTAGCCGAAGAAGGTGAGGACCCCGATGGCCACGACGACGTCGTGGAGCGCGGCCAGGGCCGCCCCCGCTCCCCAGACCCCGCCCTTGAAGCGAACGCCGATGTAGATGAGCTGGGCGATCAGGCCGAGCGAGACCAGGAGGATCGCCTTCTCCCTGAGCTCCGCACCGACGGTCGGCCCGACGATCTCGGCCGAGGACTCGATGACCGCGTTGTCAGCGTAATCGTTGGCAAGGGCGGCGAGGGCGGCACGGGCCGCGGCTTCGAGGTCGCTCTCGGGGTCGGTGCCTCCGCCCCCGGCCTCGCGATCCTGGGGGCCCAGACGGACGCGGACCTTGTTGTCAGCCAGATTGCCGAAGGTCTGAATCTCCGCCCCCGGCGAGACCGCCGCCACCGCGTCGCGGATCCGGTCGACCGCGGGGGTGGTCTGGAACTGGAGGACGAGCTGCGTGCCCTCGGAGAACTCCACGCCGTAGCGGACCTTGCCGCTGGCAACGGCGTAGATACCGCCGGCGACGAGGATCACGCTCACGATGACGACATACCTGGCCGTTCCGAGGAAGTTGAAGTTCGGGTTCTTGAGGATCTCCATCTCCGCCCCCTAGATGCTCAGCTTCTCGACGTGGCGCTTGCCAAGGACCCACTCGAACAGGAGCTTGCTCACGAAGTAGGAGGCGAACACGTTGGCCACGAGACCAATGACGAGGGTGACGGCGAAGCCCTTGATCGGACCGGTCCCGAACTGGAAGAGGAACGCCGCGGCGATCAGCCCGGTGAGGTGGGTGTCGACGATGGTCGTCAAGACCCGGTCGAACCCGTTCTGGATGGCCACCCGGACGGTCTTGCCGTTCCGGAGCTCCTCGCGAATCCGTTCGAACACAAGGACGTTCGTGTCGACTCCCACGCCGACGATGAGGATGATCCCGGCGATGCCGGGAAGCGTCAAGGTGGCCCCGCTGTAGGCGAGGGCCGCCAGCACGATGAGCAGGTTCGCGCTCAGCGCGATCACCGCGTTCAGCCCCGACAGGCGGTAGTACACGAGCATGAAGATGACGATGAAGGCCATGGCCGCGACCGAGGCCCGGACCCCGTCGCGGATGGAGTCCCGGCCGAGCGAGGCCCCTACCGTCAGCTCCTGGAGGTAGCGGAGGGTGGCGGGGAGGGCCCCTGCCTTGAGGATCTTCGAGAGCTCGTCCGCTTCCTGGGTGGTGAAGGTCCCGGTGATGCGGTTGTCCGCCCCCAGCTTGGACTGGATGACCGGGGCGGAGTAGACGCTGCCATCGAGCACGATCGCGAGCTGGCGGCCGATGTTGCGGCCGGTCTGCCGGGAGAAGCGATCGGTGGCGGTGGGATTGAGGGTGAAGTTGATCTGGGGTCGGTTGTTCTCGTCCACGCCCACCCGGGCGTTCTTGAGGTCGCGACCGGTGGCCATGGCCTCGCGGCGCACGAGGTAGTACGTCCGCTCCCCCGGGCTGTCCCCGGAGCCCGTCAGGACTTCCATATCGTTGGGGACCTTCCCCCCGACGCTCTGGAGAAGCGTCTCCTCGCTGGGCGCGGCGTCCTCCACCAGCCGCAGCGCGAGCTGCGCGGTGGTCTTGATGATGCGCTTGGCCTGCTCCACGTCGGTGACGCCCGGCAGCTGCACGAGGATCTGGTCGCCGGTGCTGCCGTGCCGGGCGATGACCGGCTCGGCGACCCCGAGCTGGTTCACCCGGCGCTGGAGGGTGCGCATTGCTTCGTCGACGGTCTGCTGCCTGAGCTGCCGTTGGTAGATGTCCGTCATCTGGACCTTGAAGCCGTCCTCGCCGGCAGCCTGGACCTGCCAGGTCCCTCCGAACTGATCGCGGAGGATGTCGCGCATGTCCTTGACCCGCGCTGGCTCGACGCCCTCGACGGCAAAGGTGGTCGGGTCGGTGCGCTGCACACGGCCGAACTCGATACCCTGCCGGGTGGCCTGCTCCCGGGTGGTGGCGACGGCATCGTCCACCGTCGCGTTGAGCGCGTCCTCGACCTCGACCTCGAGGACGAGGTGGATGCCCCCGCGCAGGTCCAAGCCGAGGTGGATCTTCCCCGGTCGGCCGTCCTGCTCGTAGGGGGGCCAGATCGCCACCCCACAGGCAATCAGGAAGGCCCCGTAGGCGAGCACCCGGACGCGCAGCTCCTTGCGGACGAAGGCGTAGGTGAGGCCGGCCAGGGCGGCGGTGAGGATCAGCCAGAGGACCATGGGATTCTGGAGGTCGGGGGACATCACTTCTCCGTGGGGCTGCCGGGCTCGGGCTGGAGACCGGCCACCGCGCTCTTGAGGACCTTGATCCGTGTCTTGTCGTCGATGCGGATCTGGAAGGCCTCCTCCTCAACGCCGGTGATCGTGCCGAAGATGCCCGAGTTCAGCAGGACCTTGTCGCCGGTCTTGAGCTGCTTGACCAGGGTCTCGAGCTTCTTCTGCTTGCGGCGCATCGGGAGGATGAGGACGAAATAGAAGACCGCGAAGATCAGCCCCATCATCACGAGGCTGGCCATCGGGTTGGGCTCTCCCTCGCCGGCGGGGCCGGCGAGGGCAAGGAGGATGCGGAGGTCGGCCATTGGCGTCCTGCTTCGTTTTATGGGTGCGGTGAGCTGACCCGGAGTCTTCCGCCTTCGAGCGAGCGGATCGAGGGCGGCCAAAGGCGGCGTCGCGCTACGACCCGTCCTGCTCCGTTGCCGCGAGGGACCGCAGGGTCTCCCTTCGATACTCCTCGAAGCGGCACAAACGGATACTCTGCCGGATGGCCCCCATGGTGTCAAGGTAGAAGGAGAGGTTGTGGACGGTCGTGAGCGACGCCGCCGTCATCTCGCCGCTCAGGTGGAGGTGGCGGAGATAGGCCCGGCTCGCCGTCCGGCAAGTTGGGCAGGGGCATTCGGGGTCGGGTGGTCGGGGATCGTCCCGAAAGCGTGCGTTGCGGATGTTGAGACGCCCCCGTCGGGTGAAGAGCTGTCCGTTCCTGGCGTTGCGCGTGGGCAGCACGCAGTCGAACATGTCGACCCCGCGCGCCACCGCTTCGATGATGTCCTCCGGGGTCCCCACGCCCATGAGGTAGCGGGGCCGGTCGCCGGGCAGGATCGGCTCGAGATCCTCGAGGACACGGTCGCGCGCCTCTCGTGGCTCGCCTACCGAGAGCCCCCCGACCGCGTAGCCAGGAAGATCGAGCTCGATCATCGCGAGCGCGCTCCTCTCGCGCAGATCCGGGTGCACGCCCCCCTGCACGATCCCGAACAGCCACTGATCGTCCCGGCGATGGGCCGCACGGCACCGCCGGGCCCACCGTGTCGTGCGCTCCGTCGCCTCCGCCACCGCCTCGCGGGCGGCGTCCCCGGGCGGACACTCGTCGAAGGCCATGGCGATGTCGGCCCCGAGGTTTGTCTGGATCTCCATCGAGCGTTCCGGGGTCAGCAGGTGCGTCGTCCCGTCGATGTGGCTCTGAAAGCGGACTCCCTCGTCGTCGATCCGACGCAAGGAAGCCAGGCTGAAGACCTGATAGCCCCCGCTATCCGTGAGGAAGGGTCGCTCCCATCCGGTGAAGCCGTGCAGGCCGCCCAGGCGGCCGACCAGGGCGTCTCCGGGTCGCAGCATCAGGTGGTAGGTGTTCGCGAGCAGGATCTGGGCGCCGATCTCCCGGAGGTCCCGGTGCACGACCGCCTTGACCGCCCCCGCGGTGCCGACCGGCATGAAGGCGGGGGTCTCCACCTCGCCGTGGGGCGTGACGAGACGCCCCGCCCGGGCACGTCCGTCCCGGGCGAGGACGGAAAATGCAAAGCCGGACATGACGGCCCGGAGTATAGCCGGGTGGGGTTTGGGCGTAGACTCGCGTTGCGATGAGCCCCCGGCCCCGCGTGGCCGTCCTCTTCGGCGGCCGCTCCGGCGAGCACGAGGTGAGTCTGCGCTCCGCCGCCTCGGTGGCCGGGGGGCTGGCCCAGCACCACGACGTCCTCTGCGTCCTGATCGAAAAGGCCGGCCGCTGGCGGCTGCAGTCCGGCCCCGAGCCGCGGCCGTCGGGAGGAGAGCCGGTGTTTCTCGCCCCCGACCCCACCGACCGGGGCGCGCTCCGCCGCTTCGCCGACGCCGCCTCGCTCGTGCGGCCCGATGTCTATTTCCCCGTCCTCCACGGCCCGTACGGCGAAGACGGAACGGTGCAGGGGCTGCTCGACCTCGCGGCGGTGCCCTACGTCGGCGCCGGCGTCGCGGCCTCCGCCGCCGCGATGGACAAGGCCATGATGAAGGCGCTGTTCGAGCGGGCGGGTCTGCCCCAGGTGAGCCACCGCGTGCTCTTCTCCCGCGACCCCGCGAAGGAGAGGACGGTTCTCGACGAGCTCGGGCTGCCCGTCTTCGTCAAGCCCGCCAACCTCGGGTCGAGCGTGGCGGTGAGCCGGGTGCCGACCACCGACGCGTTCGATGCCGCTCTCGACCAGGCCTTTGCCTACGACCACAAGGTCGTGGTCGAGCAGGCGGTGGACGCGCGCGAGGTCGAGGTCTCGATCCTCGGCAACGACGCGCCCGAGGCCTCGGTCCCCGGGGAGATCGTGCCCGACCGTGAGTTCTACGACTACGATTCGAAGTACGCGCCGGACAGCTCCACCGACCTGCTGATCCCCGCGCCGCTCGACGACGCGGCGACCGAGGAGATCCGTCGTCTCGGCGTCGCCGCCTTCCGGGCCGTCGACGCCAGCGGGCTGGCCCGGGTCGACTTCTTCCTGGAGCGGTCGAGTGGCCGCGTGCTCGTCAACGAGATCAACACCATGCCCGGCTTCACCGACATCAGCATGTACCCGAGGCTGTGGGAGGCGTCGGGCCTGCCCTATCCCGAGCTGCTCGCGCGTCTCGTCACCCTGGCCACCGAACGCCACGCGCGTCGCGCGCGGCTCCGCACCGACTACGGACCGTGAGCCGGGGACGGGCGGCGGACGTCCTGCTGGCGGCGGCCGGCCTCTTCGTCACGGCGCCAACCGTGCCCGCCGGGACGCCGGCGGAGGATCTCGAGCCGGCGTCTACGGTCGGGCGGGCGGCCGACCCCGCGTACCGTGCCGCGCTCGCCCTCGTCTACGACGGGGCGTTCCACACCGCGGAGAAGCGGCTCGGTGCCCTCAGCCGCGAGCACCCCGACGATCCGATCGGCCCCTACCTGCACGCCCTCGCTCTCGAGTGGCGTCTCGAGCAGAACCCGCAGAGCCGCGCCCTCGACAGAAAGGTGCTCACCCTGGCTAATGAGGCTCTCGCCCGCGCCGAGGACCGCCTCCGCCGCGACGCCGCTGACGGGCGCGCGCTCATGGCGCGGGGGGCCGCGCACGGGGTCAAGAGCCGGCTGCACCTGTTCCGCTGGCAGAAGGGTGAGGCCCGGCGGGAGGCGGTGCGCATGCGGGCCGATCTTCTCGGGGCCCGGGCGGCGGGAGTCGAGGTGGCGGACCTCGACTTCGGACTCGGCCTCTACGACTACTACGCCGACACCCTTCCCCGCTTCTTCAAGCTCCTGCGCGTCCTGGCGCGCATTCCCGGGGGCGATCGGGAGCGCGGGCTCGCGGCGATCGCGCGGGTGGCGCGCGGGGGCAGCCTCTTCCACGAGGAGGAGGCCCGCGTCCAGATGTTCGAGATCGAGTCGTTCTTCGAGCAGCGGCCCGACCGCGCCCTCCCCTGGATTCGCGGGATGTGGCGTCACCACCCGGGGTGGCCGCTGTGGGGTCTCAAGCTCGCCGACTACCTCCGCGACCCGCTGGGTCTCTACGATGAGAGCGCCGGCGTGGCACGGGTGATCCTCGCGACCGCCGATGAGAGGCGCCACGTCAACTATCAGCCCGTCGTCGGGGCCATGGCCCGCGTGCTCCTCGGCGAGGCCCTGCTTCTCGACCTGCGGCTGTCGGCCGCCCGAGACGCCGCCGGTCCCGCGACGGACGGCACCCCCGAGGCGGCCTGGGTGGGCCCGCGGGCCTCGCTGGTCGTGGCCCGCAGCCTCGAGCTCGAGGGCCACCTCGAGGCCACGCTCCCACACTACCGCCGCGCCGCCGAAGGATCCGATCGCGCCGCGGCGGCCCGTGCCCGCGATGCCCTGGCCCACCCCCTCACCGATCGCGAGCGCGTCGCCTGGCGGCGACTCGCCGAGGCCCGACGGATTCGCGCCGCCGGAGGCCCGAGCGAGGCCTGGGAGCAGTGCGTCGAGGCACTCCGGGCCCATCCTTCGAACCCGGAGGCTCGGGTGTGCACGGCTGAAGGGAGCCTTGACCGCGGCGACCCTGCCGCGGCCGCAGCACTCGTGCGGGGCGTGAGCGAATCGGACGAGACCCCACCGTGGCTGAGGGCCCGGGCGCGCCTCGTCCTCGCGCAGGCGCTCGAGCAGACGGGTCGGGTCAAGGCTGCCCTTCCACTATACAAAGAGGTATGGGAGGAACCTTTCGGCCGTCCCGCGCTCAGAGGAACGGCCGGGGCCGCCGTCCGGAGGCTGGATCCGTCGGCAACTCTCCCGTCGACATCACTTTGGCCAGAGTGACTATTCAATATAATATATAAGAATCGTCCGTCTCGTCCAGAACTCGGGGTGCACGAGTGGCCTCGACGGAACACCCTGCACCACAGCAGGTTCGGGTGATCGATGCTCTAGAATAGGCTCCAGGAGCGGATTTGAGCCACTCCAGACCCGCTTTCCACAGCGTAACCTCCTCCACTCGTGGAGCATGGGGGAAGAGGCTCGAAAGAAAACCGCTTGACAGGGGTCAGGGGCCTCCCTACCCTACCGCTAGTATGCAAAGCCTCTTGAGACCCGACATGTTGAAGGAGGACCTTGCTGTCCAGTCTGTGGACTGAAAGGGGGGATTTCCTCGATGCCAGCCAAGAAGAAGGCCCGGAAGAAGACAGCCAAGAAGAAGACCACGAAGAAGAAGGCAGCCAAGAAGAGGTAGAAGCCTCGGGGAGGCCTGGGGGTCGAGACGCTCTCTCGTCCCCCAGCCACCACCCCGGTGGTCGTGTCGATCTCGCGTGTGCTGACGGCGCCTCGCTCGCCGGACGCCACTTTGGACGGTAAACGAAGGGGGAACAGAGCGAATGCCAGCTAAGAAGAAGGCTCGGAAGAAGACCGCCAAGAAGAAGACCACGAAGAAGAAGGCGGCCAAGAAGAAGTAGCTTCCCGACGTCAGCCACGGCCGAAAGGGGGTGAGCGACTCACCCCCTTTTCTCTTTCCCGAGCACGTGGGTCTCGAGCGCGAGGGCGACACCGTCCTCATCGTTCGACGGCAAGACCGGCAGGCCCAGACGACGCAGCTCGGGATCGGCGTTGCCCATGACGAAGCCGGTTCCCGCGCGGGCGATCATCTCGCGGTCGTTCCAGTTGTCGCCGATGGCGAGCGTCTCCTGCGCGCTGATGCCCCAGCGTTCTTGCAGGAAGGCCACCGCGTCCGCTTTTCCGACGCTGCGCTCGAGCACCTCGAGGATGACGCGGTCATCCGCCGGGTAGACACTCCACTCGACCCGCGCCTGGCCTTGCAGGTGCGTGGCGAGCGCGGCCCGCAGCGGGTCCATCTCCTCGCGCGACCCCCCGAACATCACCTGAATCGGCTCCTCGCCGTCGAGGGCGGCCAGGAGATCGGCGACCTTGCGGACGTCGCCGCGCACCCGCTCGAGGTAGTAGCGCAGAAGGAGGGAAGGGCGGGCCCGCGCGCGCACCAACAGCCGTCCTTCACCCCGTGCCCCGCAGTGCAGGACCGGCTCCGCGCCCAGGCCGAGACCCACCTCGGCCGCGCGGCGAGCCACCGCCCGGGGGAGCGGCCGGGAGCGCAGGAGCTCTTGCCCTTCCACGACGAGGGCCCCGTTGTGGAGCACGAGCGGAACGTCCCCGCCGAGGTCGCGGGCGATCCGGCGCGCCGAAGGGAGTCGCCGACCCGTCACCAGCAGTAGCCGCACCCCCCGCGCGCGCGCGGCGTCGAGGGCAGCGCGGGTGCGGGGAGAGACGACGCGGTCGGTCGTGAGCAGGGTCCCGTCGATGTCGAGGGCCAGAAGCCGGATGCGTGGCCGGTTCACCCCGGCGTCACTCCCCGGTCCAGACCTCGATCCGCTCGATCACATCCCCCGGGCGGATCCGGTCCAGAACATCGAGGCCCGAGACCACCGAGCCGAACCGCGTGAAGCGCCCGTCGAGGTGAGGCTGGGGTGAGAGCGCGATGAAGAAACGGCTTCCTCCGCTGTCCGGCCCGGCCCGAGCCAGCCCCACCGAGCCACGGCCGAAGGGACGCCGGGTGACCTCGCCCCGCAGGGCATAGCCGGGGCCCCCGTAGCCGTCGCCGCGGGGATCACCGCCCTGAACGAGGAAGCCCGGCTCCACGTCGTGGAAGGTGAGTCCGTCGTAGAAGCCGCGGCGGGCGAGGCGAATGAAGGATGCGCTGGTCAGCGGGGCCTCCACCACGTCGAGGTGGATCTCGACGACGCCGTGCCGCGTCTGCAGAAACGCCCGCGGCGTGAAGAGCGACACGCCGGGCAGCGGGTAGAGGGGCGCCATCGCCACGCGGTAGTCGAGGGCGGGACGGTCGACGGCCTCGGGGCCCGGATCGGGGACAGAGACGGCGCCGAGCTCCCGCAGCGCGGCGGCGGCCCGGGACCGGACGGCCCGAGACGGATCCCGCTCGGCGATCTCGACCAGGGGCGCCCTGCCGTCGCTCTGGGCGGCGAGAGCTCCCACCGTGGCCAAGCGGGCCGCGAGCTCGCCGTCACCGAGACCCCGCTTCCAGGCCGCGAGCAGCGCCGGGCTCAGCCCCGGCGTCGGCTGGGCACTCAAGCTGTCGGCCGCCGCCGCTCGCACCCCGAGATCGGAGTGCTCGAGGTAGCGCTTCAGGGTGTCGACGGAGTCACCGCCCCGCGCACGATGCAGGGCCGCGAGCACGGCGGGCAGCACCCGCGGGTCTTCGTCCTCGAGCATGGAGTGGAGGATGCCGACGCTCATCGCGTCGCCCAGCTCACCCAGGGCGGTCGCGAGCGAGGCCCGCACCCACCAGACGGGATCGGGGTCCATCCCGGAGAGGACGAGGGCGAAGTTGTCCCGATCGGTGTGGGCGAGGGCCGCGAGCGCGGCCGCGCGAATCCAGGGTGAGGAGTCGCCGACCCGCGGAACGATCCGCGCGCGGAGGCGATTCTCGGCCGGCAGCGCGGCAAGCGTCAGGAGCGCCTGCCGCCGCAGGACATCGCTCGGGGAGGTCAGGAGCGACGCCGCCAGCGTCCGCCCCCGCTCGTCCCCGATGGCCCCGAGCGACCGGAGTGCTTCTGCGGCCACGCCCTCGTTCTCGTCGCGCACGAGGGAGGCGAGCACGTCGAAGCTGCTGGGGTCCTCGAGGGTGCCGAGACCGCGCGCAGCGAGGGTTCTCGAGTAGGCGTCGTCAGAGCGAGCTGCGTTCAGCAGGACCGGGCGCAGCGCCGGGTCCTCGAGCCGCATCGCCACCCAGGCCGCCACCCACCAGTCGAAGCGGGGGCGCCCGGACACGAGCAGCGCCCTCCGCGCCGCCGGGCGATCCTCGAGCGCAGCGAGAGCCAACAGGCCCAGGCGGAGTTCGATCCAGGGATCGTCGGCGCTGCCCGGATCGTCGCCGCGCACCGTCACCGTGCCTTCCGACCGGGGCGTGGCCCGGAGGACGAAGTCAGCCACCGCGTCCGCCGCGCGCCGCTCCCCGATCCGCCCGAGGGCCTCTGCCGCCCGTCCGCGAACGACGGGTTCGGACTCACCGAGCGCGGCGATGAGCCGGTCGACCGCCGAGACGTCGCCGGTGAGACCGAGGGCGAAGGCCGCCATCTTCCGAATCTCCACCTCCTGATCGTTCATCAGGTCGAGCAGCGTGGGCACGAGTGACGGATCGCCCAACCGACCGGCGGCGAGCGCCGCCCGCCGCCGGATCCCGGGCTCGCGGTGGCGCAGAAGGCGATCGAGCTCACCTCCGCCCGAGGAGCGAGTGTCTTCCATCTCCAGGATGCGGCCCAGGACATGGGTGAACGTGGGGGCGGGAGCCTCGTCCTTCGCCGTCCCGGCCACGCCGGTCCCGAGGATCCCCAGCAGGACGGCGGTGACGGCTGCCCACGAACGGGTTTTCCGTCTGCTCATGGTCGCTCGATTATAGCGAGCGCCCCGGAGGGCCCGCTCAGGCCACCGCCAGCAGGTCCTGCTCCTCCTTGAGCCCGAGGCGGGCGGCCTCGACCCGGATGCGGTCGCGGGCCCCCTTCTGTCCCACCGCGGCGAGGTGCAGCGGCCCCTTGAGCCCCGCCGCCTCGGGCACCGTGACCACCGGTGCGCCATGGATCCGCTCGCCGATCCTCCGCGGGTCGACCTCGACGAAGGCGGCCAGTCGATGCCCGGCGGCGATGAGGGCTCGGGCCCAGGTCTTGCCAACCTTCCCCGCCCCCCAGATCACGACCGGGCGGCCCGTGGCCAGCGGCCCGCGCCCGAGCGCGGCCACCTTGAGGGCGAGGAACCGCCCGGGGGCGTAGCGCGGGTCGGTCCGCGTCAGCCGCCCCGGCCGGTCCCGCCAGCGAAGGAGGACCTCGCCCAGCTTGGCGAACCGGTGGCCGGTCTCGAATGCACGCAGCCAGAGGTCGTAGTCCTCCGGACCATCGAGATCGCGCCAGCCCCCGAGCCGAACGAGCGTCTCCCGACGCATCGCGGCGCTGGGGTGGATCAGCGGCGACTCCACGAAGCGGTCCCGGGCCATCGACTCGTGGTCGAGGAGACCGTTCAGCCATTCGACGTAGGCCTGCATGCCCGCTCCGGACGGCACCCCGGCACCGACGACCAGCTCCACCCGGGAGCCGAGCACGTCCACGCCACTGTCCGTCTCGAGCCGGCGGGCTTGACGCTCTAGGCGCTCGGGGTGGGCGATGTCGTCCGCGTCCATGCGCGCCACCAGGGGAGCCCGGGCCTCGCTCAGCGCGAGATTCAGCGCGGCGACGAGACCCCGGGGCGTCGTGCGGAGGACTCGGAGCCGCCGGTCCCGGCACGCCCAGCTCGCCAGCGTTTGCGCGGTGGTGTCACGCGAGCCGTCGTCCACCGCCACGACCTCGTGGTCGGCCAGGGTCTGCGCGGTCAGGGACGCGAGGCACTCCGGGAGGGTGTCGGCGCCGTCTCTCACCGGGAGCAGAACGCTCAGGCGAGGCACGGGTGCGAGCTAGCCGTGCTCGGTGACGAAGGCGCGGGCGGCTTCGAGGGCGGCGGGGGCGGTCGCCCCCTGGACCACATAGAAAGGACTCGAGCCGCCGGCACGCCAATCCCCGCGGGAGGCCCGCCGGATCTCCACCAGAAACCCGCCTTCGTAGCGCAGCGGGTCGGTGAGCTCATAGATCCACTCGTCGCGTCGCATCGTCGAATGGATGGCTCCCGGTGCCCACAGCGGGCGCGGGGCCTCCGGGGGGTTCTCCCTCTCCACCATGCGCTCGATGGCCCGCTGACCGCCCTCGGGCAGGAAGAGGAACTCGATGCCGTATCCGATGTACGGCCAGCCCACGTCCGGCGCCTCGCGAACCACCCTCGCCAGAACCCGCACGCGGCCCTCGGGTTCCGGCAGGTCGATCTCGAGGTCGAGGTCGTCGGTGTCGATTTTGACCGGGCTCGCCAGCAGCATCCCGTGCACGCTCAGGTTGCGCGTCAGCCCGTAGAAGTGTCCATTCGGGGCGCTGCGGGGCGTGCCCACCACCTGTACGTGAACCGGCACGCGGGTCTGAACGCGCTGGGGAACGTCGAGGAGCTTCGCCAACCAGCTCTCGAGAACGAATCGGTCGAGCGGCCGCCGGAGCGCGGCGTTCGCGCCCGCCCCGAGAACGACCCCCTCGGTACCGATCGGCTCAGAGACCGGAATCAGCACCAGGACGGACACCCGTCCGCTCGCCGGCCCCTGGCGGATGCGCGCGATCGTCTCCTCGAGCGGCAGGTCCGGAAGCTTCGTGCCGAGAACGACCAGCTGGGCCGGACCCCGGGCGAGGGTGTCGAACAGCTCCTCCGCGGTGGCGGCCTCCTGCACGAGGCCGGGGTCGCGCTTGAGGAAGCGGACCTCCAGCCGCAGCTCACGGATGTCGAGACCGGCGGCGAGGATCGTTCCGTCCATCATGTCAGCTCACCGCCCTCTGGCGGCTCCTTCGGAAGCGCAGGAGGCGCTGGATGCGGTCGGGGAGGACCGTCTTCAGCCCCAGAAGCGAGGGGACTCGATCATAGTGGAGGGCGAGTCGCGCGTCCCGCCGTCCGCCACGCTTGAGCTCGTGCACGACGAAGCCGTAGCGTCCGATACGCACCGAGTCACCAACCCCGACCTCGCCGCGGGTGGCCTCCCGACCATACGTGCTCACGTGCAGCCGGCGGGCGAAGAGCCGGTCGCGCAGCGCGTCGTTCCACGCCAGGAGGACCTTGGCCCGCACGTAATCGACGGCGGGGAGGGACGCCCGCTCAGAGGAAGGCCGGGTCAGGATGCGCTCCGCCTCCTCCAGGCTCATGCTCTTCGCCATGTAGTCGAGGTTGAGCGCGTGGATCTTCTCCTCACGGGTGCCGGAATCGGTGGCCGTCTCGATGGCCCTTCGGAGTTCGTCGAGCTCGAGGGGCAGTAGCGCCGCATCCTCGGGGTCGAGCTCGCTGGTGTCGAGGCCCCTTCCGGTGACGTCGATCTCGCTGCCCCGCAAGGTCAGCGTGGCTGCGGCCTCCCGGGGGTTGGCGACGAGGCTCAGCCCCTGCGCCGCCCACGTCCCGTCGCGGGTGCGGTGGAGCCGGTCCGCGGCCACGTGAACGGGTTGATCCAGGCTGAGCTCGACGATCTCGAGATCCCCCGGCCCGGGGAACGAGTGCACCAGCACGCCGAGGAGCGCCAGCAGGATCAGGAGGAGGGGAAGGATGAAGTAGCCGAAGATGCGGAACTCGACCTTCGCTCGCGGGGGCGCCGCGATGCGGCGCACTGTCGGCTCGATCTTCCCGAGGCCTTCGTCGGGGCGGACCCGGTAGACGAACTTGCGCAGAAGCAGCCCATCGTCCGCGAAGAACGAGGCGAGCGTCTGGGCGAGCGGCGCCGCCGCCGCCCCATTGGCCGCTCGAACCATGTCGAGCACGAAGCCCGGCGACTGCTCGCGGCCCGCCGTCACCGAGGCATCGCTCGTGGGGTCGCCCACGAGGATGACGTAGAGAGGCTTGCCCAGCTGGCCGAGGAGCTCCACGGTCTCCTTGATGTTGCGCGTGACGAGATCCTCCCCGGGACCCAGCTCGGGCCAGTCCGCCGGGTTGGGGTCGACGATGGCATCGGTCAGCAGCACGAGGCGAATGTCGGTCCCTTCCGGGTACGAAGCGATGACACCCTCCGCCTTGCGGAACGCATGGTAGAAATCGGTCCACTGCCCGTCGTTGCGGTAGCGTTCGGTGTCGTCCACCGACAGCTCGTTCCGCCCCCCGAAGAGGATGAGCCGGTGCTTGTGGCCCTCCACGAAGCCCAGCATCCTCTCAAGCGCCACCCGTCGCTTCTCCCCGGGGTCGAGAGGGGGCAACGAGGCCGAGTTGTCCACGAGGAACAGGATCACCGGGCCCTCGCCCGGGGGCGGCGGGGAGGGGGCGCCTTCGCCCGGATGTACGGGGCCCGCCTGGAGCGCAAGAGCGAGCAGGACGGGCAGCATTTCGGACCATCGATTCTACACCCCGCATCCGATTTCACGGCGAAAGCCGACCGCTATAATCGCGGGCATGAAGGCCGGCATTGTCGGGTTTCCACTCGTCGGGAAGAGCACGCTCTTCCGGCTCCTCACCGGGAACCCCGGCCCTTCACACGGGGGCCGGCCCGGGGTGCGGCTGGGCGTCGCGCGCGTGCCCGATCCCCGGGTGGCGGCGCTCGCGGATATCTTCAAGCCCAAGAGGAGGACCTGGGCGACGGTCGAGTACGTCGACGTCCCCGGCGTCTCGCGGGGAGAGGGCGCCGCCCTCGTCGATCTGCCGGCGCTCCGGGGCGTGGATGCCCTCGTCCACGTGTTGCGGGCCTTCGAGTCGGATCTCGTGCCGCACCCCGAGGGGTCGATCGACCCGCGGCGTGACGCCGCCACGCTCGAGCTCGAGCTCATCCTCGCCGATCTCGGCACGGTCGAGCGTCGGATCGAACGTCTGGAGGCGAGCATCCAGAAGGCCAGGCTGCCCGAGGACGTGGCGGAGCGGGAGCTGTTCCTTCGTTTGAAGGCGGCTTTGGAGGCGGAGACACCACTCCGGGAGATGGACCTGAGCGAGGAGGAGCAGCGGCGCCTGCGTGGCTATGCGCTGCTGTCCGCGAAGCCCCTTCTTCTCGTCCCGAACCTCGACGAGGATCGCACGCGTGACGCCGACGTCTTCCTCCGCTCCTCCGGCCTCGCCGAGTTCGCTCGTCGCCCGCAAGTGGCGTTGTGTGCCGTCTCCGCCCCGATCGAGGCGGAGATGAGCGAGCTCGACCCCGAAGACGCCCGTGCCTTCCGCGAGGACCTGGGTCTCGTCGAGCCCGGTCTGGACCGCGTGATCCGCACGTCCTACGACCTCCTCGGCCTGCTCTCCTTCCTCACCGTCGGCGAGGACGAGTGTCGCGCCTGGACCATCCGCCGGGGCACCCGAGCCCGGGTGGCGGCCGGGACCATCCACTCCGACATCGAGCGGGGCTTCATCCGCGCCGAGGTGGTGCCCTTCGACGATCTCGTGGCGGCGGGATCCCTGGCCTCCTGCCGCGAGCGGGGGACACTGAGGCTCGAGGGCAAGGATTTCGAGGTGCAGGACGGTGACGTGATCAACTTCCGGTTCGCGGTTTGAAGTGACCGTCTGCCCTTCATGCCGTCGCCCGGTGGCCATCGCCCGGGCCAGCTGCCTCTACTGTGGCGCGGAGCTGCCGCCCGATCGTGTCCCCAATCCCCCGTCATCCGCGGACCCCCTCTCCCCCGGGGGGCCCCTCACCCCGGCGGTCGCGCCGGAAGAGGCGTCACCATTTCCACGCGTCCTCATCGTCGTGGATCTCGAGTCCGCACGCGCGGAGACCCTCGGGGAGGCGCTCGGGGTCGCCGCCTACGAGGCCGAGCTCCTGGCCCGGCGCGGAGGGTTTCATCTCCACCGCATCCTGGGCGGAGAGCTCGCGGAGGACGAGGCCTCACGCCTGCGCGCTGAGGGCCTCACGGTGGAGATGCTGCCCGAATCCGAGGTGCGCACCCGGCCTTTGCGTGCCGTCGGGGGAGACCGCGGAGAGGGGCGGCTCGACCTCCGGACCGAAGAGGGACCGCTCACCCTGCGGCGGGAGGAGCTCATCCTCATCGTCCGAGGGCCCATCGCGCGGCAATACCAGCCGACCTACCGCCGACGCCGCGTGGACGTGGCGTCGCTGGACGAGGGATACCGAGTGCACTTCCACCGTCAATCTCACCCCCGTCCGGTGGAGATCGACGCGGCCAACTTCGAGTTCGGAGTCTCGGTGACGGGCTCGACCCGGCTCGAGCTCGACGCCTGGGTCGACGCGATCGGGGCCGGGGTGCCCTGCGACGACGGCTTTCGGCGGCTCCCCCCGGCCTTCGGGGTCGCCGCCCCTGAGCCCAAGGGTCCCCTCGCCGCCGCCGCCACCCTGAGCCGCACGGTCCGCGGGCGCGAGGCCCTCGGCGAAGGCGAGAGCGTGGTGCTGGACAACGCCGCCCAGTTCGTCTTCTACTCCGTCTGGCGGGCGGCGCTCGAGCGCCGCCGCGGGGCGGGGGGATGGACAGATGCGACCGACCCTCTCGAAGCCTGAACGGAAGACTCCGCGAACATCGTCCACCTCTGTGTTCCCGGAGTGGTTTGGGGTGGGGGGTCGATGAACAAACGCCCGCGCGACGTTTTGTGGGTCCTGATCCTGGCCACGCTCCCGGTCCTCGCCTACGTCCCCGCCTGGCGCGCCGGCCTGCTGCTCGCCCCGGGCGACGGAACCGCCCTTCACCTTCCGTTGCGGACGGAGACCTGGCGCGCGCTGGACCGCGGCGAGATCCCCTCGTGGAACCCGGCCTCCTTCTCGGGAACTCCCCTGCTCGCCGCCTACCGGCCGGGTGCGTTCCATCCGCTGATGATGACGCTCACCCCCCTCGCCCCCTTCACCGCCTTCCAGGTTCTCGTTCTCCTCTCGCTGGCCCTCACCGCCCCGATCGGCTTCCTCTACGCGCGCCGCCTCGGGGCGGAGCCAGTCGGGGCCCTGGTGAGCGGCCTGGGCTTCGCCCTCGGCCCGTACCTCGTCGCTCACCTGGGCGACACCGCGACCGTGGTGGCCGCCCCGGCGCTGCCCCTCGTCCTCCTCGCCGTCGAAGATCACCTCGCTCGCGCGCGCGCCACGTCCGCCACCTTCGTCGCACTCGCGGTAGCCCTCCTGCTGCTCGCGGGCTCGCCCGAGGCGGTCGGGGCGGGGGCGTTGTTGCTCGGGGGCCGGCTGCTCGTCGCGTTCCGCCGGCGGGCCGACGGGAGCCCCGCCGGGGCACCGGGTAGCGCGCTGGCGGCGGTGGCGGCCGGTGTTCTCCTGGCCGCGCCCCAGCTCGTGCCCACGCTGCTCGCCTTGCGCGAGGCCGGACCCGGGGGGTCCGGTGCCGCCGCGGGCCCGGAGGCCGCCCTGGCCGGGATCACCGGGCTCGTGGTGCGGACCGTCTCCCACACCCCGGCCCCGGTCTTCGCCCTGGCCGCCCTGCCTCTTGTCCGCATGTCGGGCGCAATCCGCGTCACCGCCGCCGCCGCTCTCGCGCTGGGTCTCCTCCTTGCGGTGCGCGGCCACCCCAGCCACGGCGGGGCGCTGCCGCTCGCCTTCGACCTCGTCCTGGCGCTGGTGGCCGGGCTCTCCCTATCCGCGCAGTGGAGGTGGCGACTCGAGCCGAGTGGGCGGCGCCTGCGCCTCCTCACCGCGATGGTGGCCGTCTTCGCGGCAGCGGGGCTGTCAGTCGCCACCAGCGTCACCGGCCCGCTGCCGCGGGAGCTCGCGGGTCCGGTGGGTCTACTCACCCTCGGTCTCATCCTCTACGTCCTGCTCGGGGGCTCGCCGGCCCGCGTGACCGCGCACGTCTTCCTGCTGCCGCTGGTGGCCGCGTTCCTCCTCCAGCCGTGGGGGCGGCGCGCCTGGGAGGGGGCTCCCACCGCCGCCGCTCTCGAGGAGGGAACTCCGACCCGGCGCGCCCTCGACCACGTCATGGGCCCGCGACGGCGGGAGAGGACTCTCTCCATCGCGGGATCCTGGCCGCGCGCCCGGACCGACGACCTCGCCTGGGCGAACCTGGCCGCCCTGGCCGGGAGACGCAACGCCGAGGGCTATGATCCCCTCGTCCCGGCCTCCCGGCGAGCGGCCCTCGACGGCATGCGAGCCGACGGGACCCTGCCCGAGGCGTTCCTGGAGACCGACCCCGGACGCCTGGAGCTACTCGGCGTGCGCTGGGTCCAGGTTCCTACGAGCTCTCTCGTCGTCCCCGTTGACGCGCGGGGTCTCGGCGACGCGGTCAACGTGGTCCTGGTGGCGCCGCGCCCGAAGCTGTTTGCCCTGCCGTTCACGTACGCGACGGAGGTACGCTTCGCATCCTTCCTCGCCGGGGCGACCGAGGTGCCTCAGGGGCAGATCGTTGCCGAGTGCGTGGTTCGTCTCGCGACCGGCCGCGAGATCGCGTTGCCAATCCGCGCCGGAGTCGACACCGCGGAATGGGCCTGGGAACGTTCGGACGTGCGCGAGGTCGTCCGCCACCAGCGCGCCCCCATCCTCCAGAGCTTCCCCGCGCGGGAGGGCTTTCTCGGCCATCAGTACCTGGGAGTGCTGCACCTTCCGGGCCGGTTCGCGGTGGTTGGCTTGCGGTTCCGCGCCCTGCCCGACGCGCCGCCGGTCTGGCTTCTCCGGGTGGGGTTGAGCGATGCGACCACCGGCCGGGCCTCGGGAGTGGCCCTCACCTCGGGCTATCTGAGCGACGAGGTGCGCCTCCGCCAAGCCGCGGACACCCCTCTCGTCACGCTGTTCGAGGTGCGGCGGGGTGTGGGCCCCGCCTGGGTCGTGGAGTCGCTGCGCCGGCTTCCAGACGCCGGGAGGGTGGGCGACTTTCTCCGCTCACCCACCCGCCTCGGGATCGACAGCCGACGCGAGGCTCTGGCGGTCGAGCACGACGTCGCGGGCGTGACACTGCCCCCCGGAAGCAGGTCCTCGGGGGCGGTGCTGGCGCGAGCGGTCGGGGGCCGGTTGATCCTGCGGGCGAGGGGACCCGGGCTCCTGGTCGTGACCGAAGGATGGGATGCGGGCTGGAGCGTCGGGGTTGATGGCGCCCCGGAGCGGGTCTTGCGCGTGAACGGGGACCGCCTCGGGGTGGTCCTGAAGGAGGGCACGCATCGCGTGGTCTTCCGTCATCGGGCCCGGGGGCTCGGCGTGGGCCTCGCGCTGGCGCTTCTCGGCTCCGCCGGCCTCGTCACCGCGCTCGCACGCGATCGCTTCCGTCGGCGTCGGAGCCCGGGGACGGTCACGGGCAGGGTTTGACCGTTCTCGACAGCGCGTGCTAGCTTGGCCCGTTTCTCACCGAGTGCCCGATGAGCGCAGTGAAGGCCGGTCTCAGCATTTTCTTCCCCGCCTACAACGACGTCGGGACCATCGCCAGCCTGGCCCTCGTGGCGCACATGACGGCCCGGGAGATCACCGACGACCACGAGGTCATCGTCGTGGAGGACGGGAGCCCCGATCACACCGGGGAGCTGCTGGAC
>JAJDNV010000126.1 GCA_022340545.1 Acidobacteriota bacterium | reverse complement strand
CGCCCTCGACGTCGTCACGCGCCTCGTACCCGAAGTGCTCGTCGATCTTTTGGTCCATCTGGCGGGGGGTCAGCGACATGGTCATCCTCCGTAATACACTCATATCATAGTGCGACAGATGTCTCATATCAAGATGTAGGTATTGAATCGTGAGAAGTCCTCTTTCAAGAGTGGCTTGGGAGGCTACCCTCCTGAGATCGGCGCCCTGGGAATCGCGGGTTGGGGTAACGAGGGTTGAGAATGTCCCTGTCAGAGGAGACGATTCGCGTTCTGGGACCTGACCCCTATTTGTGAATGGCGAGGAGGGGGGTGCGGAAGTAGAGGACGCCTTCCGATATGGCGGGGGTGGCCATGGTCACCTCGTCCAGGGAGTTGGTGGCCAAGAGCTCGAACTCCGGCCCGGCCTTCACGACGTAGACGTCGCCCTCCTCACTCGTGAAGTAGACCTTGCCGTCGGGCCGCCAAAAAGACCCGGCGGGACGGAAGGCCGAAAAGCAACACCGTATGAATCCGGGGCAAAGGCATGGAACCAGGCCGGCCCTGACCCCGTTCTGCCTGGTGGAGACGGCTGCTCTCGGGGGTGCCCTCATGTCGACGCTGCTCCAGGACCTGCGATTCGGGCTGCGGATCCTGGCCCGCCGGCCCGGCTTCACCGCCGTGGCCGTGCTCGTCCTCGCCATCGGCATCGGGGCGAACACCGCCGTCTTCTCCATCGTCAACGCGCTGGTGCTGCGGCCCCTTCCCGCCGAGCAGCTACCCGGCACCCTGGTGGGGCTGTACGGCCGGGACCGGGTGCGGCCGGACTCGTACCGGGCCTTCTCCTATCCCAACTACCGTGACATCCGGGAGGAGAACCGGGTCTTCTCCAGCCTCCTGGCCGAGGGCCTCGCCCTCGTGGGCATCGCCGAGGGGGACACGACGCGTCGGGCCATGGCCATGGCCGTCTCCTCAAACTTCTTCGAGACCCTGGGCGAGCACCTCGCGGTGGGCCGGGCCTTCACCCCGGAGGAGGAGCGACCCGGGAGCGAGGCCATGGTCGCGGTGGTGAGCGACACCTTCTGGAGAAGCCGAGGGGCCGACCCCGGGATGCTGGGGGACACGGTTCGGGTCAACGGCCGGGACTACACCGTCGTCGGCATCACCTCGAGAGGATTCACCGGCGCCACCGTGGGGATCTCGCCCGAGGTCTACGTCCCCCTCGGCTCCTACGAGCTGGTCGTCAACGACCTGTTCCGCGAGGGGGACGGGCACACCCGGCTCGACGACCGCGAGAACCACGCCCTGATCTTGATCGGCCGGCTCCACCCCGGGCTGACGGAAGAAGCGGCGACGTCTCAGCTCGACGCCCTGGCCCGGGGCCTGGGGGAGGCGTACCCCGCGGCCAACAAGGACCAGACGCTGATGGTCCACAAGCTGCGGCGCGTGGGCATCAGCACCGATCCCGGGGACGACAGCAACCTGGCCGCCGTGCTCGGCCTGCTCCAGGCCATGTCCGGGATCCTGCTCCTGGTCGCCTGCCTCAACCTGGCGAACATGATGCTGGCCCACGGGAGCGCCCGGCGGAAGGAGATCGGGGTGCGCCTGGCCCTCGGGGCCGGCCGGAGCCGCGTCGTCCGCCAGCTCCTGGTGGAGGGGCTGCTGCTCTCCCTGGCCGGAGGGGTGGCGGGCCTGCTCCTCGCGTACGGCGCCACCCACCTGCTCGCCGCGTCGCTCTCCGGGGCCCTGAGCTTCACCGTGGACCTCAACCTGACCCCCGATCTGCGCGTCCTCGCCGCCACCCTCGGCTTCGCCGTGCTGAGCACGTTGATGTTCGGCCTCTGGCCGGCCTGGCGGCTGGCTCGGACGGACATCGTCCACGAGCTCAAGCAGCAGGTCGGCGAGTCGACAGGAGGCCGGCGTCGCTGGCTCTCCCTGCGCGACGCCCTGATGGTGGGGCAGGTCGCCCTGTCCCTGGCCCTCGTCACTGCCGCCGGACTGCTGGTCCGGAGCGCCATCGACGCGGCCCGGGTGGATCCGGGCTACGAATACGGCAATGGCCTCGTGGCCAGCCTCGACCCGGGGCTCGCCGGCTACGAGGAGGCCCGGGGGCGCCAGCTCTACGGCCGCCTCCTCGAGGAGGTGCGCTCGTTGCCCGGGGTGCGGGCGGCCAGCGTGGCGTCGCTCATCTCCTACGGCGAGGTCTCGGACAGCGAGACGCTCCGCCGTCCCGGGACGAGCGGAGACGAGGGCCGAGCCAGCGGGATCTCCAACATCGTGGGCGCCGACTACTTCGCGTCCCTGGGTCTTCCGGTGCTGAGGGGCCGGGAGTTCACTCTCGCCGAGGAGATGTCGGCCGAGGGGGCGCGGGTGGCCCTCATCGACGAGCCCATGGCGAAGAGGCTCTTTCCCGGGGAGGATCCCCTCGGACAGCAGGTCGTCTTCGTGGAGTCCGACGACACACCGATGGGGGCACCCCTGGAGATCGTGGGCGTGGTCCCGGGACTGCGCCACGACCTGTACGACCGCGAGCCCGTGCCCCACGTCTACACCCCGTTCGGCCAGCGCTACCAGTCGTGGATGACCCTCCATGTCAGGCACGCCGGCGGCGGTCCGGAGGCGGAGGCCGCCCTCCTCCAGTCGGTCCGCGCCGCGATCCGGGGCGTGGACGAGCGCCTTCCCGTTCTCTGGCTCCGGACCCTGGGGAGCCACCACGAGGCCAGCCTCTTCCTCTGGCTCGCCCGGGTGGGGGCCCGGATGTTCTCGATCTTCGGGGCGCTGGCCGTGTTCCTCGCCGCCGTGGGCCTCTACGGGGTCAAGGCCTACCTCGTGGGCCTGCGCACGAAGGAGATCGGGGTCCGGATGGCCCTGGGGGCCTCCCGGCGGGACGTTCTCTGGCTGATGGTGCGCGACTCTCTGGTCCTGACGGGGGCCGGGGTGGTCATCGGCCTCGGGCTGGCGGCCCTGGTCGCCACCGCCGTCGCCGGCCTCGTGTTCCGAGCCAGCCCCTTTGACCCCGCGGTGTTCGCGAGCGCGGTGGCCCTCATCGTGACGACGGCGGCGCTGGCGGCGTACGTCCCCGCCCTCCGAGCCACCCGGGTGGAGCCCTACGCCGCCCTCCGCGACGAGTGAAAGCCAGCTACGAGCGCGCGATCCCCTCCACCGCGGCGTAGGCCGCGGCCACCTTCTCGCGGCGGCGGGTCGCGCTGTACTCGCGCTCGATGAGGGCGTGGCCGCGCTCCGCACGCGCCCGGGCCCCTTCCGGGTTCTCCAGGGCCGTGCGTATTCCCGCGGCCAGCCCCTCGCCGGTGGGCTCGACGAGAAAGGCCTCCCCCAGCCGGTGGCCAGCCCCGCTTGAGGCCCCATCCCCTCCGAGGACGAGCGGGATGGGCGAGCGGGGAGTTGTCGGCGCCGCCAAAAAGACCCGGCGGGACGGAAGGCCGAAAAGCAACACCCTATGAATTGACGCTCATTCGTCAGTGTCGGCACAACACTGGGGATCAGCTGCGAGCCGCGACTCGATGAAGCTAGCGATCCCTGTGTGTCTTCCGCTCACGGCTCAACTGCTGCATCCCATTGTTCTGCGGCTGGCCGAAACGCACCGACCGTCAGCACCAGAGCACACGGCCAAATGCGGTGATGACGATGCCGACTCCAGTGGCCACGTCTCCTCCTTCTCGCGAGGTGTGTTCTCCCAGTCGGCGAAGCCGAACTTCCAGGCAAGCCAACCGAGCGCCCAGATTGCCGTAAGAATCCGACCGGTCAGCTGCTCCGAAAGCTCGAGAAACGGCCAGACCTAGTATGCGGTCGCCGCCACGACAGACACCCACAGGTAGAACACGAAGATGCCAAGCCTCGAATCATCCTGCTTGGGGGGTGCCAAGGCACGCGCTACGACCTCCAGTACTACCAGCGCCACCGTGAGGCTCGAGAGCACGACAACAGTGGCCTGCCATGGGGCGAAGTTCGTCATCTAGTCGAGCCAGTCGCAAGCATCGGACCCTCTCGTGCCATTTGGAGGAGCCTGCGACCCACGAGGACGTTCCAGATCATCAGCAGCACGGCGGAGCCTATTGAGAGGAACAGGCCGATCACCGGGATGAACAGGGTGAAATCGAGCACGCTCGAAAGAATCCGTATGTAGGCGATCCCCTTCGCGAAGATCTTGCCCTGCAGCATGAGGAGGGAGACGATCAAACCGGTGACGGATCCCAGTACATAGCAC
>JAJDNV010000118.1 GCA_022340545.1 Acidobacteriota bacterium | reverse complement strand
CCTCGGCCGGAGTCGGAGCCACGATCCCCCCGAGGATCGCCCCAGCCACCACCACCGTCGCCACGCCCCCTCGCCTCATGCGCGCCTCCATCCCCACGGAACCCGCCACGCCCACGCGACGCGGCGACTCGGTCCTTCGTGCCCCGCATGTTAGGGTGTGGGCCCGACCTTCGCCAGTCATGGGGCCTCACCAGAGCCCATCCGTCGAAAGGAGGTCACCTCATGACGCACGTGCTCCCCTGAGCTCTGGCCCCTCCGGCGGCGGCGCCCATCCGCCCGCGCTCTTTGGGAACCTGCCTTGACAGGCGATCGCCTGGTAGGAAAAATCTCAGGGGAGTATTACGGAGGGGCGCGACATGGGTGTCGAACGCGTGAGCGTGGCCATCGACGCCGACCTGCTGCGTCGGTTCGATCGGCTTCTCGAGCGCCGCGGCCTGGGCAACCGCTCCGAGGCCATCCGAGACCTCATCCGTCGCCGGCTGGTGGAGGAGGAGTCCCGGCGCCTGGCCGGGGACGCGGTGGGTAGCCTCACACTCGTCTACGACCACGAGCAGCGCACCCTGTCGGACCGCCTCGTGCAGAGAGGCCACCATCACCGCGCACGCGTCCTGTCGACGCTGCACGTTCACCTCGACCACAGCCTCTGCCTCGAGGTCCAGGCCCTCAGGGGGCGAGCTTCGGACCTGCGCCACTTCGCCGAGCAGCTGATCGGTCTCAAGGGTGTCAAGCACGGCCAGCTGACTATGAGCTCGGCTCGTCTGTGGCGCTCGAGGAAGCGGGGCGCCGGTGAGTCCCCCCACTCCTCCCACTCCCACACCACCCCAGAAGACACGAAGGAGCAGGCACCATGACCCGAAAGCCCTCCCGGAGTCCCGCGTGGGCGGTGCGAGACGGGCTCCGCCTCGGCCTCGCCCTCGCGATCGTCTTCCTGGTCCCGGCCCTCGCGGCCCCAGGCGCGGCGGCCCCGACCGCACAGGATGCTCCCCCGGCCGATGAACCTGCCCCGTCCTCCGAGGAGGGCGGGCCCACCCTCACGGACCTCACCGCGAATCCACCCCGCGGCCGGGAGCACGTGACCGTCACCGCGACCCCGATCCTCGAGGGCGTGAGGGTGGAGCCCCTGGCGGGGTCGATCACCACCGTGGGCCGCGAGCAGATCGAGGACCTCAACGCCCAGGACATCGCATCGGCCCTGCGGCGCGTCCCGGGGCTGACCATCTCCCGGTACAACCCCATCGGAAGCTACGGTGGCGGCGACGGGGGCGCCGTCTTCGTCAGGGGCCAGGGCTCGGGTCGGCCCGGCGCCGAGATCACCACGATGGTCGATGGGATACCGAAGTTCGTCGGGGTCTGGACCCACCCTCTCCTCGACCTGCTGTCGGTCGACCTCGTGCACCAGGTCGACGTGTACAAGGGTGCCCAGCCCGTCCTCCTGGGCAACATGGCCTTCGCCACCATAGATCTCGTACCACGGCGACGCACGGAGGAGGGAATCGGTGCCCAGGCCACGGCGGCATACGGCGGTTTCGACACGCGAGTGATCACCCTGCTGCAGGAAGGGCGCCGGGGTCGGTTCGACTGGCTCGTCTCGGCAAGCCACCGCCAGAGCGATGGCCATCGCGAGGCGGCGGACGGGCGAACCCGGGCCCTCTTCGCCCGCGGCGGCGTGCGGCTGGCGCCGGGGTGGACCCTCTCCCTCCTCGCGGACCTGTCCGACGGTGGGGCGAGCGACCCCGGGTCGGTGGATGCGCCCCCCCCGGGGGTGACCCCGCGCTTCGAATCGTCCGACGGGCTCGGGGTCCTGACCCTCGCCCATGACCACGGCAGCCGGAGCGGTCACCTGAAGCTCTACTACGACGACGGATCCATCGACTGGCGGCAGTGGGATCCCGAGGCCCAAGAGGCCTTCTTCACCCTCACCGACTGGGAGAACTACGGGGTGCGGATCCGAGAGCGGATGGGGGTCCTGGGGCGCGGCGTGGTCACGGTGGGCTTCGACCACGACAGCTACGGGGGGATCTCCCGCGAGGAGTGGCCCTCTGAGACGCATCCCCTCGGGGACTTCCGCTTCCGCAACACCGCCGGGTACGTCGCCTACGAGCACACCTTCGGGGGGGCCGTTTGCTTCATCCCGTCGGCGGGAGTGCGCTACAACGACAGCCGCTACTTCGGAAGCCAGTGGGGCGTCCAGGCCGGGCTCGTGGTCGCCGGCTCCTTCGGCCAGATGCACGCCCGATACGCCCACGCCTTCAACCTGCCTGGCGTCTGGGCCGCCGTCTTGTACCAGGGCTACGGACGCGGCGACCAGTGGACGAGCCTCGAGCCCGAGCTCATGGACCACTGGGAGGTCGGCTACACCCGTTCCCTCGGAGCGAGGGCCCGCGTCGACGTGGTCGCCTACGTTGACGACGTGGACAATGCCCTGCGGTTCGTACCGCCCGCGCCACCCCCGCCCATGTTCGCCAACACTGGAAGCTACCGGGCGAACGGTCTCGAGGCCTCCCTCACCGTCGAGCCGACGAACGGGCTCCGTGTGTTCGCCGGTCTCGTGTGGAACCGCACCGAGCCCGACCACGTTCCCTTCACCCCGGGGACCAACTGGATGGCGGGGGCCACCTACGCCCGGGGTCGGCTGCGCGTCTCCCTCGACGCGCAGCGTGTGGGGGAGACGTGGGTCGGGAATTCCCGCTTCCCGGCGTCTCCCCAGCCCATCGAGCCCTTCTTCCTCCTCAACGGCCGCGTGGGGTGGAGTCTCGGCGAGGGTGCTCGCGGAGCCGAGCTCTACGTGGCCGGTGAGAACCTCACAGATACTGCCTATGAGTATCGCCCCGGCTATCCCATGCCCGGAGCCTCCGTCATGGCGGGTGTGAGCTGGGGACTATGAGGATCAACGCCATGCCACTCTCCTCCCTTCGCGCCCGCCCGGGGTGCGTCACCGCTCTCGCCCTCGTCGCAGCCGTCGCGACCGCTCACGACGCCGGTCCGCTCCACGAGCGCCCAAACGTCGTCCTCGCCCGGTTTCCCACCGACCCCTCCGCCCTCCAGCCCGACATCGCGCCGGTGGTGGGTGAGATCATCGCGCGCCACGGCGAGGAGGAGTGGAAGGCCGCCCTCCTCACCAACGAGCTCCACCGCCACCTGGGCATCTACTCCCTCGTGGGGGTCAAGATGGGCATCCGGGCCCGAGAGGTGCTCGATGCCTCCCTGGACGACCTGCGTGTCGAGAGCCATGCGGGCCTGCATCCGCCGGTGAGCTGCCTGACCGACGGACTCCAGGTCTCCACCGGGGCCAGCCTCGGCCGGGGGACAATCTGTGTCGCGGATGGTCCGGCTGGAGCGGATGCCGTCTTCACGCGCGGTGAAGTTCGGCTCCGGCTGCGTCTGCGCCCCGACATTCTCCAGCGCATACGCCAGGACGTTGAGAAGGCCGTCCGCCAACACGGCGATCTCACGCCAGAGTACTTCGAGGCGATCCGCCGCCTTTCCATCGACTACTGGTTGGAGATGGACCGCCGCGAGATCTTCCTGGAGGAGCTGTCCAGTCACGCGCCCGGGGAGGGCCCTCAGCCGTAGGACCGGCTGGACACCGAGACTCGCCAGAGACGTGGGCCCTGCCAGGGTGTCCGCATCCGGACACCCGCGTCCCAGGGGCGCATGCTGCGCAACCCTTCCGGACCCCGAACTGTCGTGCTCCTGATGAAGCTCGCACCGCCCTATGACCACGAGCGGTCCATGGCGAGCGCCCTCCCCGCCCGCCGTGCGGCCCGAGTCGATCCCGCCGAGGTGCTGCGCTGGGAGTAAGCCGAGCGGAATCCGGCTCTGGGTGGGGGCTCGCTCGTTCAGACGAGGGACGGACCCACTAGCGCACGCGTACCCTCAAGGTAGTTGGGGTGTGTGAGATCGTTGCCGGTTGCGTATAGCTGTATACGCTCTCACACATGCCCCCGGGGTAATCGCGAGCGTGCGGGAAGACGGGTCTCCAGCCGGGCTCCGGCGACAGACACCGCGCGTGTGGGGAGGTGCTAGAGCTCCCGCTCGATGGGCAGGAGCGACAGGAACCCCACCCAGGAGCGCAGGAAGAAGCCCGCGCCCGGCTCGGTGTCGTAGCGCTTCTCCCCAGACTCTGTCCGCTCGACCCAGTACAGGTCCCCGTCGCCCGTTCGCTTGACCTCGTAGGCCAGGAGAGGGACCCGCGTATCGAACCACTCGGCGAGCCCTCGAGCGAGCGCGGGGCTCTCGATCACCACGCCCATCTCGGTGTTGAGGCGCGCGGAACGCGGGTCGAAGTTGAAGGAGCCGACGAAGGCCCGGGCCCCATCCACCGCGAACGTCTTGGCGTGGAGGCTCGCCGAGGAGCTTCCCCAAAGACCCCGATCCCCTTCCGCCGCGCCCGGGGCCCGCTGGAGCTCGAACAGCTGGACCCCTGCCTCGAGGAGGGCCTCGCGTCGCTTCGCGTACCCGGCGTGCACCGCCGACACGTCGGTGGCGGCGAGCGAGTTCGTGAGCACCCGCACCCGCACCCCGCTCCGGGCGAGCTCCTGGAAGATGGCGGTTCCGTCTTCCATGGGGACGAAGTAGGGCGAGACGAGGTCCATCGTTTTCAAAGGCCGTTCCATCAGCTCCAGCATCCTCGGGAGCAGGAGGAGGTCGTTTCGACGCTCCGTGTCCAGGGTCTTGGCCGGGTCATCGGACACGACCTGGGCCTGCGTCCACTCCAGCGTCAGGCGGCCCTCCAGCAGCTGCTTGACGAGTCTCCTCTCCCGCAGGGCCCGGAGGTACTCCTCGGCCTCCGGGTCGGACCGAATCGAGGCGAACCGCGACTCGAGCCGCCGGACGTCCTCGGCGCTGGCTTCGGGCAGGAGCCCGGCCGCGGGCACGGCCGAGGGGCTGTTCCAGTAGCGATCGAACTCGGTGGACACTTCGCGGACCACCGGCCCCAGACCCAGAACGTCGAGATCGGTGAAGACCATGCCCTGGCTAGCGCCGAAGTACTCGTCCCCCACGTTGCGGCCCCCGACCACGGTCGCCTGGTTGTCCACGGTGAGCGACTTGTTGTGCATGCGACGGTTCATGCGGCGGGGGGAGAGAGCGTAGCTCAGGGCCCGCACGCGCCGGTGGGTCAGGGGGTTGTAGAGGCGCACCTCGAGGTTCGGGTGCGAGTCGAGGGCGGCCAGGGTCCCGTCGAGGCCGGCCGTGTTGTTGTCGTCCACGAGCAGCCGGACCCGGACGCCCCGCTCCGCCGCGCGCCACAGCTTCTCGAAGAGGAGCGTGCCCGTGATGTCGCCGTGCCACATGTAGTACTGGGCGTCGATCGCCTTGTCAGCGGCATCGGCGAGGAGCGCTCGCGCAGCGAATGCGTCGTGCGGATGGGCCAAGGCATGGATCCCTGCCTCGCCCGGGTGTGCGGAAACCGGGGGCGCCACGGCCCGACCGAGCCGCGTGTCGTCGGTGTCGTCGAGGACGTGGGTCACAATTCTGGCCTCCGGTGGGGGTGGGCTGGTGCACGCGACGGCCGCGCAGGCCACCACGAGGAGCGCGTGGGGCGTCCGCGTCATGCGGCGAGGTTACCGCAAAAGGTCGGAGTGATGATCTTCACCCCCCGGTTCCTCTGCTTCGGCGGCTGCCAGTAGGCAACGGCCTCAGCGGAACGCGGCAATCGCGCCGTAGACCCCCTCGATGAACATCTGGACGCCGATCACGGCGAGGATCAGGCCCATCATCCTCGTCACCGCGCTCACCGCGTTGGCCCCGATGTACCGGACCAGCTTCTCTCCCGACACGAACGAGGCGTAGCTGATCAGGCAGACGACGGCGAAGCCCGCCAGCGTGATGACGAGGTGAGCGAGAGAGCGCTCGGCCACGAAGTTCATGGCCGTGGCGATGGTGCCGGGTCCGGCCAGGATGGGAACGGCCAGCGGCGAGATGGCGACGCTGAGCTGGGCCTCCCGAGCGGCGGCGGTGGCGTCGTGGGCCTTGTGGGCCCGGGATGGGCTGCCCCTCAGCATGTCGTGTCCAATCCCGAAGACCAGGAGGCCCCCGGCGATCCGGAACGCCGGCAGCGTGATGCCGAAGAGCCGGAAGATCACGTTCCCGGCCAGGACGAACACAGCGACGATTGCGAACGCCACAAGCAGGGATCGCAGCGCCACGGTTTTGCGTGTGTCCGGGGCGTCCTCGGAGGTGAGCCCCAGGAACACGGGCGTGTTGGCCAGGGGGTTCATGATGGCCAGGAAACCCATGAACACGTTGCCCGCGTAGCCCGCCAGGTTGTCCACCTCTCTCCTCCTATGCCGCGGTGGTGCAGGTGCACCGGTCTCAGTCCGTCGTCAGCCGCTTGAAGGGCTGTGCCGGCTCGAGCAGCGTCGCGTTCTCCAGCTCCTCCAGGAAGGCGGCCACGGTCAGGATCTCGATGCCATCGGCGGTCTTCTGCCGGCGGCCCCCGCGACAGAGGACCAGCCGTCGCTTCACCCCGGCCAGGTCCTTGATCGCTCGCAGGCCCTTCAGGTCGGCCTCGAAGACCTTCTGGCCGGCTCTCACCTCCAGGGCGGCGAGGTCATCACCCCGGCGCAGCACGAAGTCCACCTCCAGGCTCGAGCCCTTGCCGGGAGCCCAGTAGCCCCAATCGTCGAACAGGCCCCGGTAGTCGCGGTACGCCCGAAGCACGCTCGCCACCCAACCCTCGAAGAGGTGGCCCCGCTCCTCGGCTCCCGGGGCGCCCAGCTGACGCTTCATCGCCCGAGGCAGGCCGGGATCGACCCAGTACAGCTTCGGGTGCCGGCGCTCGCGAACCCGGAGCTTCGCCTTGAAGGCCGGCAGACGAAAGGCGAGCAGGGTGTCTTCGAGTATCTCGAGGTAGCCACCCACCGTCGTCCGTGCCGCTCCCGCGTCACGGGCGATCGCCGAGATGTTGATCACCTGGCCATGGAAGAGTGCGGCCACGGGGAGGAAGCGAGCGAAGCCGGGCAGGTTGCGTACCAGGGCCTCCGCCTGCACCTCCTCCTTCAGGTAGAGCTGGGCGTACGCAGCGAGCGCCTCGCCGCGGTCGGGGGCGGTCCAGATCACGGGGAGGGTGCCGTGCCGAAGCGCCTCGTCGAGGTCGAAGTCCCGGCCGAGCTCTTCGGGCAGGAAGGGATGGAGGTGCCGCCGCACGGCTCGTCCGGCCAGGAGGTTCGTCCCCGCGGTCTTGAGCTTGCGGGCACTGGAGCCGCAGAGGACGAACCGCAGGCGGCGGTCCTCGATGTGACGGTGGACCTCGTTCCACAGCGCCGGAAGGCGCTGCACCTCGTCCACGACGACCAGCGACCCCGCCGACAGGCTGCGCAGCTCGCCCGCGAATGCGCCGGTGTCCGCAAGGTAGGACTGGTAGAGCGCCTCGTCGAGCAGGTCGATCCGGTGGGCCCGAGGGAAGACGCTACGGAGCCAGGTGCTCTTGCCCACGCCGCGAGGCCCGAAGAGAAAGAACGACCCCTTGGGAGGGGTCATGACCCGAGGGTAGAGCACGTTGCGCATCTCGTCGTCATTTTGTCCGAATAAACGACGGCATGCAAGCACGGCGGCAGTCGAGGACCAGCGAGTGGTCGTCCGCCAGCAGAACTCGCTTCTCCATCGGATGAGTCGACGGTCTCGACGAATGCCTCGACCGTTTGGTCGAGCCGAAGGGCCTCCTGCACCTGGGCCCACGTCTCGGGGCCAGGCCCAAGTCGTTGGTACGTCTATAGATTCCGCCTCCGGTATCGGTGCGTCCGGGTCTGGCCCGGTCCTTGCCATAGACAGGCCCGAGACACAGGCGGCGTCGAAACGACGTGCCGCGAAATATGAACGACTCGACAAAGCTGAACGCAACGAAGGAGGAGTGGATGCACGGCACACGAAACCGTCTGGCGGTTCTCATCGCCCTGTCGGCCCTGGCCCTGGTGGCCTGCGGCGGCGGCGACTTGACCACGTCCCCGGTGGCCGCCGACATTGTCGGCGGCGAGACGGCCCTCTTCACCGCGTCGGGCTACGGCCCCGGGAACGGAGGCGTCGAGACTCCGGCGGGAGACGGGACCTGCGACGGGTGCGACGGCACCTGTGACGGTACAGGCCCCCACGGCCCCGGCAACGGCACGGGTGACGGGACCTGCAACGGCACCTGCACCTGCGTCGAGAACGGCCCCGACCCCGAGGACCTCGAGAACGTCCTGATCGAAGCCCTTCAGGAGGAGTATCTGGCGGAGTGGACCTATCAGGGCGTTCTGGCCAAGTTCGGCACGGACGTGATGCCCTTCGCCGTCATCGTCCGCTCGGAGCAGCAGCACGAGCAGGCCATCGTGTCCCTCTTCGAGAAGCGCGGCTGGACGGCCCCGGCCAGCAATTGGAACCTCAGCAATGTTGCGACCTTCAACACTCTCCCCGAGGCCTGCACCGGCGGCGTGAATGCCGAGATCGCGGACGCCGCCCTGTACGATGACCTCTTCGCCCAGCATGATGACCTGCCCTGCGACGTCGTGACGGTCTTCACGAACCTCCGCGCCGCGTCGCTGGAGAACCATCTTCCCGCCTTCGAGCGGTGCCAGTAGGAAAGAGAGCGAGCCCATGACCCGGAACGCTCCTGCCCGCTTCCAGTGGCGGGCCTTCGTCACCCTCTTCGTCACCCTCAGCTTCGTGCTGATCGCCTCGTCCGGGATCGTTCTCTACGTGGCGCCCCCGGGCCGGGTGGCCCACTGGGCCGTGTGGACCCTGGTGGGACTCGACAGGGAGGCCTGGCAGGCCCTCCACACCGTCTTCGCCTTTCTCTTCGTGCTGGCGGGGGCGTTCCATCTCTACTTCAACTGGCGCATCTTCTGGTCGTACCTGCGCTCGAAGCTGTCGGCCGGCATCCGGATGAAGCGCGAGCTCGGCCTGGCGACGGCCCTCATCTTTGGGATCGGCGCCCTCACGCTGGCCGGGCTGCCGCCCTTCGGAACGGTCATGGAGCTGGGGGAGGCCGCGAGCGCGTCCTGGTCGGTCAAGGGCGCCGAGCCGCCGGTACCCCACGCCGAGATACTGACCCTCGAGCGTCTCGCCTCCATCACCGAGGTCCCTCTCGACCAGGCCCTCTCCAACCTCGAGAGCGCCGGCGTGACGGGCGCGACGGCGGGATCTACCATCGCCGCCCTGGCGTCGACCCACGGCCGGACCCCCGAGGAAGTCTGGGTCGCCCTCAAGGGCACCCAGGTCGCGAAGGAGGTCCCCTCGGGAGGCGGCTACGGTCGCAAGACGGTGGCCGAGGTGTGCACCCAGCTCGAGGTCTCCCCCGAGGAGGGGCTGGCCCGTCTGCGCAGCCAGGGCCTGGACGCCGCGCTGGAAACGTCCCTCAAGGACCTGGCCGACGGTCACGGTCGCCACCCCCACGACGTGCTCCAGATCCTCGCCGGCGCCTGAGGTTTCGACAAGGGACAGACGTGCCTCCCCTTTCGGGTCGAGAACCAGCGACCCGATGTGGTACGGTCCGCGGCGGTCGGCCAGCAACGGGCCGCGAGGGGGGAGGATGTTCGAACGGATCCTGCTGGGTGTCGGACGGCGGATGGTGCCGCTGCCAGAGTGGCTGCTGGGCGTCATGGCCCGCCGCGGTGCGAGGAGTCTGGCCCGGGGGGCGGCGCTGGAGGCGGACGAGCGCCGGGTCCAGCACTTTGCGGTCCGGGAGATCCCGCGACGGCGGGTGCCGATCCCTCCCCGGGACTTCGCCGACGAGCTCGACCTGCCCCCGAGCCAGGTGAGTCTGATTCTCGACGAGCTCGAGCGCCGTATGACGTTCCTGTGCCGTCGAGGCGGAGACGATGTCGTGTGGGCCTACCCCGTGACCGCCGAGAAGACCCCTCACCAGGTCCGCATCGACGACGGAAAGGCGTTCAGCGCCGCCTGAGCGACCGACGCCCTGGCGACGCCTTTCGTGCAAGGGCGCCTTCTCGACGAAGACCTGAGCTGTACAGTGGAGACCGAGTGCGCGGTGAGCGGACGACCCATTGTTCTCGACATCGACAGTGAGCTCCGCTGCCGCGTCCGCCCGCCCGCCGAGCGGCCGGTGTTCTTCATCCCTCTGATCGACCTGCCCGACCTGGACGCGCCCTGCATCGTGGACGACTTCTGAATGAAGTCCGTCTTCTTCTGGTCAGAAGAAGAAGCCCGCACCCACCGGTCGGAGAACCCCTCGCCGAACGGCCTCTACCTCACCCTCCGGCAGGGAGCCGTGGTCACTCGACCCGCCCAGAGCGTGTTGTTCGGTTTCGAGCGGTAGCTCTCGCCCACTCAGAGACCTTCTGCCCCTCGACGAAGGAGGCGACGCCTCCAACTCTCCCAGAAGTGGCGTGCCTCGGCGGCGGCCTACAATGGGGTGGCATCCCGATAACCGAGGAGAAGGCGATGACGCTCAAGTGTGTGCCGTGCCTGCTGGGGTCTCTGGCGGTGATTGCTCTCGGTCCCCCGACGGTGGACGCCGCCACCTACGACCTCTACTACCTCGGCGGCCAGTCCAACATGGACGGCTACGGGAACGTTGCCGACCTCCCGGCGGAGCTGCAGGGAACGGTCGAGGGGGTGATGATCTTCCACGGGAACCCGGCGCCGGACTCGGGCCCCGCCGACGGGCGCGGCGCCTGGGCCGAGCTTCGCCCGGGGCACGGCGCGGGGTACGAGCACGACGGGGAAACGCCACGCTACTCCGATCGCTTCGGCGTCGAGCTCACGTTTGCCCGGACCCTCCGGGAGCTCGAGCCCGAGGCCCGGATTGCCCTCGTCAAGTACTCGCGGGGCGGCACATCGATCGACCGGGCGGCGGCGGGGACCTTCGGGTGCTGGGACCCGGACCTCCCGGGCGATGGGGATGCGGGGGTCAACCAGTACGACCACTTCCTCGCCACCGTCCGGAATGCCACGGTGGTGCGCGACATCGACGGCGACGGGGAGGCCGACACCCTCGTCCCGCGGGGCATCGTGTGGATGCAGGGCGAGTCGGACGCGGCCTACACCCGGAGCATCGCCGAGCAGTACGGGGATCACCTCCGCCGTCTCATGGACCTGGTGCGAGCCGCCCTGCGGGTCGACGACCTGCCGGTGGTGGTCGGCCGCATCTCGGATTCCGGCCACGACGAGGAGGAGGGAGACGGGAAGGTCTGGAACCACGGCGATGTGGTGCGGGCGGCCCAGGCCTCGTACGTGTTCCGCGACCGCCACGCGGCGCTGGTCACGTCCACCGACGACTACGCCTACTCCGACAAGTGGCACTACGACAGCGCCGGCTTCATGGACCTCGGCCGGGAGTTCGCCACCGCGATCCACCGTCTCCGGGTCACGGCCGCGTCCGGGGTGTCCGACCCCGACCCGCGGCGGTACGAGAACGAGATCGCCGCGTTCACGGAGTGGGACGCGAAGAACGGCCTGCCGGAGGCGCCAGTGCTCTTCGTGGGGAGCTCCAGCATCCGGCACTGGTCGACGGCGTCGTCGTTTCCCGGATGCGAGGTGCTCAACCGTGGCTTCGGCGGGGCCCAGATCTCCGATGTCCTCCACTACTACCGGGAGGTCGTCGGCCGATACCACCCGAGTGCGATCGTTGTCTACGCTGGGGACAACGACGTGTGGGAGGGCAAGAGCCCGTCCCGGATCCTTAACGACCTGGAGACCTTCGTCCAGACCGTGCGCCGGGATCAGCCGAGCGCCCCGATCTACTTCATCGCCATCAAGCCCAGCCTGAGGCGCTGGGGTTTCTGGAAGACGATGGAGGAGACGAATGCCCTCGTGCGGGCCTGGGCCGAGTCGCGGGACGACGTGGTGTACGTGGACGTGGCCACGCCCATGCTGGAGGGTGGCGGCCCGCCGCCCCGGGAGCTGTTCGTCGAGGACGGCCTCCACCTGAGCGAGCGGGGCTACGCGGTGTGGGACTCCGTCCTCGGGCCGCACGTGGCGACCTTCTGTTCCGCGGCCGCGCCGGAGTAGCGTCTCAGCGACCCGGCCGCGGCCGTGGTCCGTGACGCACAGGGGCCCGAGGTCAGGCGGTCAGCTCGGCGACGACGGGAAGCCCATGCGACGGACGATCGACTCGTATCGGGGATCGCCCTCGAGGACGGAGTCGAGGCTGGGGTAGAGGTAGGCGTAGACCATGGCCGGCGAGCGTTCCTCGAAGGCCTTCTCGTAGTAGTCCACAGCCTCGTCTGTCCTTCCGAGGTACGTGAGGACCGTCGCCGTCGGAGTCGGATCCACGTACTGCGTCCGCGCGAGGTCGTCGAGCCAGGCCAGCTGCTCCCGGGCCCGGTCGGTCTCGCCGCACAGGGCCCACGTGACCGACAGCCACCCGCGGGATGTGGGCGCCACCCCGTCGGCGACCCTCTGGTAGCCGGTCTCCGCCTGGGCCAGGGCCTCCTCGCACTTCCCCTGGTGGGCCAGGGTCCGGGCCAGCTTGATGTAGCCCCAGGTCCAGTTGGGGTTGACCTCGATGGCCTTTCGGAAGTGGGCTTCCGCCTGCTCGAGGTCGTGCCGGACCAGGTAGTTGATGGCGATGTCGTGCATGGGCCCCACCGACAGGGGATCGAGCTCCCATGCGCGCTGGCTCTCGCCAAGGCCCTCGTCGAGGCGGCCCATGGACATCAGGAAGTTGCCGTACTCCTCGTGCACGGGCGCACTGCCGGGGTCGAGCTCTATGGCCCGGGTCAGGGCGGCCTCCGCCCCGGCCCAGTCCCACTCGAAGTAGAAGAGCACCATGCCCCGGGCGGCGTGGGCCTCGGCTAGGTCCGGGTCGAGCTCCAGGGCCCTGGCCACCGCGTCGCGGGCCCCGACCAGGGCTTCGTCGCGGTCCGTCCCCCGCAGGTAGGCCTGGATGGCGTAGGCCGCGGCGAGACCTGCGTGGGCAAGGGCGTAGTCCGGGTCGCGGGCGATGGCCTGCCGGAACGACTCCACGCTCCGGTCCATCTCCCGCTGGCTGCCCACGAGAAACTCGCGCCCCTTGAGGTAGAGCCGGTAGGCCTCGGGATCGGCGGTAGCGCGGCGCGCGAGGCGCTGCTGGTCTTCCCCGCTGAGCTGGCGGCGGAGGGTCCGCGCGATGGTGGACCCGATCTCGCGTTCCACGGCCCCCATGTCGTCGGCGGGGCGGTTGTACTTCGCGCCCCAGACCTGCGTGTCGTCGCGGACGTCCACGAGCTCGGCGGTGATGGCCAGCTCGGCACCGCGCTGGGCCAGGCTCCCGAGGACCAGCGCGTCGACCCCGAGCCGGCTCCCGATCTCCTTCAAGCTGGCGTCGTCGTCCTTGAAGGCAAACGCCGATCGCCGGGAGATGACCTTGAGGTCCGGAAGACGCGAGAGGGTGTTGATCAGGCCCTCGGCGATCCCGTCGCTCAAGTACTCGATGGAGTCGTCGCCGGTGGCGTTCTCGAAGGGAAGCACGGCCAACGACCCGATGGACGATTCCGCCGGAACCAGCCAGTACACCGCGGCCCCCCCGGCGACGAGGACCGCGACGAGAGCCGCGGCGCCGAAGAGAAGGGGTCGCCGACGCGGCGACGGACGACGCTGGCCGGTCAACGGGCCGGATCCCAGCTCCCGGTCCCGCTGGAGGTTCCGCAGATCCACCACGAGGTCGCGGGCCGTGGCGTAGCGCCGGTCCCGGTCCTTCTCCAGGCACTTGCGCACGATCCGCTCAAGCTCTTCGGGCACCTTCCGATTGAAGGATGCGATGGGCTCCGGGTTGGCGTGGCAGATCTGGTCGATGGTCTGGGTCGAGGTGTCGCCGCGGAACGGCAGCCGGCCGGTGGAGAGCTCGTAGAGAACCACCCCCAGGCTGAACAGATCCGTGCGGGCGTCCACGTCCTTGCCCAGGGCCTGCTCAGGGCTCATGTAGGGGACCGTACCCATCACGACACCGACCTGGGTCTGGGCCTGGGTGCTCAGCTGGCTGTCGAGGGTTCCCGCGTCGTCGACCGACTTACGGGCCAGGCCGAAGTCCAGCACCTTCACCTGCCCCTTCGGCGTCACGACGGCGTTGGCCGACTTGATGTCGCGGTGGACGATCCCCGCCTCGTGGGCCTCCTCGAGGGCCGACGCCATTTGTAGCCCGTAGTCCACGACCCGCTCGACATCGAGGGCCCCCCGGGAGACAAGGTCCCGCAGATTCTCCCCCTCGACGAGCTCCATGGCGATGAAGTGGGTGCCGTCCTGGTCGCCCACGTCGTAGACGTGGGCGATGTGGGCGTGGCTGAGGGTAGAGGCAGCCCGGGCCTCGCGCTCGAAGCGCTGGCGGTACTTCTCGTCCGTCGCCGCCTCCGCCGGAAGGATCTTCACGGCCACCGTCCGGTCCAGCCTCACATCACGGGCACGGTAGACTTCGCCCATGCCGCCCGCCCCCAGGGGGGCGAGGATCTCGTACGGACCGAGACGGTGACCGGGCGCCAGGCTCACGGAATTGCTTTCTCGAACGGGAAGCTCTCCCGGGATTCTACCCCAGCACCCTCGGCCCGGCCTCCGCCCCCTCACCTGGACCACCCGAGCACAACAAAGGACGACGATTCGGGGGACGACGGGCCAAGAACGGTGCCTTTGTTGCGCCTGGTCATGACGTGCCGGGCGGAGGGTGCCAGGTCCGTTTCCAGTCGCTCGCGTCGGCGGACCGCAGCGGATCAGAACGTCACTCGCGCCCGCAAGGCGAGAACCCAGATTCGGTCCGTCTCCGGGTTGAGGGCGGGGTCGACTTCGTAGCTCGATCCGGGGAGGGTCCCCCAGGACTTCGGCTTCAGGTTCCGGCCTGCAGACGCTCCCAGAGGCGGCGGCTCTCGGCGGGAAGGCGGTCCAGAAATCCCTCGACTTCGTTGCTGATGGCTGCCCACTGTTCGTGCGCCTCAGCCAGCGAGCTGATGTCCCAGGCATCCTTCGGTCCGCCGGCGTGGAGCTTGAGGACGACGAGGCCCGCCGGACGCACCACGGGGATCTCAAGCTCCCCGAGAGAGAGCCGCTCGCTGGCCTCCAGCACCTCGCGTTGCCATTCGTAGCGACCCACGACTACGTCGACGATCTCGGCGCTCCAAGCCTGCAGCCGCACGCTGCCGGCCAAAGGGTCATCGATGTCGCCCTCGAGGATGCGAACGGAGACGTCCCGGGCGCCAAAGGCGGTCCATAGGTCCGCCTGCAGGGCGCGCGTGTCGACGGTCAGGAGGTCGATATCGACGGTGGCTCGGCTCACGCCGTGAAGCGCCATCGCGGCGGCACCGATGAGAGCGTGTTTGATCTCTTGTTCGCGCAGGACGCCGACCACGTCAGCGAGTAGGCTCATTCCAGCATTCTCAGCATGACCCGGGAAGCCCTGCGGCCGGACTGCCCGGCTCGCTCGAGTCGACGCCTGGCTTCGTCCACGCTCACGTCGTGGGCATGAGCGTAGGTCCGGACAGCCGCCTGTCCAAGGGCGAGCGCTTCGGAGAGCCGCTCGGCTGGGCTCATCTTGCCTGCACGCGCGACGCTCTCTCGGCGCAGTCGCTCGGCAACGGTGGCCATGGCGGCAGTATAGCCCTCCCATCAGGAACGGGGGCCGTGTGCCGTTTCAGCTGGGAGGATGGCGCGCCCCAGAGGATTCGAACCTCTGACCTACAGATTCGTAGTCTGTCGCTCTATCCAGCTGAGCTAGGGGCGCATCGCCAAGTCCTCGATGGTAGTTCATTGCCGGGGGGCCAGCAACCCCGGGATGAGGCTCCAGGCGGCTGTACCGTTCGCCTTCGTGACTGCGGTCCGGAGCGATTGAGGGGCCCCCGGACGACGACTCCGCGGCCACCTGTGCCTAGAAGATCGCGGCCCAGCCGACCTTGAGGGCGACGATGATCGCCCAGGGGATGACGACACCCCAGAGGGCGGAACCGGTGGCCTTCTTGCAGGCTACGCCGAACCCCGAGGCGAGGAGGAAGATCAGCCAGAAGGAGACGAGATCGAGGCTCGTGACGAAGGCCCAGAGCGGTCTCGCCGTCTCCGCCTTGTCCAGCAGGAGCCCCAGGTTGGCCTGGAGCGCCTCCTGGGGATTGAGGTTCCAGTCCTCCTTGAGCGCCATCACCACCAGGGTCAGGGGTGTCGTCACCAGGCTCACCGCGAACATGCTCCAGGAGGTGATGGCCACCGACTGCTTGAAGCCGACCTGCCCCGCGTAGATGAACGTGAAGACGAAGAGGAGCACACCGGCCACGACCAGGATGCTGATGGCCGTGCCCAGGGCCGCGGACGGCCAGGCGAACATGGGCATGAACTTCGCCTGCTGCTCGAGGACGGTCTCACGCTGCTCGGGGGAAAGCCGGTCCCACTGGCCGGCCTCCTGCAGCTGGGTCTTCATGAACTCCCGGGGCTCCATGCGTTGCAGCCAGATTCCGGTGAAGGCCAGGGCGAGCACGGTCGCCCCGACGAGCGGGGTCACCCACGCGGGGCGGGCAACGATGCGGCCGAAGGCCTCCCGGGGGGCGAACCAGAGATCGATCACGTTCTGGAAGAAGCCACCCGACTTCTCGGGGGTGATCGGCCCGGGGGAGGGTGCGGCTGGGGTGGATTCGCTCATGACTCACCTCTGGGAATAGAGCTGCGGACGGGGGGCTCGGCGGATGAGGGGCGAGAGCCATAGGGGGCAAGGGGCCCCCGGGTTCCACACGTATTCCGAGTTCGACGTCCGAGGGGGCGAACTCGGAATGATTGTCATTCGTATCGCAGGGCCTCGATGGGGTCGAGGCCGGCGGCCTTGGCCGCGGGCCAGAGCCCGAACGTCAGACCGACGACGATCGCGGTGACGAAGGCGATGCTCACCCATGTGGTCTGGATGACGGCGGGAAACGGCGAGAACGTGTTGATGAGGAACGCGGCCAGCCCTCCGATCAGTATCCCGATGATCCCACCGGCGCCGGTGAGGGTCATGGCCTCGGTCAGGAACTGCCAGAGGATGTCCTTCCTGGTGGCCCCGAGGGCCTTGCGCACGCCGATCTCCCGAGTCCGCTCGGTGACCGAGACCAGCATGATGTTCATGACGCCCACCCCACCCACGATCAGACCGATGGAGGAAACGGCGATCATCACCAAGTAGATGCCCCCGGTGATGCGGCGGTAGATGTCGGTCAGGGTGTCCTGGGCGAAGATGGCGAAGTTGTCCTTCTGCAGGTACTTCAGCTTCCGGTAGCGCCGCATGGCGCCCCTCGTCTGGTCCACGGCCTGGTCGATGTGAGCGGGGGAGATGGGCAGGAGGTCCGCCACCATGAGGTTGAAGCGTTGGTTCTTCTTCTCCAGGGAGTTCACCGGGATGAGGAGCAGGTTGTCCATGCTCTCCCACAGGAACTTGCCCTTCCGCTCGAGGACTCCAATGACCCGGAAGCGCCGTCCGTCGATGGTGATGTCCTTGTCGATGGGGTCCTGGTAGGGAAAGAGAGAGTCCATGATGTCCGCGCCCAGGACCGCCACCCTGGCGCCGCGGTTGACGTCCAGACGCGTCAGGAAGCGCCCGCGGTGGATGAAGCTGTCGTGCACCTCCATGTAGTTCTCGGTCGTGCCGATCACCGTCACGTCCCGAGCCCGCTCGGGACCGTACTTGACGCTGTCCGCGAAGATGACCTGGAGGGGGGCGACGTACCTGACCGCGGGCTGGTCCGCGATGAGCTTCGCCTCGTCGAGGGTGACGCCCTTGGCCTTGCGGAAGTCCTCGTCGGTGACGGGCTCGCCTGGCTTGAAGGGGCGGATGTAGATCGTGGACGAGCCGAGGGTGGCGATCTGCCGCGCCATGGAGGCGTTCAAGCCGGCTACGATCGAGCTCATCCCGGTGACGGTCATGATCCCCATGACTACGCCCAGGATGGTGAGGAAGGCGCGCATCTTGTACGCCCGGATCCCCTGGAGCCCGATCCCCATGGCCTCCCAGATCCCGAAGAGGACGTGGTGGCGAGAGGCGAAGCGGCGGAACGCGGCGAGCATCACTCGTTCCGAAGGGCCTCGACGGGGTCGAGGGCGGCGGCCCGGCTCGCGGGGTAGAGGCCGGCCACGAGGCCCACCACCGAGGAGACCCCGAGGGCGAGACCCACGGCCCAGGGGCGCACCGGGGCCGAGAAGTCCAGGCTCATCATGCTCCCGATGACGCTGCCGAGGCCGAGGGCGATGCCCGCCGCACCAAGGACCCCGAGAAGACCCCCGAAGCCGGAGAGCACCACGGACTCCACGAGGAACTGACGGAGGATGTCGCCGCGGCGGGCGCCGAGGGCCTTGCGGACGCCGATCTCCTGGATGCGCTCGGTCACCGACACCAGCATGATGTTCATCACCACGATCCCCCCGATGAGGAGGCTGATGGCGGTGACCACGATTGTGACCACGTAGATGCCCCGGGTGGCCGTCTGCCAGAGGTCCATGATGCTCTCGCCGGTCTCGATGGAGAAGTCGTCGTCCTTGAGGTAGGTGAGGTGGCGACGGTTCCGCATGGCCAGCCGAACCTGGTCCTGGGCGTCCTCGAACCGCTCCATCGACACCGCTTCGGCCTGGATGGAGATGGAGCGGCGCGACCCGTAGAGCTTCTGGAAGGTGGTGATGGGGATCCAGATGAAGTTGTCCTGGCTCTGGCCGAAGATCGCGCCCTTGGGCTCGGCGACCCCCACGATCCTGATCTTGTTGCCGTCGACGTCGATCTCCTTCCCCATGGGGTCGACGCTGCCGAAGAGCCCGTCGACGAGATCCATGCCCACGACCCCCACCCTGCCGGCCTGGTCGATGTCCTGCTGGACCAGGTGGCGTCCCTGCGCGAGCTCCCGGACGGCACCGATGCGGGAGATGTTCTCGGTGATGCCGATGATCCGCACGTCCTTGTGGATCGTACGGCCTCTCTTGGCACTGCCTCCGGTGCCCACCGAGGCCCCCACCTCGGCGCACTGGGTGCAGGCCTTCCGGACGGCCTCGAGGTCGTCCAGCTCGATGCGCTTGCGCTTCATCATCTCCTTCCACTCCTCGTGGCTGGTGATGATGTCGGGCTGCTTCTGGAGGCGGAAGCTGCGGGAGCCGAGCGCGAGGACCTGGTTGGAGATGTAGGCGTCGAGGCCCTCGGTGATGGCCACCACCGCGATGACCGAGGAGACACCGATGAGGATCCCGAGGACGGTCAGGAACGAGCGGAGCTTGTTCGTCCGCAGGGACTGGAGCGCGGTCCGGATCGCCTCGGTGAACGGCACGTTGTCTCCCCCCTAGCTGGTCCTCCGCTCGTCGCTCTCGATCTGGCCGTCCCGGATGTGGATGGTGCGTTGCGCGTGGTCGGCGATCTCGCGCTCGTGGGTGACGAGGATGATGGTGTGACCCGCCTCTTTCAGCCTGTCGAACAGCGCCATGATGTCCTGGCCGGTGGCGGTGTCGAGGTTGCCGGTGGGCTCGTCGGCGAGGAGGATCGAGGGGTTCATGACCAGGGCCCGGGCGACGGCCACGCGCTGACGCTGCCCGCCGGAGAGCTCGTTCGGCTTGTGGGTGACCCGATCACCGAGGTCGACCATCTCGAGGGCCTGCCTGGCCTTCTCGATCCGCTCGTCCCTGGGGATCCCGGCGTAGACGAGGGGAAGCTCGACGTTGTGCAGGGCGCTCGCCCGTGGCAGCAGGTTGAAGGTCTGGAAGACGAAGCCGATCTCCCGGTTGCGGATGGCCGCCAGCTCGTCGTCGTCCATCTCCGAGACGACCTTGCCCCGCAGGACGTAGGTCCCGCTCGTGGGCGTGTCCAGGCAGCCGATCAGGTTCATGAGGGTGGACTTCCCGGAACCGGAGGGCCCCATGACCGCCACGTACTCGCCCTTGTCGATCTTGAAGGTCACGCCGCGGAGGGCGTGGATCTCCTCCGCCCCCATCTCATAGGTGCGCCAGAGATCCTCGGCGTCGATGATCGGGCCGTTGAAGGTGTCGGGTGCCGCGGTGCTCACGATTCGCTCTCCCCCTTGTTCTCGATCTTCAGCCGGGCCTCGTTCTCCAGCGTCCGGAGCGTGCGGTAGGAGCCGGTGACGATCTGCTGGCCTTCCTCGAGGCCCTCGGTGATCTCGATCTCGGTGTCCCCCATGATCCCGGTCTTCACCGGGGTGAAGACCGCCTTCTCATCCTGGACCACGAAGACGCCGTCCTTCTCCTCGCCGCGCTTGCGCGCGGAGCCGACGACCTCGTTGTCGTCGTCGGAGCTGGCGGCCCCCGCAACGATGACCTTCCCCTCTTCGTCGACCTCCCGCACCACCACGGCCTGGATCGGCACCGCGAGGACGTGCTCGCGGGTGGCGGTGGTGATGTCGGCGCTGGCGTTGAGGCCGGGCCGGAGGCTGGGCGGCGGGTCCTTGAGGACGATCTTGACCTTGAAGTCCTTGGGCTGGTTTCCGGTGTTGGCCCCGAGCTGGGCCTGGGCCTGGGAGGTGTCGGAGCCGCGCACGATGGCCGAGGCGCCGATCTCCGTGACCTCTCCCTCGATCTCGAGACCCTCGAGGGCGTCGGCCTCCACCACCGCCTTCTGGCCGACCTTCAGGTTTCGGATGTCGGTCTCGTCGACCATGACCTCGGCCTCCATGACCGAGAGGTCGGCCACCGTCATGAGGACGGTGGGATTGAAGCTCATCGCGCCGATGACCATCTCGCCCTCCTCCTTGGGAAGGCTGGTCACGACGCCGGACATGGGGGCGTAGACCGTGGTCTTGTTGAGCTCGTCCGTGGTGGAGTCGAGCTGGGCCTGGACCTGGGCCACGCGCCGGCTGGCGGCCTCGACGTTCGCCGTCTTCATCTTGAAGTCGGCCTCGGCCTGGTCGTAGGCCTGCTGGGAGACCAGCTTGTCTTCGTGCATCTGCTTCGTGCGCTCGAAGGCGAGCCTCGAGCCCTCGAGGTCGGCCTCCGCCCTCTGGAGCTCGGCCCGGGCGGCGGCTACTGCTGCTCGCGACTGGCGCTCCCCGGCCTCGTAGCGTTCGGAATCGATCCTGGCGAGGACCTGCCCCTCCTCGACGGTGTCCCCTTCCTTGACCGGCAGCTCGACGATCCGACCGGAGACGTTGGTGCCGACGTTGACGTAGCGCCTGGGCCGCACTTCGCCGGAGGCGGTCACGACCTGGGTGAGGTCGAACCTCTCGACCTTCCCGGTCTCCACCTCCGTGCGGCTGCGCCTCTCGCGGATGACGTTGGCGGCGACGATGCCGCCAATGACCGCGATGGCGGCGACGGCCCCGAGAATCCGCTTCGTCTTGGTCGTCATGGGGCCTCCAAGATGTCCCAAAGAGTTAAATACGCTGGGGACGGCTCGTTTGTTCAATGATTGCAGCGGAAATCGCTGAAGTCCAACGTCTTAGGACACTGTTGATGGTGGCTCGTCGCGAGAGGTCGGCGCCCAGGACGGGACTCTGCACTATAACGCGAGAGCACCAGGACCGGCAGCAGAATCGCCCATTCGAGACCGGGCCTCTGCGGCTGCTACCATCGAGGGATGCCCCAGGACGAACGAGCCCGTATTCCTGCCGACGTCCCCGTGTCGGAGATGGAGAAGCTGCTCTCTCACGCGCTCTCCCGAGGGGGAAGCTTCGCCGACCTCTACTTCGAGCACGAGACGACCTCGTCTCTCCTCCTCGAGGAGGGGATCATCCGCACCGGGAGCGCGGGGGTCACCTGCGGGCTCGGGGTGCGGGTGGTCTCGGGCGAGCGCACGGGCTACGCGTACACGGACGATCTCTCGTGGGAGGCCATG
>JAJDNV010000107.1 GCA_022340545.1 Acidobacteriota bacterium | reverse complement strand
GAGACGTCGTTCACCGGCATCCGGAGGCCCTGGAGGAGGGGCCCGAAGGCGGCCGCCCCGCCGAGGCGTTCGGTGATCTTGTAGGCGATGTTCCCGGCATTGAGGTCCGGGAAGATGAAGACGTTGGCCCTCCCTTCGAGCGGGCTGTCCGAACATTTCTTCTTCGCCACCGCGGGAACGATGGCGGCGTCGAACTGCATCTCGCCGTCGACGAGGAGATCCGGCTCGACCTTCCGGACGAGGGCCACCGCCTCCTTGACTCGATCGATCGTCGCGTCCTTCGCGCTGTCCCGCGTCGAGAAGGACAGAAACGCGACCCGCGGCTCGTGCCCGAAGGCGCGCGCGCTGCGCGCGGTGGCCCGGCCGATCTCGGCCAGGGTCTCGGCGTCGGGCGCGATGTTCACGGAGCAGTCGGCGTAGAAGTACGTCTTGTCGGGCCAGCTCATGACGAAAAGGGACGACGCGCGCTTGTATCCCTCCGCCATCTTGATGATCTCGAAGGCAGGAAGGAAAGGCTTCGTCTCGCTGTTCAAGCCTGACACCATTCCGACGGCCTCGCCGGCCCGCACGGCCAGGGCGGCGAAGTAGTGGGGCAGGGCCACCCGCGCCCGCGCTTTGTCTGGCGTCATGCCCTTGTGCTTGCGAAGCTCCAGGTACTCCGTCTCGAAGTCCTCACGCCGCGTGTCCGTGGCCGGGTCGCGGACCTCGATCCCGTCGAGGGAGAGGCCGAGGGCCTTCGCCCGGCCCTCCACCTCGGCCGTCGGCCCAACCAGCACGGGCACCACGAAATCCCGGTCGCGCAGCCACGCCGCCGCCTTGAGCGCGCGCTCCTCGAGACCCTCGGGGTAGACAACCCGGGCTCCGCGACCCCTCACCGTTTCGTAGACCGTCTCCATGAAGCTCATCTTCTCTATCTCACATGCTCCTTTCGCCGATGATTGTATGCGGGCGGAACGGGCCGAGTGAATGGGCCATCGGCACCCCCTGCCTCCCGCAGGGTGCGGTGCTATACTCGCCGCGCTCCATGTTCCTGCTGGGACAGACGGTCGGGAAATACCAGATCCTCTCCAACCTCGGATCCGGCGGATTCGGGACCGTCCTCCTCGCCCGCGACACCTGGATCGACAAGAAGGTGGCCATCAAGGTTCCCCACCGTCAGCGGGGGGACTTCGACGAGCTGCTGCAGGAGCCCCGCCTCCTGGCCGCCCTCGACCATCCCAACATCGTCGGGATCATGACCGCGGAGCGGGTCGAGGACACGTTCTTCATCGTGATGGAGTACATCAAGGGAGAGAGCCTGGAGGCGGTCCTGGACCGCGAGAAGTCGCTCGACCTGCCCCGGGCCCTGACGTACGCCGTGCAGATTCTCAAGGGGGTCGAGCACGCGCACGAAGCCCAGGTCCTCCACCGCGACCTCAGACCGGCGAACGTCCTCATCTCCGAGAGCGGTGCGGTCAAGGTCGCCGACTTCGGGACCTCCCGCTTCCTGGAGCGCTCCCACGCGACCACCGTCATCGGAAGCCCGCCCTACATGGCCCCGGAGGCATTCCAGGGCCGGGCGGTGCTGGCCTCGGACATCTACTCGGTCGGGGTGATGATCTACCAGATGCTCACGGGACAGCTTCCCTACTTCAGCCCCAACCCCGCCCAGATCGAGAAGCTGGTGACCCAGGGGCGCTGCACGCCTCCCCGACTGCGCAACAACCAGATCCCGAAGGAGATCTCGGACATCGTGATGAAGAGCCTGGCCACGGAGCTGCCCGATCGCTACCAGCACGCGTCCGAGCTGCTGGACGACCTGAGCACCGCGGCCGAGATCGACCACACCGCCTCGGAGATGGAGGACATCCGCCGACGCCTCCGTGCCCGCGAGGTCCCGCGGAAGGGGTTTTGCTGGCACTGCCGCAAGCCCTTGCACAGCCGATCAGACACGTGTGCCTTCTGCGGGGAGAAGCAGTAGGCCCCCCAGCCTAACTTCAGAGATCTCAGACACTTCGCCGTACCCCTGCATTGACAGCGTCCGAGGCGGACGGCTAGAATGCGTGTGTCATGTCTTCTCCGCGGTCGGACGTTATCTGGATGAACGGCACCCTCGTGCCGTGGGACGAGGCACACGTCCACGTCGGTGCCCACGTGATCCACTACGGCTCGGCAGTCTTCGAGGGGATCCGCTGCTACACGACCCCCGAGGGCCCCGCCGTCTTTCGGCTCGACGCGCACATGGAGCGGCTGTTCAACTCCGCCAAGATCTACTGGATGGACCTGCCCTGGAGCCTCGAGCAGATGAACGAGGCCGTCCTCGAGACCATCCAGGTGAACCGTCTCCAGTCGTGCTACATCCGCCCGGTGGTCTTCCGCGGCTTCGGCCAGCTGGGGGTCAATCCCCTCGACTGTCCGGTCGAGGTCGCGATCCTGGTCTGGGAGTGGGGCAAGTACCTCGGTGCCGAGGCCCTCGAGCAGGGCGTCGACGTCTGCGTCAGCTCCTGGAATCGCCTCGCCCCGAACACCCTGCCCGCGATGGCCAAGAGCGCGGCGAACTACATGAACTCGCAGCTCATCAAGGTCGACGCGGTCAAGGGTGGCTTCGTCGAGGGGATTGCCCTCGACTCGCAGGGCTTCGTGTCGGAGGGGAGCGGCGAGAACATCTTCCTCGTCTCGCAGGGCCGTCTCATCACCCCCCCGCTCGTCTCTGCGATCCTGCCGGGTATCACACGGGATACGGTCCTCACCCTGGCTCGCCGCCTCGACATACCGGTCGAAGAGAAGGCGGTGCCCCGCGAGATGCTCTACCTGGCGGACGAGGTGTTCTTCACCGGTACCGCCGCCGAGGTCACACCGATTCGATCGGTCGACCGACGGACCATAGGCGCCGGAAAACGGGGACCGATCACCGAGGCGCTGCAGAAGGCGTTCTTCGACGTGATCGAGGGACGAGTTGGGGACGAACACGAGTGGCTGACACCGGTTCGCAGCACCTCGACAGTGACGGAGGGATCGGGCGCAGTCTAGGCCGGGACCGAAAGGTTTCCGGGCGGAGAGGGCGGCATGCACATCAACGATCTGTTGAAGATGGCGTCGGAGCGAAAGGCCTCCGACCTCCACCTGAAGGTGGGATCGCACCCGGTGCTGCGCATCAACGGCGAGCTGATCCCCCTGGTGGAGACCAAGCGGCTCATGCAGGAGGACACCATCGCGATGGCGTTCTCCATCATGAGCAACCGTCAGAAGCAGAAGTTCAAGGAGAACCTCGAGATCGACATCGCCTACTCCGTGCCCGGCCTCGGCCGTTTCCGCTGCAACGTCTTCCAGCAGCGGGGTACGGTCGGCCTGGTTCTCCGCGTGATCCCGGTCAAGATCATGACCGTCCGCGAGCTGGGGCTGCCCACCGTCATCGAGAAGATCTCCTCCGAGCAGCGGGGGCTCATCCTCTGCACCGGCACCACCGGCTCCGGGAAGTCCACCACCCTGGCCGCGATGATCGACTACATCAACGGCCAGCGCTGCGAGCACATCATCACGATCGAGGACCCGATCGAGTTCCTGCACCGCGACAAGAAGTCGATCGTCAACCAGCGCGAGGTCGAGGTCGACACGCGCAGTTTCGCCGCGGCACTGCGCAGCGCCCTCCGCCAGGACCCCGACGTCATCCTGGTCGGTGAGATGCGTGACTACGAGACGATCGAGACCGCCATCACCGCGGCCGAGACCGGTCACCTCGTGCTCTCCACGCTCCACACCCTGGACGCCACCGAGACCATCAACCGCATCATCTCGGTCTTCCCGCCCCACCAGCAGAAGCAGATCCGGTTGCAGCTCTCGGGCGTGCTGAAAGCGGTCATCTCGATGCGGCTCATCCCGCGGGCGGACGGGCACGGCCGCGTGCCCGCCTGCGAGGTGATGATCACCACCCCCTTCATCCGCGACTGCATCATCAACAAGGACAAGACCAAGCTCATCCACGAGGCCATCGCCGCCGGCGTCTCCCAGTACGGGATGCAGACCTTCGACCAGTCGATCTTCCAGCTGTACAAGAAGGAGCTGATCTCCTACGACGAGGCCCTGCGACGCGCCAGCAACCCGGACGAGTTCAAGCTCAAGATCCAGGGCATCCAGTCCGCCTCGGACATGGCCGCGGAGGAGATGGAGCAGACCATGCAGTCCTTCGACCTGGAGTCGTAGAGGGACCGCATGCCCCGGAGCGCTCCGGCGGGGCCTCCCCCCTCCGCCTATCAGCGGGCGCTCCGGCGACTCGCTCGGCGCGACCACTCCGAGGCCGAGCTGCGCCGGGCCCTCGCCGCCCGCGGGCACTCGGCAGCGGAGATCGACGACGCCCTCAGCCGCCTCCGCGCACAGCGCTACGTGGACGACGACGCGTACGCCGCGCGCTTCGCGCG
>JAJDNV010000103.1 GCA_022340545.1 Acidobacteriota bacterium | reverse complement strand
CGAATCCGTGCCCAGCGTGGCCGGTCAGATCGTCTTTCCCCCGGGCTACCTGGCCGAGGCCTTCCGGCACGTGCGCGAGGCCGGTGGCGTCTGCATCATGGACGAGGTGCAGACCGGCTTCGGGCGCCTGGGCTCCCACCGCTGGGGCTTCGAGAAGCAGGGCGTCGTGCCTGACATTGTGGTCCTCGGCAAGCCCATCGCCAACGGGTTCCCGCTTGGAGCGGTCGTGACGACGCCGGAGATCGCGGCCTCTTTCGACAACGGCATGGAGTTCTTCAGCACCTTCGGCGGCAACCCGGTCGCCTGCGCGGCGGGGCTCGCGGTCCTCGACGTGCTGGAGGAGGAGCACCTCCAGGACCGGGCCTGGCGGGTGGGCCAGCATCTCCTCGCGGGGCTGCGTCGGCTCCAGGAGCGGCACAATCTCATCGGGGACGTGCGCGGCGCGGGGTTCTTCCTCGGCGTCGAGCTCGTACGGGACAGAACGACCCTCGAGCCAGCGAGCGAGGAGGCCGCGTACGTGGTCGAGCGGCTGCGCGAGCGGGGCGTCCTCACCGGGGTGGACGGCCCGGGCCACAACGTGCTCAAGCTGCGCCCGCCGCTCATCCTCAGCCGGGAAGATGCGGATCTCTTCCTCGCGATGCTCGGCGAGGTCCTCGCAGAGGACGGGGCGCAGCCTGGATCGGATAGATCTCCTTAGTGGTACGTCACCGAAGTCGCGTTCGTGGGATGGGCGTAAGGCGCGCAGGCGGCCGGGGCCCCCGACGAGGACGCAGCTGCCCTTCGAAGCTGAAGCGCCCGCAGGCGGGGTGGCACGCCGAGCGCCCAACGCTCCAGAAACACACACGACTTCGGTGACAGGACACGCCAGGGCCCGTGCGGGCTCGTGTGCGCGCGGTGGCTCTACCGCTTCGCCAGAATGGCCTTGACGACCGCGGCGCCGTGGAAGCGGCCGGTTTCGATGAAGGTCAGGTTCGTGTCCCGGCCGGAGACGATCGAGCCGGCGAGGTAGATCCCGGGGACATTCGTCTCGAACGTGGCGGGGTCGTGCTGGGGCTTCAGGCTCTCGGGGTCGACCCGGACGCCGGCACGACCCAGCAGATCCGGGTCCGGGTGGTAGCCGGTCAGGAGGAAGACGGCGTCGGCGGCGATCTCCTCCCGCCCCTCCGGGCTCTCGACGACCACGTGGCTAGGGGTGATCTCGACCACGCGGCTCTCCAACCGGGCCGCGATGGATCCTTCCTTGATCCGGTTCTCGATGTCGGGACGGATCCAGTATTTGATGCTGTTGGACAACGCCGCGCGCCGATGGACGAGGGTCACCGTCGCCCCGGCGCGGTAGAGCTCGAGGGCCGCGATCGCCGCCGAGTTCTTCCCACCCACCACGACGGCGCGCTTGCGGTAGAAGGGGTGGGGCTCGTCGTAGTAGTGGGAGACGTGGGGCAGATCCTCGCCAGCGATGCCGAGCTGGTTCGGGTGGTCGTAGTAGCCGGTGGCGAACACGACGTTGCCGGCACGCCGGAGGCGCTCGGAGTCCGACGATCTGGGCCCGCCGGACTCGACGACACGGGTGACGACCCGAAACGCATCCCCGTCCCAATCCACGCCCGTGACCTCCTCGCCCAGGGCGACCTCCAGGCCGAAAGTCTCCACGACGCGGCGGTAGTACTTCAGGGCCTCGAGGCGGGTGGGCTTCTCGTAGGGCGTCACGAACGGCAGCCCCCCGATCTCCAGAAGCTCGGGGGTGGTGAAGAACGTCATCCCGTGGGGGAAGTGGAAGATCGAGTTCACCAGGACGCCCTTCTCGATCACCTCGCAGGAGAGGCGGGCCCCCTCGGCGGCGATGGCCACCGCGAGACCAGCCGGCCCCGCCCCCACCACGACGACATCAACATCAGCTTTCATGGTGCTCCTCGAGACAGTCTGAACGGGCGCCCATTCTGGACCGCGCGGGGGCCGGAGCCCAAGCCGGCCCCTTCGCGGGTCACGCGGGAAGATCGTGGAAACCGTGGATTCCCTGGACCCGGGGCACCGTTCTCGCTATAGAATCCCACCCACAACAGAAGGGAGACATGCTGATGGCTGGAGCAGGCGACACTCAGGGCGGTACCAAGGTCAATCGACGCACGTTCGTGAAGGGCAGCGCCGCGGCGGCCCTCACCGCGGCCTCCTGGTCGCGGGTCTACGGGGCGAACGAGCGCATCGGCGTGGGCATGATCGGAGTCGGGCTCATCGGGCGGATCCATCTCCGGAACTTCCTGAAGCTGCCGGATGCCGACATCGTCGCGGTGTCCGAGGCCTACGAGCCGCGCATGGAGGCCGCCGCGAAGCTCATCGGCAAGCCGATCACCCGGTATCCGGACTTCCGCAAGTTGCTGGAGAGCAAGGACATCGATGCGGTGGTGGTCGGCACGCAGGACCACTGGCACGGCCTGATGACCATGATGGCCTGCGCCGCGGGCAAGGACGTCTACGTCGAGAAGCCGATGACGCTGTTCGTACGCGAGGGCCGGTGGATGACGGAGGTGGCGAAGCGCCACGGCCGGGTGGTCCAGGTGGGGACGCAGCAGCGCTCGGGGCTGAACTACCAGAACGCACGGCAGCTGATCCAGGAGGGCTATCTCGGCGACATCATCGCGGTGCAGGTGTCGTACTTCCGCAACACGATGCCCGGGTGGGGCAGCCCGCCAGACCAGGATCCGCCGCCGGGCCTGGACTGGGAGATGATGCTGGGACCCGCGCCGGAGCACCGGTACAACCCGCTCCGCGGCATCTACCACTTCCGGTGGTTCTGGGACTACTCGGGCGGGCAGATGACCAACCTCGGTCAGCACTCGCTCGACATCGTGCACTGGATCATGGGCGTGGACGGTCCGACGGCGGTGAGCAGCACCGGCGGGCGGTTCAGCCTGAAGGACATCTGCGACGTGCCGGACACCCAGGACGTCCTGCTCGAGTACCCGGGGTTCGTGGTGAACGTGCAGTATCGGGAGGCCACGTCGATGCCGAGCGGAAGCGGTATGGGCGGGCTCGTGTTCCAGGGCACCAAGGGCAGCATGGTGCTCGGTCGGGCCGGGTACGAGGTCTTCCCCAGCCCAAAGAGGAACCCCACCAACATCGTGGCTGCGATCATCGGGGGACACCCGGTGGGTGGTCCGCAGCCCGTCGACGAGCCGGAGGGACAGACCTGGACGGACCCGGCGACGATGGCCGGGGACTGGCAAGAGCAGTACGTGATGCACGAGCAGAACTTCCTCGACTGCATCAAGTCGCGCAAGACGCCGATTGCCCCCGTCGAGAGCGGCCACCAGGTCGTCACCGCCTGCCACCTCTCCAACATCTCGCTCCGGCTCAACAGGAAGATCACCTGGGACGCGGAGAAGGAGGAGATCGTTGGCGACGCCGAGGCCTCCAAGATGCTGGCCCGACCCTACCGAAGCCCCTGGGACAAGGAGCTGGCCAGCCTCAAGGTGACGTGAGCGATGCCCAACCGCAGAGAGCTGCTGATGTCGATGGGCGGCGCCCTGATGACGTCGACTCTCGGAGGGAGAGGACCCCTGCGCGCGGCCTCGCGGTCGCCGGCGAGCGGCGTGGGGGTCTGCATCTACTCTTATCACCTTCGATTCCGGTCTGACCGGTCGTTCTTCGAGCCAATGAACGTCCTGGAGTACTGTCACGGCATCGGCGCCGGCGGGATCCAGGCGTCCATCGGAACGAAGGACGAGAAGTACACGAGCACCCTCCGCGCGAAGGCGGAGGAATACGGGATGTTCGTGGAGGGGATCGCCGGCCTGCCCGTCGATGACGGGGACGTGGAGCGGTTCGAGGCCGAGGTGGTGACGGCGAAGGAGGCCGGCGCCGGGGTCGTGCGCGTGGTCGTGACGCCCGGTGCCGGCCGGCGCTTCGAGGAGTTCGACACCTGCGCCGGTTTCAACGAGGCCTGGAAGACCGGCCGGGAGAGGCTGGAGCGTGGGGCGCGGGTGGCCGAGCGTCACCGTGTGCGGCTCGCCGTCGAGAACCACAAGGACGCACGGATCGACGGGATGCTCGAGGCACTTCGCAGCGTCGGCAGCGAGTTCGTCGGGATGTGTCTGGACATGGGCAACAGCCTCTCGCTGCTCGAGGATCCGATGGACGTCATCGAGGCGTACGCCCCGTACACCTTCTCCGTCCACCTGAAGGACGTCGCCGTTCGAGAAGACGAAGATGGTTTCCTCATGGCACAGGTGCCACTCGGCGACGGAATGATCGACCTGTCGCGGACCGTGAAGACCATTGCCGCCCACCGGCCGGAGGCCAAGTACAGCCTGGAGATCATGACGCGCGACCCGATACGGGTACCGTGTCTCACCGAGAAGTACCTCGCCTCCATGTGCGAGGTGCCCGCGAACGATCTCGCACGGACGCTGAGGATGGTGAGGGCATGGGGGCGCAAGGAGCCGCTGCCCCAGATCAGCACGCTGGAGCAGTCGGAGCAGCTCCGACTCGAGGACGAGAACGTCAAGAAATCGCTCGCCTACGCCGGCGAGCATCTCGGTCTCTAGACAGAACGCCGGCGCCGGACCCCTCCCGCGCGGGAGGGGTCCACGAGGGGTGGGGGGCCCGCCGGGCCCGGCCCCAACATCCTGAGCTCATCCCACCCGCAAACCATACGTTCTCAACGAGTTGTCGAGCTGTGGCACAATGCCTTCATGCCTGCCCGCTCGATCGGTACGGGAACCTTGTCTTTCGGGATGGTTTCTATCCCGATCCGCATGTACTCGGCCGGGGAGTCCTCCTCCGCGGTCTCGTTCAACATGCTTCACGGAAAATGCAAGTCACGCCTGAAGCAGCAGTACATCTGCCCCAAGGACAACGAGATCGTGCCCCGCGACCAGATGGTGAAGGGGTACCAGTTCTCCAAGGACCAGTACGTCGCCTTCACCGAGGAGGAGCTCAAGGCGATGGCCCAGGAGGCGCAGAAGGCCATCGAGATCACCGAGTTCGTCCCCGCGTCGGCAATCGACCCCGTCTACTTCGACCGACCCTACTACCTCGGCCCCGAGAAGGGCGGGGAGAAGGCTTACCGCCTCCTCAACGAGTCGATGAAGAAGACGGGCCGGTCCGCCCTCGCCAAGTGGGCGGCGCGCGGCAAGCAGCACCTGGTCCTCATCCGCCCCGCCGAGAAGGGCCTCGTCATGCAGCAGCTCCTCTACGCGGACGAGGTGCGGCCGATCTCGGAGGTGCCGATCGGGGACGCCGAGCTGACGGAGTCCGAGCTCCAGCTCGCCGAGCAGCTCATCGCCCAGATCGCCTCCGACGAGTTCCACCCCGAGCACTACGAGGACGAGGTCAAGAAGCGCTACCTCGAGGCCATCCAGAAGAAGATCGAGGGCCAGGAGATCACTGCCACCCCCGAGGCCCCCAAGGCCCAGATCATCGACCTCATGGAGGCCCTCAAGGCAAGCCTGGCCGCCAAGGGCGAGGAGAAGGTCGAAGTCCCGGCGGCGAAGGAGACGACGGACACGGCCACGGGAACCGAGGGGTAGGCCTCAGAAGCTGACGGACAGCTGTGCGCCCAGCCCGCCGGGGACGGCACGAAGCCCAAGCCCGGTTCGGGCGCCCCGCGCTCGAGGCGGCCCGAGGGCGTCGAGGGCCACCGGCGTCCACACGTCCGTCTTGATCAGGCTGCCCACGAGGGCCCCCAAGAACGCCGAGGTCGCGCCCATGGCGGCCACAGCGGTGGCGCGGTTGCAGAATGTGTAGTCGTCATACTCGCACTGCACGGGATCGACGTGCTCCTCGAATCCCATGGCCACGCCGGCCGCGGCACCGAGCAGGAGACCCGGGAGCCATTGCTTCTTCTTCCCGGTCAGGACCTCGAGCCGGGTCACGGTTTCGCTCGGCAGCCTGAGATAGCTGGTGCCCAGCGGAGACGCCGCTTCGGGGACGAGGGCGATGGTGCCGGCGTCGGCGCCGGCGAGGAGCCCCTGGACCGACTGATCCGGGGAGGCCACCGTCCAGAGCCTCACCCGGGCCCCCACCGGGAGCTCGAGGGACGGCGGCTCGGGGACGTCCTGGGCGAGGCCCGGGGCGGCGATCAGGGTCAGAAGCGCGACGACGGACAGGGCTGGCTTCATGTCATCCTCCTCACCCTATTGAGAAGCGGGAGGGTGCTCCTGTTTCCCGGTCCTGGGACGGTTTCTCCATCGTCACAGGGGCCGTAGGCGGGCGGGGAGGCGTGCGCTTGTCCGCCCACAACCCGCGTGGTACCAAGGCCGCGTCCAGACACAGTCCGGCACTCTCATGGCACAGCGATCGCCCGGACAGGCCGGGAACGAGCTCACCCCCAGCAGCCGGCGCGAGTTCCTCGGTCGATTCTCGCTCGGCGGGGAGTGGCAGCGCCGAGCCCAGTCGCGTGACGCCTACAGAGGCAAGTCGCGCCGGCTGAAGGCGTAGACCCCGCCAACGACGAAGACCGCGATCAGAACGATCAGGATCCCGTCGTTGACCAGCATGTTGGTCTCCCCGCTCACGATGGCCCTCGCCGGCAGGAGCTGGAAGATGGAGACCTTTCCCGCCACTCCGTAGAACCCCTCGTGGTGGCCGTAGCGACCGACGAGGGTGAGCACGAAGAACGAGACGAGCACCGCCGTGCTGCACCCGACGGCGTGCTTCGTCTCGCTCCAGATGCAGGAGAAGAAGAAGGAGACCGCGGCCATGGCCAGCGAAACCAGGAAGGTCGCCAGGTTCAGGGAGAGGAAGGCGGGTACGTCCATCACACCGGGGAACTGCGACTCGGAGAACGCCAGGGCGGTGGTCGTCATCACCACGGCCATGACGGCGAGGCTCGCAGCCATATACACCGCCTGGGTCCAGGCGATCGTAGTGCGGCTGTTCGGGGTCGACAGCAGGTAGGACATGGAGCCGCGATCCACATGCCTGACGACGAGGCGCGCCGGCAGGATGAGAACGTGGACGATGAGGAACAGCTGGACCAGAAACCCGTAGAAGTAGTTGGCCGCGAAATCCGTCAGGGTCGTCGGGATCACGTCCATGCCCACCGCCGCCGACAGCGCGGGCGGGGCCATCTCGATGGCCCCCTTGATCTGCTTCAGGTGCTCTTCATCGAACATCGAGAGGATCATGACGAGATAGGCCGTCGAGATCACCGTGAACACCAGAAGGAGCACCCAGTTGGACCTCAGGCTGGCCCGGAACAAAGCGAGGTTCATGGGAGACGGCCCTCCCCGTAATACTGCATGAACACCTCTTCGAGGGTCATGTCCCGCAGCTCCAGGTTGTTGACGGTGCAGCCGGCGAGCGCCTTGACGAATCGGTCGACGTTGCCGTGGACGATGGCCTCGAACCGGAGCGGTTCCAGCTCGGCCAGCTCGAGCCCGGTCTTCCGCAAGTACTCGGCGTCCTCGCCGGAGGCCACGGTGACGACGAACACGCGCCGCTGCCGTTCCTTCAAGGCCCGAATGTCCTGCACATCCACCAGGACACCCTCACGGATGATGCCGGCACGATCACAGGTGTCCTCGATCTCGTCGAAGTCGTGCGAGCTCATCAGGATGGTCTTCCCGCGCCGCCTCTCCTCCGCGATGAAGTCGACGAAGATCCTCCGCATCAGCGGGTCGAGGCCCGCGGAGGGCTCGTCGAAGACCATCACCCCCGGGTCGTGCATGCAGGCGGCGACGATGCCCAGCTTCTGCTTCGCCCCTTTCGACATCCGCCGGATCCGGCCGGAGGCATCCAGTTGAAAGCGTTCGGTCAGCCCCTGGATCCGGGTCCGGTCCTGCATCTGCCTCATGTCGGCCAGGAGCTCGAGAAACCCCGCTCCGGTCATGCCGTCGATGAAGGCGATCTCTCCGGGGATGTAGCCGAGAAACCTCTGAATGGAATCAGCCTCCCTCCAGCAGTCCAGGGCATCGATGGAGCAGCTCCCGCCGTCCGGCCTCAGGAATCCCAGCAGGTTCCGTATGGTGGTGGTCTTGCCCGCGCCATTGGGGCCCAGGTAGCCGAACACCTCACCTTCGCCGACCTCGAAGGTGAGGTCCTTCACCCCCCGGCCGTTCCGATAGAGCTTCGTCAGGTGCCGGACCGAGATCATCCGCGGCCCTCCCAAGTTATGAAACAGCTAAGCATCACGTTTCACAATATCCCGCCGAGGGACCCCGCTGTCAAGAGGTTTTGTAACATTCTCGATGGAGATTTCATATACTGGGGTGGTGAGGAGTCGCCGGCCTTGAATGGCTTCGAGCGGAGGACCCGGGCCAAGAAGAGAAAGATTATCGACGCGGCGCGCTCACTCTTCTTCGAGAAGGGCCCCTCGCGCACGCCGGTGGCGGAGATCGCCCGCCGGGCGGGGGTGTCTCAGGTCAGCATCTACAACTACTTCGAGAGCAAGGATGCCCTGCTCGGGATCGTCATCCGCGAGCACCTGGGCTCCTCGCTCGCGAGGGCCGAGGCGGTCCTCGACCTGGAGGTGCCCTTCGCGGAGAAGCTCCGGCGGTTCTTCGCCCTCGGGCAAGACGCCGGGAGCGACATCACCGACGAATCCCTGAAGAGCTTCGACTGGCAGGACCCGAGGATCCAGGCCATCTACGAGTCATTCGTGGCGGAGAGGCAGGTCCCCTTCCTCATGCGCTTCGTCGAGCAGGGCAAGGCGGAAGGCGCGATTCGTCAGGATCTCTCGAACGACGCGGTGATTGCCTACCTCAGCGCGAACATGGCGATCTACCGGGACAAGGAGCTGCTGAAGAGGGGCAAGGAGTATCTCGGCAGCCTCAGCCACCTGTTCTTCTACGGTCTGCTCGGCAGGTGAGCCTCGACACGGGGCTCAGGCGACGCGCATGCTCAGGCCACCGTCGATGGTCATCGTCTCCCCTGTCACAAGGCAGCTCCCGCCCATCGCCTCGATACCTTCCTTCGTCCGGATCGCCTCGCCGTCCAGATGCCGGCCCACGAGGCTCACCTTCGCCCCACGCCTCGCCAGCTCGACCGCGCAGGCCGCGCCGATGCCCTTCGTTCCGCCGGCGACCAGCCCTACTTTTCCGTGAAGCTCCATGTGATCTCTCCAGTGAGTACCCGCTGGGTGGTGATGCGGTGCGGATATCGTGGATTCGGGGACAACCGTGGCACGACCGCGGTCAGCGGCGCAAGGGGCCATCCGCCTGCGCTTGACGGGGCGCCCGGTCTTGGCAGAGAGTTTTGTCAAGGAGAAGGCAGACCATGAACTCTTCCAAGTCCAAGCACGTCTCTCGACGCGGCTTCATCCGTTCGGCGAGCTACGCCGCCGCGGTGGCCGGCCTGGGCCGGATGCCCTCGCTGAAGGCCATGGGGTACAAGTCACCCAACGAGAAGCTGAACATCGCCGGAATCGGCGCCGGTGGCCAGGCCTACGAGGACCTCGTGAAGGCTCATGCGGGAGTCGAGAACGTCGTGGCGCTGGCCGATGTCGATTGGACAAGAGGCGAGAAGGGTTTCAAGGAATGGCCCAAGGCCGCGAGATACAAGGACTATAGGGAGATGCTCGACAAGTCGGGCAAGGACATCGACGCGGTGGTCATCGGCATACCCGACCACAACCATGCGGCGGCCGCACTGGCGTGCATGCAGCTCGGCAAGCACGTCTATCTCGAGAAGCCCCTGACCCGAACCGCGTGGGAATCACGTGTCCTGTCCCAGGCCGCGACCTTGTACCCCGTGGCCACGCAGATGGGCAATCAGGGCTACTCACACGAGGCCACGCGCGTGGCCTGCGAGATCCTGTGGTCGGGCGAGATCGGCGACGTGCGAGAGGTCCACGCGTGGAGGTCGTTGCCCAGCTGGCCCCAGGGCATGACGAGGATTCCCGACGCGACGCCGGTGCCCGAGACGCTGGACTGGGACCTGTGGCTCGGCACCGCGGCCGACCGGCCCTTCACTGCCGGCGACGACGAGTATCGGGAGTTCGCCGAGCGGCAGCGTGGGGACCGGCCATTCTTCGGGGGGGAGGAGTTCGGCTTCTACCTGCCCTTCAACTGGCGCGGCTTCTACGATTTCGGCAGCAGCCTCATCGGCGACTGGGCCGTGCACATCCTCGGTCCGGCCAACTGGGGCCTGCACCTGAGTCCCGAGTCGCTCGTGAGCGTCGAGTG
>JAJDNV010000060.1 GCA_022340545.1 Acidobacteriota bacterium | reverse complement strand
TGGATTCGGGCTCCGTCCGCCGCACTCGTCCGTCAGGCTCGTGTCCAGTGCGGTGTCGGCGAGCGGTTGGTCCCCGCGTTCCTGCGCGAGGCTGCCCGCCGTGGCCAGCCCAATGGCGCAAATGACTACAGCGATAGTCCTCGTCTTTGATGGCTTCACCAGCACGACGCCTCCTCGTGCGACGCCTCGACGCCGCTCTGCTGCCCGTCGCCGTCCGAACCCGACCGGCGCCGGGCCGATCTCACCTGGACTGACGCGGAACCTCTGTACCAAGACTGCTACGCGGGGCGAGCTTAGCATGTCTTGACTCCAAAGGGCGCTGACGGCTCGGCCTCGCGCCCTCTCGCTGATAGCATCCACGTTGCGATGCGGATGGGCACGAACCCGGCGCTGGGGCCCGCCGCCCGCCTCCGAGAAGAGCTACGAGAATGAGAATCGGGCCGCCGCTCTGCAGCGTCATCCTCGCCCTCGGTGTCGGAACCGTCGACGACCCCGCCGAATCGCCCAGACGGGGGCGCGAGCTGACGATACGCAACGCCACGCGCGAGGAGGTGTCGTTCCAGCTCACCCGGGTCGCGGCCGACCACCCGGAGGCCGAGTCCGTGCTCCAGGCGGGCGCAGTCGTACGATTCCCGGGCTCGGTCTTTGACATCGCCTTCGAGAGCGCCGGTCGACGTCTCGAGTACCGACTGGATCCGGGAGGGGACTATGCCTTCCGCTACGACGGTCGACAGCAGGTGGACCTGTTCCTGGGCTCCCACGGCCGCGAGGACGTGCCCGACCTGGCACCGTACGTGGCGACCCCAATGTCCGTCGTCGGGAGGATGCTCGAGCTCGCCGGGGTCGGACCAGAGGACGTCGTCTTCGATCTCGGCTGCGGGGACGGGCGCATCGTCGTTGCCGCGGCGGAGCGCTACGGGGCGAGGGGCGTCGGGGTCGACCTCGACCCCCGCCGTATTCATGAGGCGAGGCGACTGGCGAAGACGGCGGGAGTGGAGCCGCTCGTGGAGTTCCGGGTGGAGGACGCGACCGCTACGGACTTCTCCAGGGCCACGGTCTTGACTCTCTACCTCCTGCCTGAGTCGAACGAGCTGCTGCGGCCCATCATGGAGAGACGCCTCGCCTCCGGCGCACGCGTGATCAGCCACGAGTACGAGATCCCGGGCTGGACACCCCTCCATGAGGAGGCGGTACTCGAAGATGGCGGCGCGGAGCACTATCTCTATATGTACGTGATGGGACGCCACGAGAAGACGGGCCCGCACGACGGCGCGACGCCTCGTCGCTGATGAAGCCTGGCAGCCTCTCTCCCGCCCGGCCCGCGGCCGGGGGGAGGCACGGCCCGATCACACCAACAGGACTCGATGGTGACACTTGCCGGCCGCTGGCGTGTCTCACCCTTCGCGAAGGAGTCGGAGCAATGACGACCCGATGGACAGCGGCGATCCTCCTGGCGCTGCTCCTCGGCGTCGCGGACGGCGCCGCCGGCGCCACTGTGCGCCGCTACGCCCTCATCGCCGGTGCCAACGAGGGGAGCGGGGACCGTCCCACGCTCCGCTTCGCGGTGTCGGATGCCGAACGGTTCGCGGCCGTCCTCCGCGAGCTTGGCGGCGTCGACGAACGTGACGCCATCGTCCTGGAGCAGCCCGGAGTGGGGACGCTCGAGAAGGCCCTCGAGACGCTGCGCGAGCGGACGGAGGCGGTTCGACGCGAGGGCTCTCGTGCCCCCCGCCGGACGGAGTTCGTGTTCTACTACTCCGGACACGCCGACGAGAGGGGCCTCCTCCTCGGGGACGACCGCTATTCCTACCGCACCCTGCGCGACCGGATCGACGCCGTCCCCGCCGACGTTCGCATCGTCGTGCTCGACGCCTGCGCGTCCGGGGCCATCACACGCCTGAAGGGGGGCCGGCGGAGCCCGGCCTTCCTCGCCGACGAGTCGTCGGAGATGCGGGGTCACGCCTTCCTCACCTCGAGCTCGGCGGACGAGGCGGCGCAGGAGTCCGAGGGCATCGGCGGCAGCTTCTTCACCCACTACCTGCTCTCCGGCCTGCGTGGGGCCGCCGACGTCTCGGGCGAAGGGAAGGTGACCCTCAACGAGGCCTACCAATTCGCCTTCCACGAGACGCTCGGACGCACCGCGGAGACCCGCGGCGGAGCCCAGCACCCCGCGTACGACATCCAGCTCTCGGGCACCGGAGACGTGGTGATGACCGACCTGCGGCAGGCCTCGGCCGGCCTCGTCCTCGCTCAGGACCTCGACGGTCGCTTCTACGTGCACAACGACCGGGAAGAGCTGGTGGCGGAGCTCTTCAAGGCCCGCGGGCGGAGGGTCGAGCTACGCCTCGCGCCCGGCACCTACGAGGTGCGCTGCGAGCGGCCGGGGGAAGCCTTTCTCGCTCGCGCCGAGGTGAAGGAGGGAGCCACCGTCGTGCTCGAGGGCACCCAGATGGATCCCACCACGCCCGAGCCGACGCTCCGGCGCGGCGGTCCGGCGCCCCCTCGCTACGCGGTCTCGGGCCGGAACCGGCTGGAGGTGCGTTTCGGCATGTGGCGGACCGGCGAGCCGTCGCCTCCCGCCGGCACCGTCATCGAAGGCGTCGTGGGTGAAGAGCAGTATTCCGGGGGCGCCTATGCACGTCACCTCCGAGAGGACCTGGCCCTCACCCTGAGCGTGGACAACGTGACCCTCGAGGCCGGTCGCAGCACCTCGCCGACCGAGTCGTTCACCGGGGCCCGGACGCTGACCGCCGTCTTCGCCGGCGTGCGATGGAACCCCTTCGCAGACCGGGTGACGCCTCGGGCGGTGAAGCCCTATCTCGCGGCCTCGCTGGGACCGGTCATCGGCGAGAGCGCCGGGATCTCCAGCGTTGCCGGCGGTGGCGTCGGCAGCAACAAGACGCTGGTCACCCCGGGGGGGCACATCGGGGCCGGGGTGGACGTCCACTTCGGCCGCTCGTGGGGCCTGTCCTGGAGCTTCGGGCTCAGTGGCGGCTACAACTGGATGGTCGACTTCTCGGAGCCGGTGCGCTGGGACGACAACTACAGCGGGTTCCGGCTCGGCGTGAACGTGGCCTGCTCCTTCGGCAAAGCCCACACGCTCCCGCGCTGACGTCCGGGCGGGCCTTTGGCCGCATCCCCCGCTGTCCAACCGGCCCGGCCGGCGTCGGCCCCGGCGAGGTGCGGGGCCCCCGGGTCCAGCCGCGGCCGCTCTCTCGGGCACCCGGTGACAGATGGGGGGCCCTCGAGTGTTGAAGTCCGGTGAGCAGGGGGCGCCGCGAGAAGGAGGACACGCCGATGAGGGCTTCGACACACCACACACGTCGCCGGGGGCATGCCACCCCGTGGGCGGCCCGGCTGACGCTCGGCGTCGTCGGGTTGCTTCTCCTGGGCGGCGCCGCGGGCGCCGCCGAATCGCCGCCGGAGGCAGGAGCGGGCCGGATCACCGGCATCGTGCGGACGCCGGACGGCCGACCCCTGGCCGACGCCGAGGTCGTGCTCCGCGAGACCGGGACGGTCGCGCGCACGGACGCCGAGGGCCGCTTCGCCGTCACCGGGGCGACGGCGGGGATCTGCACCCTGCAGGTGAGCGCCGAGGGCTATGTCCCGCAGGAGCGGGCGCTCGAGATGAAGGACGGCTCGCAGGGCCACGTGCCCTTCGAGCTCAAACCGGTCCCTCACTTCCTGAGCGAGGTCGTCGTCACCCCCAGCCTGTACACCCTCTACGAGGCCACGCCGGGGGTGACGACGTCCCTGAGCCGGCAGGAGATCGAGCGCGTGCCGCACTTCGCCGATGACGTGCTCCGCGCGGTCCGCTGGCTTCCGGGCACGTCTGGGGAGGACTTCTCCGGCCGGGTCAACGTGCGGGGCGGCGACATCGACGAGACCCTCGTGCTCGTGGACGGTCTCGAGATCCACGACGCGTTTCACCTCAAGGAGCTGTTCGGTGGGATTCAGAGCGTCGTCGACGCCGAGGCGATCGACGGCCTCGACTTCATGAGCGGGGGCTTTCCCGTCGAGTTCGGCAACCGGATGAGCGGCGTCATCGACATCAGCTCTCTGGCCTCGGGCCCGGTGCGCACATCCCTCGTCGCCAGCACCACCCACCTCGGGCTGCTGAGCGCGGGGCCCTTCGCTTCGGAGCGGGGAAGGTGGCTGGCTACGGTCCGTCGGACCAATCTCGACAACGTCATCCGGTGGATCGACCCGGAGAGCGGCCTCGAGCCCGTCTTCTACGACGTGATGGGGAAGGTCTCCTATACGCTCGGTGGGCACTCGATCCTCACCGCCCACGTCCTGGGGGCCAGCGACCGCACTCGCTACGAGGACGAAACCGAGGAGAACGGGCAGACCGTCATCGAGCGGATGGACGCGACCAGCTCCGGTCGCTACGCCTGGCTGTCCCTCAAGACCTCGCCCGCGGTGGGGCTGTCCATGGAGACGGTGCTGTCGGCGGCCCAGGTGGAGCGCGAGATCACAGGCTTGATCGACGAGCCGAGCCAGACCGGTGTCGTCGACGACCGCCGCCGCTCCGACGTCCTTGGCCTCAGGCAGGACTGGAAGCTGGATCTCGCCGACCGTCACCTCCTCAAGTGGGGCTTCGAGGCGCAGCGCGCGAGCGGCAGCTACCGCCATCAGAGTAACTCGACCGTTCGTGACCGCCTCTTCGTCTCGGGTGCCGAGCCTTCCGTCCGGGATCGCGACTACTCCCTCGAACCCGAGGGCGAACTCTACGCGGCGTATGCCGCCGACCGCATGCGCCTTGGAGACGACCTGGTGGCCGAGATCGGTCTGCGGTGGGACCGCCAGACCTGGGCCGACGACAGCCAGCTGAGCCCGCGCCTCAGCCTGTCGTACGCGCTCGGGGACCGCACCACCCTCCGCGGCGCGTGGGGTCTCTACCATCAGCCGCAGCTCATCCACGAGCTGCAGGTGAGCGACGGGGTCACCGAGTTCCAGCCGGCGCAGCGGGCCGAGCACCGCGTGGTCTCGGTGGAGCACCGTGTCGCCCGAGGATTCGACCTCCGCCTGGAGCTCTACCAGAAGCTGCTGAGCGACGTTCGCGCGCGATACGAGAACGTCCTCAACCCGATCGAGCTCTTCCCTGAGCTCGAGTCCGACCGCGTCCTGGTCGCTCCCGACCGGGCCGAGGCCCGGGGCGTCGAGGTCAGCCTCCGACATTCGAGCGGGTCACGGTGGAGCTGGTGGCTGAGCTATGCGTTCGCGCGGGCCGAGGACGAGATCGAGGGTGAGTGGGTGCCGCGAAGCCGGGACCAGCCGCACACCGCCAGCTTCAGCCTCAACTTCCGACCCGGCCAGAAGTGGAACGTGAACCTCGCCGGCCGCTATCACACCGGCTGGCCCACCACGGTAATCCTCGGGACGGCGGAGCCCCAACCCGACGGAGGGGTGCGCCTCCATCCCTACCTCGGTCCCCGCAACTCCGAGCGGTACCCGGACTATCTGCGACTCGACCTGCGCGCGAGCCGGGTCTTCGAAGTGGGTCCGGGCACCTGGAGCGTCTTCCTCGAGGTGACGAACCTCCTCAACCGGGACAACCCGCGAGGCCTGAAGCGGCTCGTCGACTACCGCGTAGAAGACGACGGGACGGTGCGGACCGTTCCCCTCTACCGCAGCGGCCTGCCCCTCGTGCCCTCTCTGGGGATTCGCTGGAACTTCTAGCCCCGGCAGGAGGCAGCCCCCAGGCCGCGTCCACACTCCTGGATGCCCGGAAGCACGCGGCGAGGAGTGACAGAAAGTGACCTCCACCGTGTTGGTCAATTGAGATGCCGCAGCCCGGTCTCGACGTTGATCGGCTCTTCGAGAGATACGGCCCGATGGTCGTGCGGCGCTGCCGCGAGCTCCTCGGCGACCGGGAGGAGGCCAGGGACGCGGCCCAGGACGTCTTCGTCCAGCTGCTGCGCCACCGGCGACGGCTCGACGACCG